>JBDRHK010000022.1:0-35501 GCA_043816965.1 Candidatus Iainarchaeum sp. | reverse complement strand
CATAGAGTCTGCCATAGGCAGACTCAAACAACGCTACGGAGCACACCTATACTCCCGCACCACAATACAGCAACGAAAAGAGGTACTGCTGCGCATGATAGCAGACAACATCAGGCTAGGGTGAGACTTTCAATGAAGCCGGTAAGAGAGTTTTTTTCGCGATAATCATTCCTGAGGAAATCAGGGAAAAGATTTATTCCGGGTTTTCCTCAACGCTTCCAAAAGGGTGTAAGCCGGTTGCGGAAGAGAATCTCCATATCACACTCAAATTCTTAGGTTATATTAGTGAGGATGGGGTTGGGGAATTGAGGGAAAAAGTTTCCTCAATTGAATTCCCAAAATTCCGCGCAGTCCTGAAAGGCATTGGCTCTTTTGGAAACAGGGCCCTATGGGTTGGTGTTGATGAGGGAGGGGCGGAAATGGAAAAACTTTCAGATGAGGTGAACAGGGCACTTTCAACTCAGGAAGAAAGGTTTCATCCGCATGTGACAATTGCAAGGAATAAGTTTCTGGAAAAAAAGGAATTAGATGGCATAATTGAGAACCTGAACAAGAAGGAATTTAGTGAGGCGTTTGATGTTGGTTCATTTGATCTTATGGAATCGCATCTTTCCGATAAAGGCCCGAAATATGAGATGCTATTTAGGAAGGAACTAGTCTAAGTCCTTTCCCAAATCCTTCATTACCTCTTTCAGCACAGTTTCCGGGTCATAGTAGTAGCGCTGGATTATTGTTTCCACATCAGGGTTTGCCCTTATGTTGTTCTTGAGCATCCATTCAATTATGTTCTGCCTGATCCCCATTTCTTTTCTGACCTCATTTTTTGAGCGCATTGTTTTCTCGGCAAGTATCTCTATTATGTGGGAGGGGACATCTGTCCTGACAAGTTCGTCCTTGTCCCTCTTCCATTCATAAACATTGGCAAGGAGGGCGGTTTTCTGCATTGAGCTAATCTCCGAAATATGGGCGATTCTCCTCATCACCCCCTTTCCCCTGACATACATCTTGTACTGAACAACAATCAGGTCAAGCAAAGGGATCATTGCGTCAGGAACCCCCATTGGTTCTGCCTTCAGCCTTAGTAGCATCTCTCTTGCGGTATTTGAATGCAGGGTCCCCAAACAGCCCCTGTGGCCTATGTCCATCGCAACAAAAAGGGTTTGTGCCTCAGGGCCCCTTACTTCACCCACAATCAACCTGTTAGGGCGCATCCTTAATGCATTTTTAAGCAGGCTGTCCATTGAAACCCCTTTGGAGCCCATTGTTTCAGGCTTGGATTCCATCTGTATCCAGTTCTGCCTGCTGCCCAAATCAAGCTCCAACGTATCCTCAAGGGTTATTACCCTCTCTTGATAGGGTATAAATGTGCTCAATACATTCAGTGTTGTTGTTTTTCCTGAGCCTGCCCCGCCTGTAATTATCAAGTTCATTGGCTCAATGTTCATGCCCTCAACCATGACCCAAAGGAATGCCGCAACCTCGCTAGATATGGTGTTGTTTTCAACCAAATTGACTATTGAAAGCGGAACCTTTGTGAATTTTCTGATAGTAAGCGTTGAGCCATAAGGGGTAACCAGATTATGTGTTGCGTTTGCCCTGTTGCCGCCGCTCACCCTTGCATCAAGAAGCGGGTATTCTGTGGAAAACTGCTTTCCGACAGTATTGGCAATCTTCGTAATTAAGTAGTCCATATCCTTGGCCTCATCAAAAAATAGATTGGTCTTGCACATGCCATATCGCTTATGGAAAACAAAAATCGGCCTTTTGCAGCCATTTACCATAATCTCTTCCAGCTCATGGTCCCTTATTAACGGGGCAAGGATTCCCAAACCTACAGATTTGTCAAGGACTGCATTTGCAAGGCCCGCATGGTTCTCCACAAAGGGGACAAATTCCTTGAACAGTGCAATGAGATTTATCTTAAGGGCGTTGAATATTTCCATCTCCGGAATCTTTACAGTTATGTCGCTTGGCCCTATTGGGGAGGCAATCTTATCTGAGAATTCCTCTATGAATTGCTTGCTTATTTTCGGGAACTGGGTTTTGATTTCCTCAAGTGACCCCCTGCCATGGATTATTTTTTCAAGTATTTTGACAAATACCCTCTCTTTTTCGGTGAGCTCGGCATCCATTACATCATAGAAGAAGTAGGGGAATCCCTCGTAGATATCCACAACATCATAGGAGTCTATTTTTTCCCCTTTCTGTTCCCTGAATTCGTGCATAATCTCAACTTGAAATTTGACTATATATTTATAGTTAAATGATATATAAACTATAGGGTGTTTTCCATAAAGCAGATACTTTCGAAAATCCTGAAAAAAATAAGCCCTGGAAAGAAGGAAATTGAGGGAGAGATATCTTTTGCCAATTCACTTATTGAAAAAATCAAATCATTTGAGGGGGAGCATGCCGATGTTGTCCTTGCAGGAAGTTTGTCGAGAGATACCCACCTTAAAGGGGACAGGGATATTGACATCTTTGTTCTCTTTCCTGAAAAATTAGGGAGAAAGGATTTTGAGAGGGAAGGCCTGAGAATTGGTAAACGGGTTTTCCGCGGGCACAAATGGGAGAAGGCATATTCTGAGCACCCCTATATTCGGGGGATTATTAATGGCTTTAATGTTGAGATAGTTCCCAGCTACAGGGTGGAAAAGGCGGAATTGCTTAAGAGTTCAGTGGACAGAAGCCCGTTCCATGCGGCGTATGTTAAGGGGAAATTGAAGGAGAAACAAAAGGGGGAAGTGAGGCTGTTGAGGCAGTTCCTGAAAGGAATCAGGGCCTATGGCGCGGATTTGAGGATGGGCAGTGTTCCGGGTTATGTTGTGGAATTGCTGATTATAAAATATGGTTCCTTTGAGAAGGCACTGAAAGGAATTTCAAATTGGGGCAGGAATGAGGTAATTGATTTGGAGAATTATTTGGTAAAGACCGAGGCAATAAAGAAGTTTGATTCCCCGCTGATTGTTATTGACCCAGTGGACAGGAACAGGAATGTCGCGGCCGCCCTTTCTTTGAATCAGTTCAGCAGGATTGTTGCCGCCTCGCGCGCCTTTTTGGAGAAGCCCTCTGAAAAATTCTTTTTCCCGCGGAAGGAAAAGCCATGGAGCGTTAAAAAGGTAAAGGAGATTTTGGGGAAGAAGGAATTACTGGCTGTTGAGATTGGCTATCCAAAAGTTCTGGAGGATATTTTATGGGGGCAAATTAGGCGGCTGGGAAAAAAGATGGTGAATCAATTGGAGGAATTTGATTTCAAAGTTATAAGAAGTGATGAATGGCTGGAGGAAGGAAAGAGGATGCTGATTGTGATTGAGTTGGAATCCCTAATTCTGCAAAGGGCTGCTGTGAAAGTGGGGCCTGAGGTCACTGACAAAGATAACAGTGAGAGGTTTTTGGGTGCCCATAAAAAAGTTGTGGCAGGGCCTAGGATAGAGAAGGGCAGATGGGTTTTGGAAGTTGAGAGGAAATATGGGGATGCGAGAAATTTCATTTCAGATTACCTGAAAAAACTGAAAAAGGCAGAGAAGGAAAATGTGAGAAAGGCACTTCGGAAAAGGGCGGTTGTGCTGGATGAAAAGGGGATTATTGAACTATACAAGAAAAATAGGGGCTTCCGGGAATTCTTGACTGTTTACCTTAGGGGCAAGGAAGAGTTTGAATAGGTTATTTTCTTCTCCATCTGCTAAAAATTCCCGCATATTTTTGCCAAAAAAACCTCCTAGCAGCAGTCATTCTGAAATGCAATCTTGACTTTTGTTTTTTAAAGTTTCTGTCCATTTTTTTCCAGTCAAACCCATTCAAGACCTTCGCCATATCGTCTCTTGAATTTACACCAAAAAGACTCAATACTGATCTTGCACCTATTGGTTGAACAATCTCAACCTTTTTTACTACCGGGCGATAGGAGGTTGTCGTCCTATTCCCCGACACGATACTTACCTCGGACCTTGTTACCTTTAAATGATTGGGCTTACCATCAACAATAAACTCTGTGGAGAGATGGAATGATTCTTCCCCATTCTTATGAATTTTCTTCTCAAGAACAATCCATGCAGGAATTCCATTCTCTAAAAGTGCTTCAGCAGCAACTCCCGCACTGTCAGCACATGGCACATTATAGCACAGCTTTTTTTCCTCAATTACCTTATTCACCGTCCTGTTGAATAAATCATTACTCATTTGTTCAGGCGTTACGCGAACACGCTTAAATTCCGTATACAGCCATTTAGCAATTGCGTTCACTTTTTGTTTGTCAGTTCCAGTAAATTTAGGTATTTTCATAAGTGGACCCGGAGGGATTCGAACCCTCGACCTCTCCGTAACTCCTTTTTGAAGAATCCGAAGCGGAGTGCCCAAATCCAGACTAGGCTACGGGTCCGAAAGAATCTATGTATATTTGTGTTTTTAATCTTTAGGAATAAATGATTCGAGGTTTTTCATGACCTTTAGTCTTCTTTTAACAAGGAGGGGAAGCAGGTTTTCCTCCATTTGCAGATTGTCAGAATAGTAATCATTTGGGTCTATATCTCCGTTCAGAATCTTTATTTGGTCTTTGTAGCTTAATCCTGGCGGCATAAAGCCAAACTTTTTCCATATTACGAATCGGTTAAGTTTTATTGGATTTTTAAAACCAATGTTGTTAATCCAATTTATTATATTGGCATCGCCTCTCAGGAATATCCTATATTTCTTATGGGCATTATATTTTGCCTTAGTATAAGAAACCGTAGGATGAAAACCTGTTTTCATTAAAAGTTTGCAGGTGCCTTCCCACAAATTTTTGGAACAGGTGGTGAGGTTTATTATTGGATAAGTGTGTCTCTTTAGATAAACTTTTGAATAACCTGATCCCTCTCGTTTTCTAAAAGAAATACAACCGTCTGTATCAAAAACGCCCCTAATAAATCTATAAATAATATCAAGATTACGTGAGCTAAGAACATACTCAGGCACATCAACCATCAAGGTCTTTTTCCCATAAGGAAATCCCAGAGAATGCATGAATTTAATTACTTCCCTATCTCTAATCACAAAACCATAGGTATTTCTGTGTGGGAAGAACCTTGGCTGGATTTTAATATTAAAAACTCTCTCAAACAAAGGTACAACATGGTTATTATAATAGTCTTGCTCTTCAATTCCTCCGCTAATATCCAGTTCCCTTCTTTTGCCGTCGTCTCTTAAATACCCGTCACCTGCATGAATTCCACAAATTTCGGCAAGATCAGGAGATATTTCAATTTCCATAGAATAATAAAATTTTATTTGTTTGTATATGGTTTTGAGAGTAGGTTTCCGGTGCGAACAATTAGCAGATTGGCCCAATATAAGCTTTTTAAAGCTATTACAATAGAATTACTTAATACTGCTTATTTTAAGCTTTTGTAAATGATTTTTGGGGGATTAGAATGAAAATATGCACTACCTGCAATAAAGAAGTAACAGGCGATTATGTGGAATTCAAGTGCCCGAAATGCGATAAGGAAATTATCATAAGGTGCGGCCATTGCAGGTCGACATCTAAGACCTATCAATGCAGCTGCGGCTTTGAAGGGCCATAATTGGTGGTTCTATGGGGAAGACCTTTCTGATTTACAGGGTTAAAGCTAAGGACATGGAAAAGCTTGAGGAATGCGAGAAGGAGATTAGGGGCGTTAAATCCGGCGAAGTAAAGGATGTCCAGAGGGACCCGATTGGTTTCGGGGTTGAGATGATTAAGGCAGGAATCCTTGTTGAGGAAAAGCAAGAGGGCGCAATCGAGGCAGTTACTGCTGAATTGAATTCCCTTGAGTCTGTTGAAGAGGCAGAATTAGAGGGAATGACCCTTCTTTAGAATGTCTATTTTTCTGTGAAAGCATTAGGGCTTTAAACAATTCCAGGCCTAATTATCAGATGCTTAAAAGAGTTCTGCTTGAGAATTTCCGTTCCCATAAAAAGACCGAACTCGAATTTGGGAAAGGAACTAATGTATTGGTCGGGGTAATTGGTGCAGGCAAAACTTCGGTAATGGATGCCATTTGCTTTGCCCTTTTCGGGACATTTCCCGCGCTCCAGAACAGGCAGCTGACACTTGATGAGGTGATTATGAACAGGCCAAATGAGATGGATGAGGCCAGGATTGAACTGGACTTCGCATATGGCGGGAAGGAATATGCTGTCGAGAGGGTGATTCGCAGGAAAGGAATCAATGAGGGGAAGTTGAAATCCGGGGGGCGGCTGATTGCCGGGCCGAAAACAACCGATGTGACGAAAAAAATTGAGGAAATCACCGATGTTAATTTTGATTTGTTTTCAAGGGCGGTTTATTCCGAGCAGAACCAGATTGACTATTTTTTGAGGCTTAATCCTGCAAAAAGGAAGGAGCAATTTGATGATTTGCTGCAGCTGAATAAGTATGAGGATGTCAGGGCAAGGGCAGTGACTTTGCAGAATAAAATCAGGGTCCTTGCCGAGGAGAGGGGGAAATGGCTGAAGGAGAGCCAGGGGAAAAATCTTGGGAAAGAACTGGGGGAACTTGAGGGGAAAATTAGCGATAGGAAAAAGATGGAGGGGGAACTGCAGGGCAAAATTATCTTGGAGAGGAAATCCCTGGATGCAATTGAAAGTGCGGTGAAGAAACTTGAGGAGCGGGAGAAAGAGGCCCTTTTCTTCAGGGATCTTCTCTCGAAATCCAGGGGCAAGGAAGAGGAGATTGGGAATTCACTGAAATATGTTGAGAAACGGCTTGGGGGGAAAACTCCGCAGGAAATCCAAAAGGAATTGGGCGAATTAATTGAAAATATTAAATCCCTCAGGGAAGACAAGGGGAAACTTGGAGAGCAAGAAGAGGAGTTGCAAAAGAAAATGGATTTACTGGTTGGCGAAATTGGCGGCATAAGGAGTGATTTGAGGAATGCCGATGACTCCTTAAGGGAAATAGAGTCCATAAGGGGAAAGTGCCCGACCTGCAAAAGGGAGCTGGATGCTAAGGGCAGGAAAGAGCTTGAGTTAGGGTTTGGGTCTGAACACAAAAAATTCAGCGCAATGTTAAATGAAACTGAGGGGAAAAAGTCGCGCCTGGATAAAGAGAGGGGGGAACTGGGGAAAAATATCAGGGAGAAGGAAAGGGATCTGGAAGAACTTGCCGGAAAGAAGAATGATTTTGAGGAACTGCTGGAAAGGGCAAAGGAGATTGGGGAGAAAAAAAAGCATCTTTCTAATCTTATGGAGGAAATGGAAAAGGCAAAAGCCAGCCTGGATAAACTTGGATTTAAGGAAGATGAATTAAAAAAAGGGCGGGAGAGATTGGGGGAACTGAAAGTTAAAATAAGTTCCATGGAAAGGGATATCTCCGCGAATAGGGAGATGCAAAAGGAGCTGGAGAAGTCAGGGGCAAGGCTTAAGGAAGATTTGGATAAGATGAAAAAACTTGAAATAGAAATTGCCGGAATGGGGGATGCCGGGGAGAAGATTTCATTCTTCATAAATGCGCTGAAAGCTACTCAAGGGGATATGAGGGAAATGCTCGTGGATAATATTAATGCCGCAATGGATGATATTTGGGCCAGGCTCTATCCCTATGGTGATTTCTCAAGCGCAAAGCTGGTTGTCAATGAAAAGGGCTATGAGGTCATGGTCAGGGGCAGAAATGGACAATGGGTGAGAGTTGACGGAATCCTAAGCGGGGGGGAAAGGAGTGCTGCAGCAATAACCCTGAGAATTGCAATTTCACTTGTGCTGACCCAGAATTTAAGCTGGCTGATTCTTGATGAGCCAACCCATAATCTGGATGCTGAAACCGTTGCCAAACTAAGTGAAATACTGAGGGAGCATCTTCCTACATTAGTTGAGCAGATTTTTGTGATAACCCATGACAAAGAGATGGAGAGGGCATCCTCCTCAGGCCTTTACTTTCTGGAGAGGGATAAAAATGAGGATGGTGCAACACAAGTGGTTGTTGAACCGCTGAAATAGTTACGCTTTCTGCTTCTTCTGCCTTGTTATGAAACCAGCCATTAAATTGCGGGTTTTCTTGGGAAATGGCATCTCCATTGAATTAATGAATGCCTTGTTCTTCTCAAAATCAGAGGTGGTTTCCTCCGGGAATTCTTCAATCAATTGATTAGCTCTTTGCTTTATGTTCCTAGGAACTGCCTTGCCCATTTACATAACCTCTACTCTCTTTACATCGCCATTTGGGAATTCCCTAAGAATTGCAAGTGGGATTGCCTTTAGCTCAAGTTCCATTTTGGCCAAATCGTTTATCGATGCACCCTTTACTTCCTTAATCATCAAAGGGGCGCCTAGGGATATCTGCAATGCCCTTGCGCTAATAAGGCGGGTACGTTCGAATCTGGTCAATACATCCATAAAAACACCAAAAATAGGATATTATGTGATATTAAGTTCCCTATGCAAAGAATTAAAAAACTAATTATATGTTGAGGGACACGTATTTCCTGTGGGAAAGGATTTCAGGGCGGGGAATGCTGAATTTTTCCGAGAAATTCTCCAGAAATTTCAGCGCAGAGTCTGAATCAATATATGCCCGGCTGGAATCCAGGGGGATGCATTTTACGCCATTTATGGCTGCAAACCCCCTGAATTTGCCAAGGACTGAGGACTTGATACATTCAATGCCCTCAATCATCTCTCTTGAGAACAGACTAGAATTAGAAGCGGCAAGTTCGGGGATTTTTTCAATTATTTCCCCTATTAAAAGTGCATAGGAGCCAAGGTAAATCTGCCTTGATTCTGAGGTAATTTCCTGATATGCCAGGAGATTTGACTGCCTTATAAGCTCCCTCTGTTTTTTTTCAGTTTCAGTTTTTACTGCAATAAGCTGCCTATTCAGGCCGTTTACTGCGATGGAGAGGGATGATTCCCTTTTCCTGCAGAACCATTTCAGGGCATAATTTCCAGAGAGTAGGGAAAGTGTTCCATTTTCCGAAAGTTCCCTGTAATCTGCCAGCGGAATTGGCTCAATATCGCCCTCGAAAAACGGGCCGGCAGGAATTGAATCAAGCGACCACTCTTTCATGTGGCTTATCCTTTCGCTTTTTCCCGGATTTTTGCCGTGAAACTCCTCTGCCCATGAGTTGCTGCAGGACTGGAAATAAAATCCATTGGAATTGAATTTTACCCTTACAAGTGAATTGGGCAAAAGGTTTGCCGCGCTTAGGTTCTCTGGCTTGCAGCATTTGCAGTTGATTGTTTCAGCGCCCAGATTAAAAAACGGAAAAGTCAGGAGCATGCCCCATAGCTTTGAGAAATTCAGTTCGGCAACATCCTCAAACCTTCCCTTCACTTTTGGTTTGGTTGCTATGTTATTGGGTGTTCCTTTTTGCAGTGAAATGTTTTTCCTGAAATAAATGTTCTCGATAAAGGCCTCCGCATTCTTTACTGCATCAGGAATTGCGTGTTCCAAAGGAATTGAGAGGAGATTGGAGACCGCAATTCTTTTGGCAAAACCTCCCGCAGCCTCCCCCCCTACCCCATTAATCTCCTCCAAAGCCATGCCCAGATTTGTCGGCAAAAAGTTAAGTGAGGTGTTGGGCACCAGAAAATTTGAAAGTTTAATTATATTTCCTGATTCAATACTGAAGCAGTCAAAATAGCTCCATTCCCTTTCAAGCAAGAACTGCCTTTCCGGCCCAAGAAGCAATGGCGTCAGCCCTTTTTTATGCAGTTCATCAGAAAGATTAAGTAAATCAGTAAATGTCGCCCCAACAACTTTCCAGCCTTCCCCTTCCTCAAGGAACTGGAACCGCTTCAGCTCTTCCTTTTTAATCGCGGCATTTAATCTTTCACTGTTAATTCCCTCAACATAAAAGGAGGGGAAAAATTTGAACCTCTCCACAACCTTGCTTAATGAATTGGAGAATTCAACAACCATTTCCCTTTTTTCAGGAAGATATCTTGCAGTTGCTAGCCAGAAGATGCTATTGGGAGTCTTCATACCATAAGGATTGTTTCAGGGCTTTAAATAGGATTTCAGGAGAGGGTAGGTTTCCGGTGCGGATTTACCTTTAGAGTTATTTCCTGTGCTATCCTACAGAAGTGATAAAAGGCAGGGAAACAACGAATACTATGTAAAATACCAGCAGGAACAATGCCTCTTTTTTAGTAATATCATATTCCTTGACAATGGCCTGCAATAAGAGGGCAGTAATAACCAGCATCATGATGGCGGGGATGATAACTGAGGAGGGGACTATTATCGGGTTTATGACTGCGGATAGCCCGATTATTAGGAGTATGTTTGATATGTTGCTGCCCAAAATGTTTCCAATCAGTATATTGCCTGTTTTTTTCTTGATTGCCGCAAATGAAACCGCCATTTCAGGGAGGGAGGTCCCTATTGCGACAATTGTCAGGCCTATCAGGTCATCAGAGACGCCAAAAAATGTCGCAAGCCTCACAGACCCCTCAACCATTAAAAGTGCGCCAATGAATATTATGAAAATCGAGGCAATTAATACCCCGAAATTTTTGAATATTTCGGCAAAAAGAATTTCACGAAATATTGTTATGAAATCCTTTCCCTTGCGCTTGTTTTCAATCATCTCCTTTGCATCCTTACCATCCAATTTTGCATCAACAATGTTTTCATATGTTTTTACAGTAAGGCCCTTTTCCTTCATTTGGAAAAGTGTATGAAGGTTCCATATGCTGCCCCCAACATGGAACAAGGCACCCATCATCTTGCTTATATCGAGAACCTTCATAAGGCTTGAAAGGGATTCAAACAGGAAGAGCAGGTAGAAGAGGTAAACAAGCAGCAGTATCAAAGCATCTGAGAAGGAGATTGCCCCATCGATCATCAGGAGCAAAAAGAGAACTGTTATTCCGAGAAGGATTATGCCATCAATGTTCAGGATTCGCCTCTTAATTTTTATTGTTCCTCCATACAAAACTGCAAGTGCAAGCACAAGGCCAATATTTGCTATGTTTGAGCCAATCACATCCCCCAAAACAAATCCTGCGCTGTCATTCATGGTTGCAATTATCGCAAAGGCAAGTTCAGGGAGGGATGTTCCTATTCCGACTAAAGTTAGGCCGATTATGAATGTCGATATGCTCAGCATTTTTGCAATGTTCACGGCTGACTCAACAAGCTTATCGCTGCCGAAAACAAGTACAAAAAGGCCGGCAATAAATGCCAGAAGCCCGGTTCCAAGAAGCATTATTTCAACCATTCTATAATAAATCAGTAGGGGAATTAATAAAAGTTTGGATTATCTAACCACTTATTTTTTTCTTATATTTTACAACTAAAATAGATATTAAGATTATGGCCACAATAATGGTCAATAATCCAACAATATAATAAAAATTATTGTCTTGTGGTGGTTCTTCATCCTTTGGCGGTGGTTCTTCATCTCCGGGTTGGCAATTATTAAAACATCCTATTTCGAGACCGGTTCTTTCATAAAAATCATCAAAAGATATATTTTCATCATAAAGGGCAACTATTTCTCCATCCACTAAGAATTGATTTGGTGCGCAGCCAGAATTAACTGCATCATATTGGTAGGGGTCATAAAAAGGAAAATTAGGGTCATCATAGGGAAACTCATGGTCTTCCAATTCTAAGAGCATAATATAGGTGCCATCATCAACAATTATTCCATAAGGGCACATGCCATCCCAGCTATTAACTGTAATTTGTTTGCCTTGGATATGGCCCTTTAGAAAATTTATGATTTCCACGTTTATATTTTCGGGTCCCCCCCAATCAAAATATTCCTCAGCATTGTAATCCGCTCTTTGCCCAAGTATAATTAAATCAGAGCTATTAATAGCTTCTTCCAAATTCAGATGGGATGAACAGGGTTGACAGGCAATTACTATCTGTGCCAAAACAAAAATTAACAGAAAGAAGACTGCAATTAAAACTATTTTTTTCATATGGCTCTTATTGTTTAAATCCTAACTTTTATATATTGGTTTGGATTCACAAAAATTCCTCTGCCTCTTCGCGGATTTCCTCTTTCTTTTTCTCAAAGTTTATTGCGGCCTCTTCAAGGGGAATTTCATGCTTTGATTCCAGGGAATTGTTCTTTCTCACCTTGAAAAAAACAGGATAATTAACTGCTTCCCCCACAAGCAGGCCCTCTCCCACCCTGAGGGAAGTTATCATGTCCAAGCTTCTCCTGTCTAACCCTTCAGAACCTTTTCCTATGTGGTCCAAATCATATGGATTAGTTACACGCAATATTAAGTGTGTGTTGCACTGGGAGAGAGCTGTTGTGGAAAGCTGAATCGGCCTCTGGGAAATCAGGCAAAGCGAGGCATTGAATTTTCTCCCCTCCCTTGCGATTGTTTCAATTATCGGCCTCGAAATTGCGCCCTCTTTTGATGTTCCTTCAGGAACTAATTGGTGGGCTTCCTCAAGTACCAAAAGAAAAGGCGGGATTTTGTGGTTTCTCCTTTCGTAGAAAAGTTTCTGGGCGAAGTAACTGACAATCATCTGCTTCTTTTTCATGTTGATTAAATCACTTAAATCAACAATTGTCAATTGGCCGGGTTTTATCAGATCAGAAATGCTGGGAGAATCTATTTTAGAGAAAAGTTTTAATTGGTCAAGGGTAGCTATCCATCCCATAAGGGCCTTTCTTGTATTGTCTTTTAGTTCAGAATCTTTTGCAAGCTCAGTCCTCAGCGCGCCCAAATCAAATGGCCCCAATCCATCCTTCATTTCCTTTTTCATTCTTTCTAAAATCCTTCCCAGATCCCTCCTCTGCGCTGCACTTAAACCAGGAATCATTCCTGAAAGGATTCCTATTGTGAGTTTCGGCACGCCGATTTTTATGTCCCTTGCCTTTATGACTTTTGTCTTTGAGGAATAATCCTTGTGCTCCTTATCGGTTACTGGTTCTGCAAAAGAAGTGTATTCTCCGTGTGTGTCCATAACGACAATTGCCATTCGCCCCTTTTCCTTTTCCCTTGTAAGGAGTTCCTCCATCATCACCCTGGTTGCAACGCTTTTTCCAGCTCCGGACATTGCCAAAACAGCAAGATGTTTTGAAAGTAATTTAGTCATGTTTAATTTCACCGGAAGTGAATGATATTCAACTTCCCCCAAATGCAGGCCATCCTCATCAAAACCGAGAAATTTTTTAAGGTTTTCAGCTGATGCTATTCTTACCCTTGTTCCTGGCGAGGGAGGGAATGAGGAACGCTTTATCATCCCCTTGCTGTAAACTCCCATTGGGCGGGTTTTTGCAAGGAGATACTCCCACTCAGTTGTGGGGAACTGCTCAAATAATTTCCTCCCAGATGATTCGAATTCCTTAACGGCTTCCGCCCTCTCAAAATAGCGGTTTGTTTTAATCACATCCTGAACCAGTGCAATCATGGTTCCCTCAGAGTAATCCATCTCAACAAACTGGCCCCTGTGGATTGTCCCTTCGTTGACAACAAAATCCAAAAAGGATGGGGATGGCCCGTCCAGGGTGGAAACTACTGTTCCGATTTCCTTATTGCTCATTTTTTTTCACTTTCAATCCTTTTTTTAAATTTTGAGATAAATTTTGCTGTTCCCTCAAATGGCAGATTTATAGTATTGCAAAAGTTGCAGACCATTTTGGCAGATATTGAGTCAGGGGCATTAACCCATGTCTTAAGCTCTTTTGACCCGCACTTTGGACAGAACTTGAAAATCATTTCCTTTTCATCCATTAAACATCACCCTGCATTGCCGGGCCTGTATAACCGCACTTTGCGCATGTGAACTGCATGCCCTTGCCTGCGTAATCCGGTTCCATCTCCTTTCTTCCGCACTGCGGGCAAAACATCTTCATAGTATCACCTGTTGCTTTTTCTCCCGAATTTTGTTTTTTCGTACCGGGGATCTTCACGGTTCTTGGTTCTTTTTTCCAATCTACCTGGCTTCATCCCATCACCCAAATATTTACCTCAAAACAATTAATTAACTATTCTGCCACCCTCAAATAATTTTTACATCAGCCTCCACAATTTTTTTCCATTCCTTATCAGCAGTTATTATTTCTGCTCTTTCTTTAATTCCTGTCTGGAGTATTATTGCGTCGGCCATTGAAATATCGGCCTTAGGGTGCTTGATTTTTAGTAAGGCGGCATTCTGCGAAATTTCAGTGTTTGGTGAAATGAATCTGCATATTTTTTCAATGAATGAAATTGCCACCACTGCCTCTTCAACATTTCTCCGCCCCATTATCAGAGCTAGTTCATATACGCTTAAAGTGCTTACCAGAAGATTCTCATTTTTCTTTAAGCCATCCTCCAACATTTTAGCCATTTCGTCGCTGCCCTTTTCATCACTTAGAAACCTCTTAAGGGCAGAAGTGTCAAATATTTTTTTCTGCAATGTCGTGCTGTTCATTTTTCTTCCTCATCTCTTTGATCTCTTTGTCGGAAATATTCATATGTTTTGCTATTCCCCTCAAGGCTTTAATGGGATTTTTGGGGATGTTGATTATCATGACCCCAAAGGGAGTTCTTTTTACAACAAATTTTTCCCCTTTTTTCCACTTCTCATCCTTTCTTATCTTCGCCGGGAGAACAATCTGGCCTTTCGAGGAAAGTACGGTTTCATACATCTTACATCACCACATATATTTCTTACTTTTTAGTATATAAATCTTACCTAATTCAACTCTTAAAACGGCCTTTTCTCCCTTCTCATTCTGAGTTTTATGTTCTTCCCCAACTTATCCATAATTTTATTGAACACAATATTGATTTCCTCTGGCTTTAGCTTTGCCCTCATGTCTGCCTCGATGAGAATGCTCGGGTATGCATACTCCCTGTGCATGCAGGAAAGTTCGTTAACAACTGAGGCGATTTTGTTGCTGTAATCAGTAATCTCCTTTCCAGAATAAATAAATTCCACCCTTAAAACCCTGTCAAAGGAGGATGGGCGCAGGTAAAAGCCGTAAATCGAACTGCTCCACTTTTCATCAAAATCCATCAAAATCGGGTGCTTTCCAGTAGACTTTGTGTAGGTGAATGTGCAGGTTCTTTCCCTTTCAGAGAGGAGATAATCCAGCATGGATGAGTCAAACATATTCTCCAGCTTTTCCTTTTCAATTAAATTTTTTTTCGTAAGAATTTCCTCCTGCACAATGCTCCTGAACCTGCTTCCCCTGCTGTCCTCAACGCACCCTATCAGGGAGCAATTGTTTTTTTCCGCAACCGAATATAAATCCTGGAAATCGGCGAGAATTTTTTCATAATGGTTAACGACCTTTGAATCTTTGGGGGGCTTGTCCGCATACTGGGGAACAACACTTCCATCGATGAAACAGAAATCAGGGGAAAATTTCTCAATAACTTCTTTCGTGCATTTGATTTCCTCCATCAGCCTCTTTAGGCTCATTGAGCAATTAGCCTCATGCTTTTCCAGGGCGCTGTTGGAAAGGTGTGGCATTGGAAAATGGAAATAGTTTGGATGGTAGTTGCTTTCAGTAACTTTTCCCTCTTTGTAATTGAACACCGCACCCACTGCACGAATGAGAACTAAATCCAATGAGGCTAAATTTTTCGCGACAAAGCCGGAGTCAACTCCTGCAATCAGGGCATTCAATGGCTTTCTCTCAACAGGAAAAACGAAATTATCCTCAAGCAGGTCATTGCTGGAAAATTCACCCATTTTAGCGTTTTTCAGAGGGGAGAGTTTTTCGGCAACTAATTTCTTGTTCTTCTCCCCGGAATTAATGAATTCCACTGCCTCTTTTATCACAGAATCAAGTTTCATAGAAATAGGAAAATGCAAAGTCATTTATAAATGATTTCGGGGGCGGGTTTCCGGTGCGAAACGGCTGTCTCCGTGTACACGACTGCCTCCTCTTCGGGGAGACATGGCTCACTTCGTTCGCCAAATATTGTCTGCCTTCACACAACTCCTTTTTAGGCAAATTTCAACAGTATCATTTATATACTCTTTAGATATAGTGCATAATATGGCGGATACATTAGTTCATGTGCGTTTAGGAAAGCAGCTGAAGAAAGAGGTAAATGAAGTGGTTAAATCCGGCTGGTTTTCCAATCAGGCAGAGCTTATTAGGGAAGGGACAAGAAGAGTCATACTGGAGTACTATAGACGGGTTGCTATTGCAAACCTCCCAAAACAATTGAGCGCGTTGAAAGGGAAGGGGAAAGGATTGACCCAGGCAGACAGGGAAATAATTGCAAGAGAACATACCCCGGAAAGGGCCCTAGAGATCACCAGGGAATTTGGGTTTGATGAGGAACTCTAATCTCTCAAAATGCTTCATATTTTGTGTAACGAGACAATCACATCCCCTTGCTTTGGCAAGTACTGCGTGCAGGCAATCATTGAAACCAATTCCTGTTTTTTTGGAATACTCTAATGCGGATTTATTGTGTTCTTTATCAGCATAAATGTAAATGTGTTTTTTGCTTCTTCGGAGATCCTTTAGCATTTCCATTACTGTTTCCGCCCCATAATTAAATTTCAATTCAGCCATAAGTATTGATGAGACAACTACTTTGAATTCACAGTTATATGCCCTTTTCAGAACATTGAAAGCAAACTCCCCCAATGGCCTTAAGCCATCGCTTCTGTTCTCCCAAAAATCAATCCATATGTTCGTATCCAGATAAATCAGTTTCATAGGTGAATTGGATTTAACCGGTTCTTAAATCATTTCGGGAGCGGGTTTCCGGTGCGGAACTGCTATCCCTCACGGAGAACCTAAGGGCCGGGTTTACGGGAGAAATCATTCATAATCATAAGGATGGAAGCCCACCCATTTACCTTTCCGTGGGTTTTTTGGGTTTGTGTTTTTCAAAGTCATCAGGTGAAGCATCTGGGGCGCGGCATTTATTTTTTTATCGGAAAGCAACTTCATAAAATTCGAGGTGATTTCCCCGTCGGCTTTCCAGTATTTTGAAAGTTCGGGGGAGGATAACGGGTACTTATCTTCCACATACTCCATAATTAGATATGGCCCAATCTTGCCGTAAACAACCGGGGAGAGGAGTATGTGGTGCTTTGCACTTAAGGTTCCTTCCTTGAGCGCCCTGCGGTATTCTATGAATGCGGCCTTAAATTCCCTGTGGTTGGCACCTTGATAATTCTTGTTTTCGGTATTTTTTATTGCAATCGGAATCCCGTTAAATTCAAATTTTTTTACATTTAGCGAGGTGGTTAGTGGGAGGCTCTCGAAAAAATTCTCATATTTTAGCTTTTCTTCAAGATGCACCATCAGCTCCTCCCGGGCTTTTCTCGAGGGGATAACATTCCGCCCGGTCATTTCTTTTATGTCCAATTCACCTGCCCGGATCTTGCCGGCTGCTGAACGCTTATCGCCACGGCGCCTCCTCATTTTCGAACCAATTTCGACAATTTTATTCCGGAACATAAATGGATTGGCCCATGAGTAGATATAAATTTATCTGTCGGTTTCAGGCATCGGCTGTCATCCTTCCGCAGGGGGCAACAACGATTATTACCTTCGCACTTGGAAAGATTTAAATACATCTAAGGCTTATCTTTTTGATGGAAGCACTTTTTGAGGTTCATAATATTGTCTCTGATTGGAGGCCGCCATTTGGCAAAAAATCCGAACGACGGGAATTTGGCGTGAATGAAAACCAGTCCTTTGATTCATTGAGCACTTTGGATGGGGATGTTTTTAGGTTGATAAAGATTGCTGGCAACAGGGCACTAATCCAATACCATCACCAGTTCACTTTGAAAAATTATGAGCACCCCCAGAATAAGCAGATTTGGGTCAATTTGGGAGAGGCGGTTAGCTTTACCTTTTTGTGGGGCGATAAGGGAATTACGAAGAAACTGAAGTTCAAGGGTTTTGGCCCTGTGAAAGTTAAGGAGCCGGCCCCAAGCCAGATCGAGGATATCCCTATAATTCATGAAAAAGTTGAAACCCCGATTATTCGGAAAGAATTGGAAACTCCGACAATTATCCCGTCGGAAAACGCTTAAATAGTTCCTGCAACTAATTAATTTCTATGGATTTCAAGCAGATTATTATAGTAAGGACTGATTTGAAGATGAGCCCTGGTAAAACTTCGGCACAGGTTGCGCATGCCTCTGTTTCAGCTTTGGAGAAGGCCCTGAAAAAGGAGCCTGGCTGGGTTGAGGAATGGAGGAATTCCGGCCAGGAGAAAGTTGTTCTTAAAGTTTCCAGTAAAAAGGAATTATTTGAATGGTTTGAGAAGCTGAAAAAGCTGTTTCCTGCTGCGCTGATTAAGGATGCGGGGAGGACGCAGATTGCCCCTGGAGAGGCGACATGTGTTGGTGTCGGGCCAGCTCCTGAGCCTGAAATCGACAAATTTACCTCGGAATTGAAATTATTGTGATTTGATTAAATTTATATATCAGGGCGCACTTAAGTAATATATTACATTTACGGGGTGTGATTGAATGGCAAGAAAACCGGCAGGGATGTCTACAAAGAAGAAGAGTAGATTTGGACCAAAAACAAAGGCAGCACTTACGATTACGGGTGTAACAATTGCAGGTGCCGCAATAGGTGCAGGTATTGCAGGAGCAAAAGGAGCTGCACTGGAAGGCGGAAGAGTAGTTCGCCAAACAAGAGTGGAAATCAGTTCAAGATCTCAAGATATTCGTGAAAAACAAAGATTTGCAGATACATCTTTAAGAGAAGAAACAAAACTCAGAGGAAGGACTCCTTTTGGGCCTGATCCCAAAGCTGCTGATAATCTTCATGATGTTAGGGCAAGAACCTTGGAACAAGTAAAAAAATTACAGGCTCAAAAAGCCGAACTCAGGGCAGGATTGAAAAAAAAAGCAGGAGGGGCGGCAAAGAGGGGCGCTAAAGAAACTTGGCCAACGGGAGTTAAACCTGGCGGGCTTATAGGGTTTGGCGCAGGCGGAGGAATTGCCTGGAAAAACCGAAGAAAAAAACCAAAGAAAAAAAATAAGAAATAGGTTTTACAAACCCTTAAATTCCCTTATTCCCTTATCTATCTGATTTAGATGAATCTGGAATGGATTAATAAATTCCTTTATGTTTTGGTTGCTGCAGCGATATTCCTGTTTGGGTTTTTGTTGCTGGGGATGTTTGTCAGCTTTCAGGAAATACTTTTGGTTCCTGATTTGCTGACTGAATACAATCCCTTCGGGATTTTGGGGATTTTTGCTGCTTTGATTCTTGGCGGGCTTTATCTGGGGAAGATTGGATTCACACTGCTGAGGAATTTTTTTAAGGTGAGTTTATGAAAAAGGGGTTTTGGCAGAGGGTGAGGGGCATTATCGGAAACTCCAACCTGATTCTGGAAATTGTTGACGCAAGGTTTCCTGAGGAAACCAGGAACAGGCAGCTGGAGCAAATGGTCAGGGGCGCAGGAAAGGAACTGGTGATTGTGCTGAACAAGAGCGACCTTGTTTCTGTTGCAAGGGCTGGGAAATTGAAGAAGGAAATTTCTAAAGAGTTTCCCTGTGTTTTTGTTTCCACAAAGGAAAGAATCGGGAGCGGGAAGCTTAGGGAATTTATAGGGAAGAAAAGCGGGAGTGGGAAGGTCAAGGTCGGTGTTGTTGGCTACCCAAACACAGGAAAAAGCAGTGTGATAAATTATCTAAAGGGAAAGAAGGCGGCGAAAACCTCAAGCAGCGCGGGCTTTACAAAGGGGGAACAGATGGTTAAAATAAGCGAAAAAATTATGCTCATGGATTCTCCGGGGGTTATTCCTTATGATGAGGTTGATGAAAGGAAACTAACATTGATTGGCTCAAGAAATGCAAACCAGCTCAAGAATGTGGTTGGGGCTGCGGAATATGTGCTTAGGTTTATCCTGCACGAGAATCCGGAAGTTCTTAAGGAATTTTATGGCGTGGAAGGTGTTACTGCAGAGGAAGTTCTTGAGGGAATTGCTGTGAAAAAGAAAAGGCTCCTTAGGGGAGGAATTCCGGATTCCGAGGTTGCGGCAAGGCTTTTCCTTAACGACTGGCAAAAGGGAAAATTGAAGATTTAAATAGTATGAAAACAATAATTTGTGGCGGATATTATGATTCCTCAGGCAAAGAAAAGGATTTTCACAATCTTTATGGTAATCTATGTTATCTTCGGAATTTTCCTGTTATATCTGCTGTTTGGGAATTTTGGCATGGAGGCCGGCCTCAAATACAATGAGGCAGAACAGTCATACAGGATATATGTTGAAAACCAATCCCTGCACATTATAAAGGATATTTCAATAAAGGTTGAGGAAAAGGGAGTTGTGAAGGAGCTGGATAAAATAGCGGTCCTTAAGCCGGATGGGAATTTCTATGTGAATTATTTTCCACCTATTGGCGTTAAAAACATCAAGGTGATTCTTGATGCCCCTTTTCACCAAACAGTGTCAAGGGCTTTTGGGGTGCAGGGAAAAGAAATTGATTTTGAGCCCACATTAAGTTCACCTGACAGGGCATTTGTCGGCAGAAATTTTACCATGAGCCTCAGCCTTTGCAACAGGTCCATAGACCTCAACAACATTACGGTCACTGAAAGCCATTCTGAAGCATATTTCCTTGAAAGGGACAGGATAGATGTGATTGACTTAAAGGCGGAGGATTGTGAAAATATCATTTATACCCTAACTCCTACGCAGATAGGGGCAACCACAATTTATTTTAATGTGAAGGTTCAACATTTTAATGAATTATTCGAGGATAATCTTACTCCTATAACTATCGAGGTAATAGAGTAATGGCTAAGACTGAAACAAGCATTATTGAAATAATCCAGAAGATGGTCTCTGAGGGTGCCGATGAGCAGGAGATAATCCACAGCCTTACGGATTTGGGTGTTGAGCCTGCAAAGGCGAAAAGGCTGCTTTTATTGGGGCAGGCAGATACCTTTGCCCTGCTTAAGAATGAGATTTCCAAGATTGTTACTGAAGACCTGGGAAAGGAGAAAATAAACCTCCAGAAATTCATTGAAACCGAGGCAAGGAGCCAGGCAATGAAAAGCAAGGATTTAATTGAGTCCGCAATAATGGAGGATGTCAAAAAATATGAGCGCGACATAACTGGCCAAAGCCAGACCTTCCAGGACCAGATAAACGATACTGTGAGAAGGGTGGCGGAACTAAGTGACAGGGTCAGGGGAAAGCTTAATGAACTGGGCGAGGCCGTTGGGCAGACTCAGGCAGATATGGATGAGGTTAAGCTGAAGGGAATCGGGCAGAGGAACAAGATTGCAAGCTACACTCTCCTTGTTCTCGGGCTGGCATTCTGCCTTCTTGACTTTTACTTTTTCTTCACCACATTTTCAGGCGAAATTGCAATCGATTCTGTAATAATGATGGTGTTGGTGGCGTTTATTGGCGTCACTTTCCTGTTTGTGGCGACTGTTATTTGAATGGTCCAATATTTAATTTTTTAGTTATTTACTCTTTCTATGCTCAAAAAGAAGGGTAATAATGAAAGGATGAAACAGGCTATCTTAAGGAGGAAAAAAGTTATTGCCCATCGGAATAGAAGAAAAATTTGGGGGCCTGATTTTCGAAATGAACATGATTCTTTTTTTACAAAATATGACATTATTCCGTTTCTAAAAAAATTGGATTCCTGCAATCGCCTAGGGAAAGTTATTATTGACGTTGGAAGTGCTGCACTCGAAAGGGGAAAATCCGAGAATCCCAAAAGTGTAATTTATTATCCTACTAAAGGGAAGAAAATAATTCGGGTTGATGTAGCTGCACCCAGTTCTCGAAAGCTGTCGGAAGAAATAATGGAGATTCAGGCAGATATTGAACGGCTTGAGCTTGATTCACCTGACCAAAAGAAACGAATGGCTCTTATAGCCGAGTTTTTGGGTTTGGATCCAAAGAAAAAAGCTGCTCCTGTTGATTCCATACTTTTTTCAGATATTCTTAATTATATTGATTTTAGGACAGTTGTTTCTAGTCTCTCAAAATATCTCAAACCAGGAGGAAGAATTATAATCCTGAATAAACCTGGGCGGGGAATTAGTGAGCGGTTTTCTGAAAGGGGCGTGAAAGAGAATTCTGAGCTCATAGAATTTCTAGATAATAAAAATGGATTCGAGATCGAACATTTAACACCACACCATAATGCTGAAAAATATCCTCAAAGGCAGGATGTAGCCAAACTTGGTTTCATCATCCTTGTTGCAAGGAAAAAATAGTTTAAATCTGCCTTAATTGCTCATATTTCTTGAGGGCGTCAAGCGACTGCTCAAGGTGGATTCTGTTCCTTAAGCCCTTCTCATTCTCATAAAGCCTGTTAATTTCGTTAATTATAACTTCCAATTCGATCATTTTTCCCTCTCCATTAGTATTATGTGCTGGAGCTTTATTAAGGTTTTTCCCAACCTATTTCAGCGTCGCCTGCTGCCCCAAAATTACCTCTAATTTCACCGCATTTTTGTCTGCGGTTTTGCGGGAAATATAATAGAATTTCGGAGTTTTGTTGAAGTGTTTAGGGTGCAGAAATAGCCATCCTTCTCTGGGCACTTTCCAGGCGATGTAGAGTTCAGCATCCCCCCTTTCGCACCATTCCATTTGCTCCTCCATTTGGGCAATATCTAATGAGAGGTAAGAGGATTTCCATGCCTTGCATTCAAAGGCGAGTTTTTTGGTTTTTCCCAAGGCAACCAAATCAGGCGCAGGAAGGGGTGTGGAGCCACTTCCGGCAGTTCTGGTAACTGCAAAGCCCTTATCCCATAATTTGTGAATTAATTCCCTTTCTGCATTTGCCCCCTTATTATAATTCGCCATTCCGATACCCAATGAAAATCCTGTTTAAAGGGTTATATTAATATACCTTTGCGGCGGTTATTATGTATAGAATTAGAGCATTTTAATGCTTTTTTAACAGGTTTACAGGTTTAAAAGGATTTATTTTGAATTTAAAGTTCATGATTAAACCAAAATTAAAGGAAATTGAGGACGGCACTGTTTTAAGCATTTCAGTGGTTCCAAACTCCGGGAAATTTGAAATTTCCGGAACAGATGAATGGAGCCAGGAACTGAAAATCCGGTGCCGGGAAAAGGCCCTCGAAGGAAGGGCCAATAAGGAAGTTCAGAAAGAACTCAAAAAACTGTTCAAGGCCGAAACAAGAATTGTTTCAGGCGAAAAGAGCAGGCACAAAAAAGTTTTGGTAAAACTAACCAAAAAAGAAATCCTGGAAAAACTTGGCCTCTTGAGCAGGCTCTGATTCTAAGAAATGCAGGAAGTGGTTTTGAATGGCAAAAACATATGTAAATACCGCCAAATACTTAATTACAGAAGATTTTGAAATTGACGGGATAGTTGACAAGCCAGATATTATTGGCGCGATTTTTGGGCAGAGTGAAGGCCTTCTCGGTGAAGAGATGGACCTTAAGGAACTCCAAAGAAATGGTAAAATTGGAAGGATTGAAATTACGACCAAATCCGCGATGGGAAAAACCAAGGGAACACTTACAGTCCCAAGTTCCATGGACATGGCAGAGACCAGCATGCTGGCGGCAACTATTGAAACCGTGGATAAGGTCGGGCCTTGCGCAGCTAAATTTGAAATTAAAGGTTTGGACGACGTACGTTCCGCAAAGAGGGATGCAATTGCCCTAAGGGCAAAGGATTTGCTGAAGAATTTAATGTCAACGCAGATGCCGGACAGTACTCAAATGGCAGAATCTGTCAGGGAGAATGCGCGCGCGGCAGACATAAGAAGCTATGGCAAAGACAAGATTCCTTGCGGGCCTGATATTGAGAGGCAGCAGGAACTGATTATTGTTGAGGGAAGGGCTGATGTACTTAACCTTCTCAAGAATAACATAAACAATGTTGTTGGGATGAACGGTTCCAACATTTCCCAGGACATTGTGAAGCTTTGCAAAGGCAAGGAAGTCACCGCATTTGTTGACGGTGACAGAGGGGGAGAATTAAACGCAAGGAAACTTCAGCAGATGGTAAAGGTTGATTTTGTTGCTGTAGCCCCTGACGGAAAAGAGGTTGAAGAACTAACCAGGAAGGAAATAATTCTTTCGCTGAGGAGAAAAGATTCTAAACCAATGAGATCTGATTACAAGAGAGTGGAAAGGCCTTACGGCGAAAGAAGTTACTCTCGTCCGAGAACTCCTGGCACAAGGGCGCCATACTCTGGCTCTGGAGATAGTAGGCCATACTCAGGATCTAGGGATAGCAGACCATACTCCGATTCAGGAGATAGGACGCCATATTCCGGACCAAGGGACAGCAGACCCTACTCTGGTTTCAGGGATAGCGGCCCAAGAGCACCATTTGGAAGAAGCGCTTTAAGGCCGCCATTTGAGAGACGCGCTCCAAGAGTGCCGGCATTTAGTGATTCTCAAGAAGGCTCTGCATTTGGGGGCAGGAATCCTTTTGAGGATGAGGTTGGCGAGAAGTTCAAGGAACTGAAACCAAGCATTGAGGAACGGGAAATGTTTTCGCCAATACTGAAAACCGTAAACGGCAAACTCAAGGCAAAGCTCTTTGACAAGAAGATGAAGGAACTGAAAGAGGTGCCTGTAAGGAGCTTGGTAAAGGCCCTGGGCGAAGCCAAGGGAGTAAATTCAGTTGTGTTCGACGGCATAATAACCAAAAGGCTTATCGAAGCTGCCGACAAAAATAAGGTAGAATACCTTGTTGGGATGAAAAGGGCAAAAGTTGAAAATGGTAAGGTAAAGGCAATTACAATTGCCGCTTAATCTTACCCTTTTTTCTTCTTTTTTTCAGGAATTTCCTTCACGGTTTCCTCTATAGGTATTACCAATTCCCCGGTTTTGTAGATAACCAGGCCAAGGGCAAGAATAGCTACCCAAAAGAACATTGACGCAATAGGGCCGAGCAACGCGCTCCATATCTGTTTTTGCGTTAATTCTGCCTGGTCAGGCCTGAGAGTTACCTCCATTGAGGCCGCAATATTGCCGCAGTCATCAAAGGAATACTTGTCCGCCGTTGAGAGGCAATCCTCATTTATAAATTTCATTGTGTCCCAGGACTCAATCATTACTGCACTTGCCTTAACAAACATAAGCACAGCCGCAACCAAAATAAATGCGCCTATAAGCCTGGGGAGATGGACATTCTTTCCCGCAACTCTGAAAAACATTATTCTTCTCAACAAAATCACCTAAACAAATAGGATTACCTTGTATTTAAAGTTTTTCTTGGGCATTTTTTGGCTAAAATTCCGGAGGTAATAGATAATTATATAAATGAGAAAGATGTATAGAATTATGATGTTTAGAAAATTTATTGTCGGGATTTTATTAATATCTATTATCGCATACGGGGCAGCTGACACCTACAGGGTGACAATAACCCCTTCCGGAACTCCGGCCTGTACAATAGGGACGCAAATTACCGCGGAATGTGTTTGTAATGGTTCTACTTATACAAGCGGCTACTGCTGTGCCGCAGGATATCAGACTTCGTCTTGTACCCTTCCAACTTGTACTGACCAGGCACAGGCAACAGTGTCCTGCAGCTGCGGATCAGATACTTGCAGTTCGGGGGAATACTGCTGCACCGGGACATGCCAGGCAGGGACATGCACAGCAGCCTGTGTTGAGACAAATGACTTGACAGGCGACGGGGAAGTTAATGTTTTGGATTTGATTATGGCAGCTACCAGGGGGGATTTGGCTTATTATGACGCAACAGGGGACGCCAATTGTGATGGTGTTGTTGATATTAGTGATGTGATACTTGTAGCAAATAACTATACCTAGGTGATATGATGAAAAGACTTTTGATTATTGTTTCGATTTTTTTCCTGCTTTCGGCAGTTTCTGCGTCTGAGGTAAGTTCGGACTATTCAAATGGGGTACTTACAATTTCTGTTTCAGGAGCTGAAGATCTTTATGGTTTCCAACTGAATGTTAATTACAATTCCGCTGCACTTGAATTTGTGAATGCGGAAGAAGGTGGACTTATTTCAGGAGGAGATTCTGCAGGAGTCTATTTCAAAACAGCCAACACCGATACCCCTGGTCTTCTGAAAAATTTTGTGGTCACAAAAACCGGTAAAGTTCCAGGAGTAAACGGTGACGGAATTTTGCTTAAAATTAATTTCAAGGAAATTGGTGACGGGGACAAGGGCTTATCGGTAAGCGGCGTGAAGCTTGGGAATCCTAATGCAGTACAGTCCACCCCAACTGTTAACCCTACCAATACCGGAACCGGCGGAGCAGGCCTTGATTTAACCCTTGTAGTTATTGTTGTCGTGGTTCTGATTATTGTTGCAGCAGCTGCATATTTTTTAGTAATCAAAAAATAAAGTGTGGGCTATGACATGCCGGAGAGTTATTCAAAACTTACTTATTTCGCGGTTTTTTTAGCGGCTATTTTGGCAATTTTTATTCTTCTCATCTCTGTTTCCCCGGGCTTAAACCAGGGCTTCTTTACGCTTATTTTCCAGGGAACCCCCACTTTTTCAATTTCCCCGCAAACACAAACCATTGAAGTAGGGAATAGCTTTAATGTTAATATAAGGGTTGATAATGTCCCAAACATTTATGGCTATCAGTTTGATTTACTTTACAATGATTCAAGGCTCAACTTTCAGAGCATAACTTTTTCCGACACTGTTTTGGGATCCAGAACTGCCGGGGAGCAGTACTGCAATTCCTCAAGCCAGTGGGTAATGGGGACAGGCTCTATCGGTAAAATTTCATGCACAAGGAATATTCCTAACGGTGTTACGGGCAATGGTGTGCTTGCAACCATCAGGTTCTACGCAGATACGCCAGGGACAAGCGCCTTGAGCTTCTTAAATGTGATTGTGGGCGACCCCAATTCACAGCGGATTTCAGTGACAGTAATCGGCGGCTCTGTGTCAACAGAGATTTGTTATGATAACGACGGGGATGGTTATGGTTTTCCTGCTTCAGCAATATGCTCATTTTCCTCAGCAGACTGCGACGATACCCCAATAACAGGGGTTGGAATAAACCCTGGGGCTACCGAAGTTTGTGACGGGATTGACAACAATTGTGACAATATCACAGACCCCGGATGTAATTGCATTGATGGAACAACAGATATTTGTGGAACAGATGCCGGCCTGTGCCAGGCGGGATACTATTTGTGTGAAGATGGGGACTGGGGCACGGAATGTATAGGGGAGATTCCCCCATTAACCGAAATCTGCGATGGTTTGGACAATGACTGTGATGCTTCTACTGATGAGGGACTTACTGCGCCTTTTTGTTCCAGACAACAGGGGGTTTGTGCCGGCTCAATAAGGACCTGCGGGGGCACAAGCGGCTGGCTGACATGTACGGCAACAAATTACGGGGCAAGTTATGTTGCTGTTGAGACCAATTTATACTGCGACAACCTGGACAATGACTGTGACGGCTCTGTTGATGAGGAATGTGAATGCATCACCGGGATCTCGCAAGCCTGCGGAGTCACTGATGTCGGGCAATGCGCAATGGGAACAAGGACCTGCATCCAGGGAAGCTGGGGCTCGTGCTCGGCAATTCTGCCCTCAACAGAAATCTGCGATGGTTTGGACAATGACTGTGATGCTTCCATTGATGAGGGACTTATTGCGCCTTCCTGCTCGCTTATTCAGGGGGTTTGTGCCGGGGCAACAAGAACCTGCGGTGGCTCGCAGGGATGGCTGACATGCACGGCAACAAATTACGGGGCAAGTTATGTGGCGATTGAGACAACAGCCTACTGCGACAACCTGGACAATGACTGTGACGGGATAACTGATGAGGGCTGCAGCTGTGTTAACGGCACGAGGCAGGCGTGCGGAAGCGATGTCGGGGTTTGTGAGCAAGGAGAAAGAATCTGCGTTTCTGGCCAGTGGTCAAACTGCATCGGGCAGATTTTGCCTTCAACCGAAACCTGCGATGGTTTGGACAATGACTGTGATGGTTCTACAGATGAAAGCCTGACACCGCCAAGTTGCCCATTGAACCAGGGAGTGTGTGTCGGGGCAAGCTCAGACAGGGTGTGCCAGGGCACAACTGGCTGGAGCCCGTGTGATTATGGCTCGGATTATGCCCTAGATGAAACCTCACCGGCCTACTGCGACAACCTGGACAATGACTGTGACGGGATAACTGATGAGGGCTGCAGCTGTGTTAACGGCACCACCAGAACCTGCGGGAGTGATCTTGGAGAATGCAGCACCGGAATCCAGACCTGTTCAAGTGCTGTCTGGGGGCCATGCGAAGGGAGTGTTAGCCCGATTGATGAAATCTGTGACAATCTCGATAATGACTGTGACGAAACTATAGATAATGAAGTTACCAGGATTTGTGGGACTGATGTTGGTGCATGCATTGCCGGAACAGAAACATGCAATGCCGGATTATGGGGGGAGTGCTCTGGTTCGATTGAGCCAACAACTGAAATTTGCCTGGATGGGATTGACCAGGATTGTGCTGATGGGGATCTTGCCTGCGCCATATGTCCTGATGGGGAAATTAGCTCAAGATGTGATTGTGGGGGAACCGCATATGTGGATGGTTTCTGCTGTTCTGCTGTGCATAGAATCCCTTGCGGGGATGATGCCGCATGTGATGATGGAAATCCGGCAACAATTGATACCTGTTTAAACCCCTCGAGCTGTGCGGCATTGTGCGAAAATGTTGCCGCTATTTGTGGTGATGACGATGGTGCATGCCCGTCAGGATGTACCTCGGGTGAGGACCCTGATTGTGCGGCAAACTGCGGCAATGGTTCTGTTGATTCCGGAGAGGATTGCTCAACCTGCCCAGGTGATGTTACGTGTGGTGTTCTGGAAGTTTGCAGCACTGGAACCTGCATAAGCCCCGCATGCTTTAGTGCGGGGAGCTGTGCTGATAGCAGCGATTGTACAATAGATGAATGCTTCAACCAGGGATTGCCAGCAGCATACTGCCAACACACACCAATACCTGGCTGCAGGCCACCAGAACAGTATTCAGGCTCACCAGGAGGGGGTGGAGAAAAGGATCCAAACGATGAGGACGGCGACGGGGTTCCAAAGGACAGGGACTGCAATGACAAGGAAAAAGCCATTAAAGTGTGCAATAAAGGCACCCATTGTGTTGGTGGCAGGTGCATTGCAACAGATAAGTTGGATGAGGAAATGCTGAGACAGCTGGACAGTGACGGAGATGGCTTAAGCGATTGGGACGAGTTACAGGCAGGGACTGACCTCTATCTTGCGGATACTGACGGGGATTTGGTAAATGATTATGATGAGGTTGAGGAAGGAACAGACCCATTGGATGCACAGAGCAACAACTGGCGTATCGACTACAGCTCAACTGTTAAAATCGGCGATGACCAGCACATTGTTTTGTTTAACGAAAAAAGCGGCAAAACCGTCCCTTTCAGGGCCAAAGTTATTTATGCATCAGGAAAGAAACAGGAAATGGAATCAGATGAAAAGGGGGAATTAGCATTCCAGGTGAGGGAGACCGGCCAGATACTGATTAATGTCCATGTAGGGAAATATACTCTGGAGAAAACGTTCCGCGGGCGCAAGGAATCTGAAACTGTTTTCGTGCTGCCAAACCAGGCAATAATTATCCTGGATGAGGATCTGGTTAGGCAAAATATGCTCTTTGTTCTGCTTTTCATAATGGCGTATATACTAATTACAGTCCTTGCATTTATTGAAACAAGTTATTTCATTCCCGCAGTAACGGACATGAAAAACATGCCATTGAGAATCTTGAGGTTCGGGGGCAGGATTGTATTTTCAATACTTTTCGGCGCTATTCCTGCACTTTTGTATGTGTTTATGGGGTCAATTGCATCAGTATCTGTCCTGATAATTCAGATCGCCATACTCCTTGTGCTTGGCTTTTTGGGAAGTAACCTTAGGACATGGATGAGGGCTTTACTCAAGAAAGGCGTGTCAAAATGAAGAAATCAATTGCCATTATCCTGATTTTGCTTCTGGCACTTTCAGCAAACACAAATGCATTTGCGCCTAACAAAGTAAAATCCCTTGATGTTTCCGTGAAATTGCGTGCCACAGGGACTATTGAGGGCAATATTGGCGATGGTGACTTAATGATTGTGAGCATGCTCACCTTTTCAGACACATTGGACCACAAGATAACCGGTATTGATGAGAAACTGCTTATTGGCGATGAGGTTTTCAGGCCAAGGTATGAGATTGACAACGGTAACAAGTATGCCTCATTTGATGTGAGCGATTTGCAGAGATTCAAAAACAGCAGGGACTTTACGGTTGAGATAAATGCCGACATAGTTACTGAATCCTTGCCAGGAATGGTGGGGGATTTCAGCCTCCCTGTCAAGATTACTCCCGCCCTGCAGAAATTCATCTGGAATACCGAAAATATTGAATCCAATGACTCAGAGCTTATTCAAAAGGCAGAGCTGGAATTTGCATCTGAATCAGGAATTCTGGCGATGCGAGATATTGCTGAATGGGTAAACAGGAACATCGAATATGATTATGATTACTATGGGGGGACATGGAGTGCGAAAGAAACCTATCTAAGCAGGAAAGGGGTTTGTGATGAATTCGCAAATCTCAGCGGGGCGTTCCTGAGGATTAAGGGAATTCCTGCAAGATATGTCTCAGGAATTAGTTTTGACGGGGAGAAATTCGGCAACCATGGCTGGATTGAGGCACTGGCAGGAGATACTTGGGCCGGGGTTGATTCCACATATGGGGAATCTGGCTATCTTGATGGAACCCATATTTCACTCGCAAAAGAGGCCGATGCAAATGCAATGGTAAACCTGATTGTTACCCTGAGAAGCAGAAGGCCGATAACTGTCTCAACCCAGCTCCTGGAGCCGGAGGTCGAGATAAATTCGGTTGAATTCTTTGAGGGGATTACCTCTATGGAAGTTTCTGCGCCTGATTTCCTTTACCTGAACCAGCTCTTTGACATCAATGCAGTTATTGAAAACAAAACAGAAAAACACATTATCTATCCTTTAAGCCTCTCAATGCACGAGGATTTTGAGTTCGGTGATGAAAAGAGGCTGGTTTGGCTGAAACCGCAGGAAACCAAAACAATTTCCTGGGAAATTTATGCCCCACTAAACGGGGATGATGGTTTCAAGAAACGCTATTCCTTCAGTTTGCAGGGAATGGACCAGAATTTTTCAGGGGGCATTGATGTTTATCCCTATTATGCTGGGGAGCAGGTGGAGGCATTAATGGAGATTGAGAGTGTTGTTCCTACTATTGACGCTGAGGGCTTAACCATTAAGATTACATTCTATAACAGTGGCCTGAATGAGGGCAGGATTCCAATTGAACTGAATTATTCAGGGGCGTTTACAGAGTATGAGGAGACGATTCCCGGGAAAAGAAGGCAAACATTTTCCTATTCTTTCAAGGATTTTGTCCCAGGAACACTCTACGTTAAAATAGGCGCAAAGCCCCCGGAGATTTACAGGATTGATATTGGGGAGGATAATTCCCTCGCGGTTTTCAAAAATGGGGAAATGCCGCCAAAACCCGAGCCAAAAAACCTGATTGAGGAATTGCTTGGGCGGCAGTGGCCTACATTCATAGGAATTGGGGTTGTAGTGGGAATAATTGCCATGGCAATAGTACAACAACTCTTTTTTATGAGGAAAAGAACCTGAAATTTGTTTTAAAGGCTTTCCTTTCAGAAAAATATTATTGCTTTTTTATCTAATTAGAGCGATCGTAGTCTAGTGGTAGGATAGGACCTTGCCAAGGTTCTGACCCGGGTTCGACCCCCGGCGGTCGCATTCAACCCCTATTCGGGTTGACGGAACGGCCCCCTTCGGGAGGCCATGCTCGGCTTTCGGCCTCGCCAATTTATTTCTTTATCCAGTCCATTCCAAAGAATGCGATCACTAACGCAACTAACGAAATAATTCCTGAAATTACTAAGGGTGCTGAATGGCCGTAGATTTCAGCTATTGGCCCGAAGATTAGGGAGCCAATGAACAGGCCAACTGTTGCCATAAGGAAAATAAATGAGGAATTGCCGCCTATTCTTGCATCTTTGAAAAGTTTTGCAATTCCTATCAGCACAACAAGGTCAAGAACTCCATCGCCAATTTCATGGACTACTCTGAAAATGAATGAGATACCAAGGTCGGGAATTGTCATTGCGATGTGCCCAAGACCGCTGAGGAGGATTGCTGCAAAGAAATATTTTCTCACACTTTTTACTTTATCGATTTTCCTCCCAAGAATAAGCACTACTGCAGCAAGGGCAATCAAGGGGATTGTCATATAAATTGCGGATTCAAAAAAGTTTAGATTTAAAACTTCCCTTAAGAACGGGGAATAAGAAACCCTTTCCGCGCCCCAGTGCAAGGAGAAAAGGAAAAGTATCAGGGCAAAAACAAGGACATTGCGGTTCATCAGGTCTGACTTATATTTTCCCAATTCCTCGCGGTGGAAGATTGTTTCAGAGAGGGGAATTGTAAGGAACAGGAGCAGGAAATAAAGTGCGGCAAGAATCCAGAAAACTGTTGTGAACGGGAGGAACTGTAGGAGGATCCCCCCAATGAGAAAGCCTGATGCAACACCAAGAAAATTTGCCGAAGTGTAGATGCTGAATTCCTTCCCCTTTTCGCCTTTTACCTTTTTCAGGACAAATGAGCTTATCGAGGTTTCAGAGATGTTGTTCCCCAGTCCCCCTATGAAAAGAATTATTGCCATCAGGAAAAAGGAATTGGTTAATGCAAGGCCTATGTAATGTACCATTAGCATAAGAAGGCCGAAAAAAATCAGTTTTTTAACCGTGAACCTGTCGTTTAAAAGGCCTGTGGGGAGGGTTGTAAGCAGGGAGGGGATTGCAAAAAATGCAAAAAGCACACCCACTTCCAGACCGTTAAAACCTAGCTCAAGAAAATAGAAGGGGAGGTAGAATTGGGTGGAGAATATAAAAACTCTCCTGAGGAAATTAATCAGGTAAATCAGTTTTAGCTCGTCCATTGGATAATTGGGTGATTAAAGCTTAAAAATTCAGCTAAATTGTATTCGGTATTTTTCTACAGGGGCCTCTTGTGTATGCCCGGCCTTCCGCCCTGTCTTTTCCGATTTTTCTGGGTCAGCCTGTTAAAGGAAAGTTCTTGGCTTTTTGAGAGATTAGCCAGATATCCAAAAGCGTTGAGCATAAAGCCGTGCTTAAGCACCTGTTCAGCATACTTTAATCCAGCATCTGCTTCGCCCTTACGTTGCAATTTCAGTAAGCCAGTCAGAATATCTTCTCGACCAAGAGTAATTCTTTCTCTTTTCCCAGGGCTCAAATCAATTACATTTGGCTTATTATTACTAACAACAACCTCTACACTATTTTTCAGACAGAAAAGGACATATTTCGCTCGAGGTGCGGGCATCCTTGTCCTGAGCATTTCTTTTCTCAGGGCAAGAGCCTTCTTTTCAATAGATGCTTCCACCATTCAAAATTGAGGGGGTAAAACAATTAAATGGCTTTCGCGCGAAAGTTTTATGATGCAGCCGTAGTGTAGTGGTTCATTATGGCGATCGTGGTGTAATGGCAACATCGGAGCTTCCCAAGCTTCTGTTTCGGGTTCGAGTCCCGACGGTCGCATCATCCTCACAGATTATTCTGAAAAAATCTATGTTTTCATAGTCTATATCCCTGTGCCTTGGCACTTGACCTTCCTCTTTGTATTTTTTGTACTTATAATTATGTTTTGGGTTATTAGGCTTAATTTCATTAAAAAATTGGCCTATCCCTTGTTTAGACATTATATAACAACAATTTCCAATTTTTACCGGCGTGAATCCCAGAGAACCGAGAAGATCTTGAACATCCTTCAAAAATTCTTTACTATAACTTGTAAATTCAACTTTTGCTGATTTTGGATTGTGTCTGTGAAATCCGCCATCAGTGTCAAAAAGCCCTCTCAAGAAAGTTTTTGAATACTCTCGATTAGACTTAACTATCGACGGGATCCTCATTCTATTTTTCTTCTTGCCTATTGGGAAACCAGATTTTGAAAGATAATGAAATATATCTTTTGAGTAAGTTCTGCAATGTATCGCATTATGTTGGATCCTTATTGCCAGTTCCATCCCAAATAATTTTGAAAAATTCCTGGAAAAATTGTCTAATACATATTTCTTATCTGAAATTGCATTACAGGTTAAAGCTACACAATAACCTGAAGTTAAACATCCGTCCCCATACATGGCGCCTAAAAATTCAAAGAATCTTTTACTATTGCGGGGCTTCTTGGCTTTATTTATGCCGCCTTTTATCTCTACGATTTCTCCATTCAAAAAGTCTTTTGGCGGAACATTTGCCTGATTGCAAAGAAACAAATATTTTGAATAGGGCAACCTACAAGTTTCACGTAAATAAAAGAAGACCATGCTTCTGTTGACATTCAAATTATCGGCGATTTTATCCCAGCTTAATCCAAGTTTATTTTTTAAAAATCTTAATATCTTTTTCTGTTCTCCTTTTTTTAGAGAGAGAAATAAATTTTCAGTCATTCAAATAATAGAAATTAGGGGTTGATTAATAGTTTCGGGAGTGCGTTTCCGGTGCGGAAAATCAATGAAATCTGGGGCTAATGTTAATTCCGTTCTTTACAAGCAATTCCTCAAATTTTCTTGCCGCTTCAAAGGCTTCGTCTGTTTCACGCAAACTACGTTTGATGTATTCGATATTAGCATCATTTTCTCGTCCCCGTGCCAGTGTGCTTTCCTTGATTTTTTCAAATCTTTCTTCAAGAGGAACCAAATTTCCACCGAGAACACGCAAATCACAATAAATGAATAATTTCTGGTCGAATGTAAGGTCATCACGGCCAATATTTTTATAGTCGTGATAGCATATTAATTTTGCAACTTCGGCATCTTTCTCAAAAAATTCCTTCCCACTAACCCAAGGATGTCCTGGGTTGGACTCATTAGCTTTTTTTGTCACATCATGCAGTAATCCTGCCCTGTGGAAATGCGTCGGGGTTATTTCTGATTTTAATCCTTTTGATTTCTGAGCCTGTCGTGCTAGATTCCTTGCAAGTCTTGCCATAATTACGGAATGGACAATGACTTTGTGGGGGGTCTTGTATTCTCCAAATCGGTTATACGCCCACTTTCGGGATATTCTGCACCCGGGTTTTTCTCTGGCCAGATTTGATTTTTTCATCTTTTTCACTATGGCAGTTTCAGTAGTTTGTCAATCTCGTTTTTGGTTTCCTCAAAGACCTCATCAATTGATTTTGAGGCGTCAATTATTTTTATGTTTTCGCCGAGCAGGAAATTGGGCAAATCCAGGAATTTGTTTCTCACCCTATCCAAGAAATCCTTTTTCTCGAATTTCTCAATCAAATCCCTTTTCTTGTCCTTCACTATCCTTTCCAGCGCGATTTCTGAGGGGACATCAAAAATAAGCACCAGGTCAGGGATTAGCATCTTTTCATGCAGGCGAATTAGTTTAACCAGGGGAAGGCCCTGTGCAAATTGATAAACTATTGTTGAGTATTTGTAACGGTCGCATAAAACGATTTTTCCCTTGTTCATGGCAGGGATTATTTCCAGGCCCAGATGCTCAACCCTGTCATTCACATAATAATCAAGCATTTCGTGGGCCTTTTCCTCAGGCCGTGAATCACT
>JBDRHK010000021.1:0-12065 GCA_043816965.1 Candidatus Iainarchaeum sp. | reverse complement strand
CCGCAAGTGCCTAATGACCTAACAATAAACAACCCGACAAAATTACACTTTGTCGCTTCAGGAATCGACGGCAATGTGGTCCAGATATTCCCGCAAATGCTTATGACTGCCTCAACAAATGAGATAATAATTGATGAAATTGACAGGGCGGTTTTCAGTGTTGAGGGAATTGACAAGGTTAACTCCTATTTCAGGCAGGAATCTGGAACCACGCTTTCCAGCAAGCTTGTATATGTTGCCAACATAAGTTTTGACAAGGAGCTGACCATTAATGATGCGATAGAAAGGATTGGGGAAAATGTCCCTGCCCTTGCTGAGATTGACGGTTTTGGGGTAGGTTTGGTTAATGTTCCGCAGGAAATCACTTTAACAAACCCTGATCTTGAAATGACAAAGATATACAGGTTTGATAATCCGCTTGTGCAGGCCTATTTCTCAAGGGAAACATTGCAGGGGGATGAACTAACACTTACAATCGAGTCTGATTTTGCAGGGGAACAGATTTACAGCATTATTTCATATGAGGAACAAAACCTGACTGCAGCTCCAACCCAGATTTCGTTCAGCGGGGAATATGAACTTTCCTCTGTTAAGGAAACGTTAAAATTTTCCGGGAAAACCCCTTATGATTTGGAACTGGACAAAAACACGCTGGAGAATTCAATAACCCAGTTGGACGGAATTAGCTCCTCTGAAGCTTCCATAACTCCTGCTGCGGCATTTTTTACGGTAATGCTTGATGGCGACTACCAGCAATTGCAGCCTGATTTGGAAATGGCGATTGAGGAACTGCCGGAACTAAACGACCCTTACTATTCCCTGGACACGAATAAGTTCTTCGTGAATTTCAGTTATGGTGAAGATGCCGATTACAGTAAGATAAAATCCGATTTGCTCGCCCAGTTGGAATTTATCAACTTTGGGGTTAAGGAATTGATTGAACCAACAGGCTCAATCTCAGGAAGTTCTGAACTCTCAGGGAGGGATATGGAACTGGTTGCGCCTGACCTTAAGCAGTTCCTTGAAACAGCAGGGGTTACAGGAGTTAAGATTAATGCAATTGGTGAATTTGCAGGGGAGAGTTTTACAGACCTTGACACAAATAAAACCTACATTCTTGAGGAGGGATTTTTCGATGCAGATATTTCCCTCTCGCATGCGGCAGGGGATAAAATTGAGCTGGAAATAACTGTAGTTGGGTCAAGAGATAAGGCCCTCTATGTAATCGCGGCCGAAAAATAAAATCAGCTGAATTTCTGGATTATAAAAACAGCCCCGATGATTGTTAAAACCACCAAAGCCAGTGAAATCTCCGGAACAGCAACAGATCTCCTGCTGCCAATTGTTAATGCAATCCCCTTAGAAACCTGGGTGGTGAGATCATCTGCTGTTGCCGATACAGAGTAAAGGCCATTTGCAGTCCCTTTGTCAACAACCACACTCCCTGTAAATGTCAACCCATCTAAGCTGCTTAGTATCAAGCCATCAAATGTTGGCAGATTGCTGCTGAGGACAACACTGCTTGCCATGCGGGAAGAAACCACCCTGATGTTCACAGTGACGTTTTCTTCTGTTGCATTGATATTAACGCTATTTTCCTTGCCGTTCATCTCAAAGATGCTGATTCTTATGCCCGTCCCCTGGCTAACTGAAAAGGGCACAGATTCAGAAACAATTCCCCCATCAGGGGTTGTAACATCAATATTCAGGGCATAATCTCCCGCAGCATAGCCTGAGAGGCCGATTATTGCATTCTCGATTACCGCAGTCCCCCCTGAAACATCCCCGAGGCAGGCATCATTAAATATAGTTTCCACAAAGGCTGCGCCGCTGTCGACAACTTCCGCATACAGGACAACATCGCCAACAGGACAGGCCTGCAGATAGGCCATGTCTTCATCAACACCGCCAAGCGCGGCAGCATTGTTTTTTACTGTAACTTCAAGATCCATAGTATTGTCTGTGGTAAAATTGCTTGTGGCCCCCCCTCCCTGTTTGGCCATATCAACAATTACCTCCACATCATAGGCAACGGAACCAGGAACATCAACATCTTTCCAAGGGTCACAACTATCTACTCCATTGGTTATTGTCGCAACCACTCTCCCGTCTGCAGTATAGGGCCCGCAGCTTTGGTTAGGGCATGTTCCAACAGGCCTTCCTGTGCAGGCAATTGCAGCAGGGTCATCGCTGCCGTCGCCATCATCGCAATCAATCGACATCTCAGGAACCGAGCCATAGTAATCATAATATGAAATATTCTCAACAGTTGTGGAAGTCCCGCTGGCAACAGTGCTGGGATTAATTGCAATGCTGCAGTTAGGAATGCACTCCGGCATTGAGAGGTCTGTCATGAATATCTCCGGATAGCTCGAAAAAACAACTGTATCTTCATAAATTTCCGCGTTCCCTCCCCCTGTAACTGGTGCCAATGGCTCCGCAAACCCTGGATCGCATGCTCTTGGGCTGCCTGCCGCTATGCTCAAATCACAGCTAAAGAGACGGTAGAATCCGCCATCATTCTCTTCCCAGGTCACTGTATTGCCATGTATTCTCGGCGAGTTTGCCGGATTGCCAGCGGCACTTATTGGTGTTTTTGCATCCATCTCAAAACATCCTCCGCCGCCTGGATCACCATTCAAGCTCCAATCACACATATATATCTGCCCACTATCCTGATCCTCCCACACAATAATGTCTTCATAAATATCTAATTCAAAAAAGTTTGCCCTTTCAGCGCCTGATGTTACTTGTGTTGTAGTGCCAGAAGAAATTTCATAAACATATACGGTAGCATCCCACCCCATGCCCCCGGATAAATAGGCAACCTTATCCCCCCAAATATGAGGATATCTATAATTTGCAAATGGGCTAGACACGAGAATTGACTGAACATCATCCCCGCCACCGTCAAATTCCCCATTAGGGCCAAAATCATACATGTGGATTTCAATATCCACTTGGACAGTCCACCAAACTATCCTGTTCTCATAGATGTCGGGATTACGAATTATGATATGATCATCAGTTATCTTGTTTGCAACATCATCAGCAGTACCAATTATTCCGTCAACCCCTGCCTCATGCATATAAATCCCCATATTCCAACACCCGTCTCTGGAGTCCAACCAAACTATCCTGTCCTCATAAATAACTGGATCAAAATAACATCCGTTTCCAACTATTCCCATATCTGCAGCTATAACTGTCTTAGCATCCCCATTAAGGCACCCTCCGGTGCTGCCGTTTAGTGCTGAATCACAGGCCATGATGTTAATATTATCGCCAGCATCAGAACCTTCATAATAATCGACCCAAGCAATTACCGGATCATCGCCATAAATTGCAGGGTCCGTATTCCATCCATCCCCTGCTGCAGGGTCATAAGTAATCTGCCTTTCGCAGCCCAGGGCTGATGCATTCCCCGCAATTAATAAAACCAGAAAAATCGAAAAAAGAAAAACCGAAAATACTCCCTTAACCATCAAATTTCACCCCGCATTGTGGAATTAATTGTTAAGTAATATATTTATTCTTGTTAATAAATGTGCCTTTTTAGCGGTTTAAGGCAGATAAGAACTATGTGGAAGTCATCCCTTAAGTTTTGTAATTGCTTCAGCAATATCCCCGCCGGCAGCCTCAAGCGCTTCCTTAGCCTCTTTCTCGCTAACTCCTGCCTGCTCTGCAACCATCTTCACATCTTCTTCAGGAACGCTGCCAGCTTCTTCTTTCGCATCCCCCATAACAGTATAGGTTTTCTTCCCCTGAATTATCATTGCAGTAACCTCAGGATTGTCAATAACCAGATTCTTCCCATCTAACTCAAAAACAACCCTTTTGGCATCAATTTCCTCGGTTTTTATGCCGAATTGCCTCATTGCAGATTTAAGTTGTTTAGGGTTCATATTTCCCATTCCAGGTAACAATTTATCGCCTCCTGAATTTATAATTCAAATAATTTCGCACCGGAAATCTACTCTTGGAGCTTCATTTTTAAATGAATTAAATCCACAAAACATATGGATAAAGAACATTTAAAAAGACTATATCGTGCTTGGTCTCAAAAGAGAGGGAAGTACATAATCAAACCAACTGATTTTCCCGAACATTTTTTAGTCAGATTTTCGAAAAATGGAAAACTATTGTTAGAATACATTTATTGCCATCTTTCGGAGAAATATGGGCTAGATCATCTTCATAGAAAAAATAAGCGAAACCTATATGTCATAAATGACTATTTAAAAGGAAAGTCCCAAACTCTTTCGGTAAAAACACTAAGAACTGTTAAATGGTACATAAAGCACTACTCCCTAGATTTTAATTTTGATTTAATAGAAAAAGAAGCCATATTGATTAAAAGTGGAAAAGGCAACCACAGCGTTTTAAAAGCAAAGTTTCCGCTCGATTTAAGGGACCCATTATTTGCTTACATATTGGGCCTTTCTTTCGATTCTTATTTAGGCTCTTTCTGTTTTACGAACACAAATAACACTTTACTCAATCTTGCAGAAACCAAATTTAATTCGTTTGGTTTTACTTGTAAAGTGCGCGATAAGAGAGACAATATGAAAGAGATATCGGTTGGAAAAATCGCTTCACAGATAATTAAGTTAGCCGGATTTGAAATTTCAACTAAACAGATAGATTCAAACAATCCTTTGCCTAAATGGGTTTTTGAGGAAACAAATATTTCTTTTCTAGGTAATTTTTTGGCGGCGTTAATTGACACTGAAGGAAACGTTTATAGAAGAGTCATCAGAATATCTCAGAATAATCGTCATAAATTTGATGATTCTAACCTCAAAATTGAAAACATGAAGATTCTGCCGGTCTGCAATACTACTTTCATTTACCAAATTTCACAAAAAGAAAATCCCGGCATAGTTAAAAAAATTAGAGAAGACCCTCCCCTGATTTTGATTTCTGTCCAGCATTTATTGGAAAATATCGGAGTAAATTCCAGATTAAACCTGGAAAAAATCTATCTAAAAAGAAATCTTGATCTCTGTTCTTCGTGGAATCTAATCGTTCATGGGAAAAATAATATGGAATCCATATATAATCTAATAAGATATACTTCGGTTAAGGGCCATAAATTAAAAGAATTGCTTGGAAAATACAAAAACAGTTCTTGCGGCAGAAATCAAAGAATACCGAATTTTATTACAACTATTTCGGATATTGGGAAATGTAGAACAGCATTTACTTCAAAAGATATAGTGTCTGAAACAAGGAGGAAATTTAAAACAGTTGTTTCCGACCTTGAATATATGCGGTCGAAAAACATTATAGAATGCGTTGGCAAGGAAGGAAGATTTAAGAAATGGATTTTAATAACAAATTAAGGTAAAAATAATTAATGCGGAATCACAATTTCTTCAGCCCATTCCACCAAGTGTAACTATTCCCCTTTCGCAATTCCGCGAAAATTTCCTTACACTCCTTGGTTTTCAGCCCCTTCCCAATATTGTTCAGCCAGTCCTCACAACGCGAGTAACCAATATCCAAATACTCCTTTGCCTGAATTGCGCACTCCAGCTTATCAACATCCTGCGCAAGAACCGCCTCCGAACTTTGCCCTTCATTAAACTCCTTTAGCAGTTCCAAATATCCTGCGCCAAATTCACCCATCAATTTCGCCTGCTCTTCAGCAGCTTTCATTTCAGCATCGCCCAAATCAACATACCTTGCCTGCAGCTTATTATGGTCCCCTATCCTTGCCTCAGGCAAATCATGGAACAGCAGCATTTTCATAACTTTCCCTGAATCCAGCCCCATCTTCTCCGCAAGAAGAAAACCAATAAGCGCAGCTCTGTAGGAATGCTCGGCAACAGTTTCCGGATTCTCAATTCCCGCAAGCAGCCAGCCACTTCTCCTAATTCTTTTCAGCTGCCCTGCTTCGAAAATAATTGATGTGTTCGAATCTGCCATACATCCTCCCCCGTTTTATTCTTCATCTCTTTTACTTCAACACCGAATTTACTTAAATATGCTATGAATCGATCTTTTTCGGGTTTAGAAAGGTCACCCATTACTTCATTTAGCTTTTTATCAGCAGCATTTGAAAAATCCACCGACTTGTATTGATCTTCTGAAGCTTCTAATAACCAGTTAGAAGATCTTTTAGAGCGCGAGTATTGAACAATTAAATCCTTATCCAAATATAACGATTCCCGAATTATTTCCAAAACATACTCCTCAGGTACCTTTCTAGATTTAAGAATTTCTCTAATTTTTGTGATTCTTTTTCCTTTAAGTGCGATCACCTGAAGTTTTAAGAAATTCCCAATTATCAAATTTGCTGCTTGTTTCTCAGCCAGAGGTAGATTGCCCTTTTGCCATTCTTTAATCCCTCTTTCAGTATCTTGATTTTTTTTCTCCAACGCAATTATTTCTGCAGTGATTTTGCTTGTTTGCTCTTTTATTGCACTAATCGCATTATTAATAAATATAATGCCTTGTCTTCGATTAAATAGCTCTTTAGGTCTCATCTTGCCAAGTGCATTTCTACCTTTCCTGCGTGACATAAACTAACTTTAACCAATGAAAAAGTTTAATAACCATAGGAGGCTTATTCTTCTAATGGCCAGCCATATTATATCGAGTTTTGCGAAATTCTCCGAACAGTTCTCTGAACAGCCATTTATGGCGAATGGGGGAGAGGATAGAATTGCCGCCCTGAAAACCTACTTCAAAAATGGGGGGGTAATCTCTGTAGGGAGGAGCAATGGGGACTGGCCGAAATTGATTTATCCGCCTCCAAGGAGATTGAAGGACCAGATAAAGGATTTGCAGGAGCTGCGGGACAAATTTGCTTTCCAAAAAAAGAACTGGGCGAGAACGCATTCCGCGGCCGAAAACTACCATCTTGTGAACAATGTGAAAAAAATGGCCGAGCCGCTCTACTGGAAACATATGGTGAAATATGCGACAGATTTCGATTACAGGGAGGACGCCAAGGCGGTGAACCTGCCCGCACATTTGGTCGCCGATCCGCGATGGAAGCCGATGGTGAAAATGTTTGTCAATGACATTGAATACAGGAAAAATTTAACGGAAACTGTGCAGAATTCCATTGTTTATAAAAAAGACAAGAGGGTCGCCAAATACGCAAACGAACTGCAGGCATTTCGCATGGAGCGCTCCTCAAATGAGATCGAAATGATTGACAAGAAAATAGACAACTTGGATGCGCAAATAAACACCCTGCAGGTAATAATGAAATGGGCTGGCCGAAAGTAAAAGTCTATTTTTATGCGAACGAAGTGAGCAAGGCTTATGCGCAGTATAGGCCGTCATATGTCCTGATAGAGCCATGTAGCGAGCCCAAGGGGGTGAGCAATGTCCCTGCGAAGCAGGGATGGTCGTGTGAACGGAGATAGCCGTTCCGCACCGGAAACCCACCCCCGAAAGCCTATATAAATAAAATAAATCCAATTATTTCAGTGAAATTTAGGGGGTGAAAATTATGAGTTCTCCGGTAAAGAAATTTTCCGCAGGCGGAATACAGGTTGCGATATGGGAAAACGAGGGAAAGGAGGGAAGAAGTTTCCATTCAGTTTCCTTCGACAGGCGCTATAAGGACAAGGATGAGTGGAAATCCACAAATTCCCTTAAAACCAACGATATCCCGAAGGCAATCATCGCACTGCAGAAAAGCTATGAATATTTGGTTCTGAAAGAGCCAGAGGCGAAAATGGCAACAATTTCAGAAACAGCATAAGTTTTATATAGTTAACAATATATAACTATGATATGGCTAAAGGAAACACTAAAAAGGAGTCAAAAACAGTGGGCACAAAATTAACCCATATGGAATATGAAAAGGTCCAGAATTTAGTGGATGCAGGAATGTACCTGAACGTTTCAGATTTCATCAGGGATGCAATAAGGGAAAAGATGGATGGCATAGAAATAATCAAACTCAGGGATATTGATTACAAGACTGCAAAAAAGGAAATCCTCAGTTATTTTGAAAAATATAATGAGGCGTATACTGATGAGGCCGCAAATGATTTGGGGATTGACCTGGAAACCGCGTTCAAAATAACAGGTGAATTGATTAAGGAGAAAAGGCTAGATGTGATTGAATGAAGATTTATTACGAGGAAGGGGACGCAATTAAGGGGGACAAAATTGTTGCCGAAGCGAGGAAGATAAGCAAGCCCAAGGTAATAATAGGGACCGCGAGACATAAGGCCCAACAGATAATTCTTTGGGAAAATGCCCTTTGCTTTATCAGGAAAAGGCTAAGATTTCATTCAGAAAAATAATCTCTTAATTTTCTATTTATGGATTTAGAGAATAAGGTGCTTGAAGCAAATTCCTTTCCGGGATTCAACCCTATGCAGAAAAAGGTTTTGGATAGGGATTGGAAGAATAAGAATTTAGTGGTGGGTGCGCCAACTGCAAGCGGAAAAACAGTTGTAGCTGAACTCGCAGCCCTGAATTCGATAATTGAAAGAAAAAGGAAAGTGGTTTACACCTGCCCTTTGAGAGCACTCGCAAGTGAGCATTTCAGCGATTTCAAAAAGAAATATTCGCAGTATTTGAACATAAGGGCTTGCCAAAGTACTGGTGATTTGGATTCCAGTTCAAAATACCTTTCCACCTATGATATCATTTATACCACTTACGAAAAATTAGACTCCCTCACAAGGCATGGTGCAGACTGGCTGCAGCAGATTGGTTTATTGGTTGTTGATGAGATCCACGAGATTGATTCAGGGAGAGGCCCTACCCTTGAAATGCTGATTACGAAATTGAGGATAATGAACCCGAAGATGCAGGTTCTTGCCCTGAGCGCAACAATCCCAAATGCAAAGGAACTGGCAAAGTGGCTGGATGCGGAACTTGTGGAATCCGACTACAGGCCTGTAAAACTCAGTGAAGGTGTTTATTTCGATGATGAGATTGATTTCAGGGAGAGGAAGGAGGGCATTGAGCCGCAAAGGGACGCGATAGCATCCTTGGTTGGAGACACCCTAAAAAAGGAAAAACAGGCACTGATTTTCGCAAACACAAGAAGGCGAAGCGAGGGAATAGCAAAGCAACTGGCGCCAATAATTGAAAAAAAACTAAACGCAAATGAGAAAAGGCATCTCACAACCTCGGCACTGAAAATACTTAATGCCCTTGAATCCCCGACAGAGCAGTGCAGGTCGCTTGCCAAATTGGTTGAGAAAGGGGTGGGCTTCCATAATGCTGGCCTTTTGCAGAAGCAGAGGGAAATCGTAGAGGAACTTTTCAGGGAGAATTATCTGAAAGTTCTTTCTAGCACGACTACCTTGGCTGCTGGAATCAACTTACCAGCATTCAGAGTGATAATTCCAAGCTTGTATAGATACACTTCCCTAGGCAACCAGCGCATAAATATTTCAGAGTATAAGCAATGTGCTGGACGCGCCGGCCGGCCGAAATACGATTCCTCCGGCGAAGCAATCCTCATCGCAAAGAATGAAATGGAGGTTGATGACCTTTTCGAAACCTACATCGACGGTGAAATTGAGGAAGTGAATTCTAAATTAGGGATAGAACCAATCCTTAGAACACACCTCCTTGCGGCAATTGCCTCGAATTTTGTTTATGACCTTGCCTCAATGGAGGAATTCTTCTCGAAAACATTTTACGCCGTGCAGTACAGGCAGCTTGATGAATTATTTGCGAAAATTATGGGCCTGATTCAGGAATTGGAAGAAATGAAATTTGTTGAAAGTGATGAGAAAAGAATTAGCGCGACAGTTTTGGGGAAAAGGGTCAGTGAACTCTACCTCGACCCCAAAAGTGCCTATGACCTTATTGTCGCCCTGAACCGTGGGAAAACAAACACACTCTTCTATCTTTTCTCCTTTGTAAACACCTATGAATTGCACCCGCTTGTTACTGTCCCTAAAAAAAAGGAGCCAGAGCTTTGGGAGCAGATTCAGGAAGATAAGGGAAAATTGCCCATAAATGTTGATGTTGAAATGTTTTCAGACCCTGACCTTCTTAAAAAATTCAACACAGCCCTTCTTTTCCAGGACTGGCTAGGGGAAGTGACAGAAGAAAACCTTTCTAAAGAATACAATGTTCGCCCCGGAATTCTTCACACAAAATTACGGATTGCCGACTGGCTGGTTTACTGTGCGTTCGAGCTGAGCAGGCTGCAGAAAATGGAAAAACACCTTCCAGAACTGAATAAATTAAGAAAAAGGCTGAAATATGGGATAAGAGAGGAGTTAGTGTACCTCACTGAAGTAAGAAACATAGGGCGGGTGAGGGCAAGGAGATTATGGAATGCCGGAATTAAGGGGATTGCAGACCTCAAAAAAACAAGGGTCCAGGATTTGGCAAAAGTAATTTCCCCGGCAATAGCGGTTAAGGTAAAGGAACAGTTGGGTGAGAAATTCACGCCTGCGCAGCTTGTTGAAATCAGGGGAATCCAAAATCAAAAACAGAAGACGATTTTTGATAGCTGAAAAAACTACCTTGATTTTTCGCCTTTATTTTGTTTTTTTCCGCTTTTGAACTGCCCAAATCGCATCTTCCTTTCCTGCTCACGTTTTCCGAAATTTTCATCCTTCATCTCAACCACCCTAATTCATTTTTCCTTTACATATTCATAAACCGAGTGCGCCGCAACTACTCCCTCAGCAACACCGGTTATTGCCTGCTTGAAGACATTATCTGCAACATCCCCTGCGGCAAAAAAGCCCTCAACATTAGTCCTTGATTCCCTGTCAATTTTAACTTCGCCCTTTTCATTAATTTCCACACCGATTTCTTTGGCCAAATCCGAAAGGGGAATATGCCCGATATCAATAAACACTGCACCCAGTTTGAATTCCTTGGACCCGTTATAGGGTTTGTCAAGAACAACGCCATTAACTGACTTATCCCCCTTTATCTCAACCACATTTGTTTTTGGGATAAGCTCAATCTTCTCATTTTCAGTTACTCTTTTGAGATTTATGGGTTCTGCCCTGATTTTATCTTTTCTGAAAATTAAATAAACTTTCTTTCCATACTCGGCAAGAAGCAATGCCTCCTTTGCGGCCGAATCCCCTCCGCCAACAATTCCCAAAACCTTGCCCTTGTAAAGGGCGCCATCACATAAACCACAATAATGCACCCCATTTCCGCTGAATTCCTTTTCTCCAGGAACATTCATCTTTTTCCACTCAGTTCCTGTGGCAAAAATAACGGTTTTGGTGTGCAGGAAATCATCCTTTGTAAAAACCTTAAAGCACCCATCCCCACACTTCTCAATCTTAGTTACTTTCTTGTCAATTATTTCCGCGCCATAATCCTTTGCATGCTCCTTAATCTTATTGGCCAAACCCAGGCCATCAATCTGCTTAAACCCCGGGTAATTTGAAACGTCATTTGTCAGGATGATTGTTCCGCCCATTTGCTCGGCAACAACGGCAGTTTTCATATTAAGCCTGCCTGCATAAATTGCGGCACCAAGGCCCGAAACACCGCCGCCAATTATAACCGTATCATACATTTCTTCGCCCATTCTAACCACTAGTGTTTAGAAGCTTTTTTATCCCTTCCACATCACAGGCGCCCGCAGCTTTTGAGCCCCTTTCCATAGCGTTCAATGTACTTGTCTATGTCATCGAGAATCGGGGCTATATACTTGCCATCCAGAGAATAAATCCTCTTTTTCCCGTCTTTTTTGGGTGAAACAAACCCGCAATCCTCCAAACATTTCAGATTGTGGGAAATCCTGCTCTGCTCAAAACCAGTAGCCTTGCAGATTTCAGTCACATTTCTCGGATCCTTCCTCAGCAGCTGGATAATCTCAAACCTTGTCCTGTTAGAAAAGGACTTGAAAAACAAACGGTAAGCTTCGCCCATCATATTAACCACACATGATAATGACTTCATTTTTTATTTTAAAAACAAAGTTCACGAAAATCGGCATATTTTCTGTCTCGCGTATCTGCTAACCGAAAATGAGAAATAGTAGTTCTTCGTCTTACTGTTGTGTCCCAACACACTGAACTTGAGCTTAAACTCATCAGGGAAAATGAGGAGTTGAAGCAACGCATTTCTGCTTTGGAAGCCAGACTGCGTGC
>JBDRHK010000020.1:0-8285 GCA_043816965.1 Candidatus Iainarchaeum sp. | reverse complement strand
GAGGCAAGGGCGCAGGGATTTGAAACTGAAATTTTAAGGTCAGAGGCTCGTGATAAAAAACCCAGGCCGAACCTGATAATTAAAATGGATTGCGGGGCAGATGAGAATCTAATTATTGTGACCCATTTAGATGTTGTCCTTCTCAAAGAGGAGTGGAAGAGAAAGCCGAACAAGATGCGGAAGGAAGGGGAAAAAATAATGGGCCTTGGCGTTGCCGATGACAAGGGAGCTATTGCTGTTGCAATGGGTGCGATGAAAGACCTGAAAGGGAATGCCTGCGGGAAAAATATTATACTCATAGTCTCCTGCGATGAGGAAATTGGAGGCGGGCATGGCATCAAGTTCATTGCTGAACAGCATGGAAACAGGTTTGACCCTAAAAACTGCTCCTGCTTGGTCATGGATTCCTTCCTGAACTATATCGGGATTGGCTGCAGCGGGGTTGTCAGGGGAAAAATAAATTTCAAGAGCATTGGCGGGCATGCTGCCTATCCTTTCAGGCACCCGAATATAGTCCATAAGGTGGTTCCGTTTCTTAATGACCTGAAGGAATATGAGAAAAAAAGGGAGAAGGCGGTTTCACAGGTTGATGCCCCGGAGTTTGCCCCCCACAAGAAGGTTTGGGGCAGGTTTAATATTACTGTTGTCAGGTCAGGGGTAAAATCCAATGTAATTCCTGCAGGGTTTGCTATTGGCTTCGATATCCGCGCCCTTCCTGAAGAGAAGATAAAAAAGGTAATGAATGAGTTCAGGCGGTTTGCGAAAAAACTGATGAAAAAACACGGGCTGAAGGGAAGGATTACCCTGACAGGGACAGAGGGCTATTTTGTTCCAACAGACAGCCCATTTGTCATCGAGTTTACGCAATCAGTGAAAAAGGTTTTCAGGAAGGAAATCGGGCTTGCGGCAGATCTTGGAGGAACTGATGGCAGGTTCATTGCAAGGATTGGAATTCCTACTGTTTCTTTCGGCCCAGGGGGGGAGAACCAGCACACTCCAAATGAGTCAATCACAATAGATGAACTTACAAAATCAAAAAAGATGTTAATGGAATTTTGCAGGGCAACTCAATAATCACTCCCCAACCAGTTCCTCAATGAAAGTGACTATTTCCCCTGCCACATTCTTTCCTGTCGCTTCCTCAAAGGCCTTGAAGCCAGGGCTCCTGTTTACCTCAAGAACAAACAATCCATTTGGCGTAACAGCCAAATCAATTCCTGCAATGTCATTTTCGCTCAGCTCGAATGCCTTTAGTGAAACCATTTCCTCACTCTCGCCAATCTCTTCCTCAACAGCTTTTGCGCCGAGGGAAACATTGTGCTTCCAGTCCTTTGAGTGCTTTGAATAGGCGCCGTAAACCATTCCATCAATGACAAAAACCCTGTACTCCTTTTGAATAGGGACAAATTCCTGGATAATGTATCTCTCGTCCTTTTTAAGTTTCGGAACTAGATTTTTCAGTTCATCCCTTCTGCATTTGTACAAATCCTGCCCTCTTTTTCCCCTTGTACTTTTCACAACAATCTCCCCCTGGGGAAATTCCTTCAAATTATCAAAATTCTTCTTATTCAGCTTTATAGTTTTTGGAACATAGTAGCCGGCCTTCCCCATTTTGGAGTAAATCGCCAGTTTTGTAACGGCTTTTCCTAACCCCAATTTTCGGTCAATAACCACAATTCCCCTCTCTTTGGCCGTTACGGCAATTTCCTTTGCCCTATCTCCCTCGCCCTTTATCGCACGGAAAAGGATTGCGTCAAAATTTTCAAGTTCTTTCTCATCAAATTTCGAGGGTTTCTTCTCAACAACAGAATGGCCTCTCTTTTCAGCCTCTTTGGAAATTCGGTCAATCTCCCATTGTGCCTCCACGGAAAGAATTAGGAGCTTCATATCGGTATAGTAAGTAATAAATATTAATAAAGACAATCTTTTACTGTGATTAAAGTTGGATTTTGATGCCCTGTTCAATCTTAGTGATTATACCCAGATATTGGGCAATCCTGTATTTGGACAGCTGGTTTTTGCTATAGGGGCTATTTTCCTTGGCATAATATTGGCAAAGATTTTTGGAAGGGCGATGAAGTTCTTTGGCAAGAATTTCCAGATAGGTTCTGGAAAAACAATTAGATCATTTCAGAGAATGTTTGAATGGTTCATCTTCTTCCTTTCAATAATTTTGGCCCTGAACTTCCTTGGTTTTAATGCCGCGCAGGACATATTCATTGGCCTGCTGAATATAAGCCCTAACATAATTAGCCTTCTCCTTCTAATGTTTGTCGGATTTATCCTCATAAACCTCCTTGTTGACATACTGAGGACGGCGCTTCTGAGGATAGGCTTTGATGAATACCTTGACGAGGCGGGAATTTCTGTCGGGGTGTTCAACAACATACTTGTGATTGTAAAGATTTTCCTTTTTCTCATACTTTTCAGCGTTTCCCTGAATCTTGTAAACATGAGTGTGCCATTCATCGACCAGATATTGATAGCAATCACCTATGGTTTTGTCCTTTTGAGTGTTGCCCTTATATATTATGTTTCAAAAGACCTGCTTGCGAATTTTTTTGCGGGAATTTACCTCGAAAGGAAACTCATTAAGCCAGGCCAGACGATTAAGGTAAAGGATGAGGCAGGGGAAGTGATTGGAATGACAAGCCAGGGAGTCCTCCTCCGACTTCCAACAGGCTTCAATCTCCTGATACCAAGCAGTGAGCTAATTAATGAAAGGATTTACATAAAGAGAACAAAACAAGATATCCTTCGCCTGGAAAATATAAGGACAAATTTCGTTGCCCAGATTCCAGCTTACTGCGGACCTGCCTCTGCATCCATGATGCTCTCCTTCTTCGGTTTTGATACTACTCAAGAGGAAGTCGGAAAGTTTGCAAATACCAAGGTGCCTGGGGGAACAGGGCCCAAGAAGTTAATTGCCGCAGTTTCAAAGGCAACAAACAATCAGATTAAAGGTGTCCTTGTAAGGTATGATGAAATCAATGACCTGAAGGAGGAATTGAAAACCTGGCTTGCTGAAGGTGCTCTTTTAATCCTGTGGTTCAACAAGCCTGCGCTGTTCAAAACTTCCAAAGGAAGGGGCCATTATGTGCTTTGTGTTGGTGTTGAGGGGGATGAGCTTGTGATAATGGATCCAAGCAAGTCAACTGCAGGGGTTTATCTCGTTGATTTCAGGCTTCTTGAGGATGCGATGAGCGAGATTGACAAGAAAAGGGGCTATCTTGTGTTTGCGATTAAAGGCAGCTCTGCCCATTGGAGGCTTTCCGAGGGGCTGATTTACTCGGATGTTTCTGCCTATAAGGAACTTAGCAAATCATTTGAGAGGTATCTTAGGAAGCTTATTAGGAAGAACGAGACAATAAATGACTTACTTTCTGAACATGTTTTCAATGCGCTTGAGGGGGAAAAGCGCGTGAAAAGGATTTGGAAGCCTGAGAAAAAGGCAAAAAAATCCTTTGAATAAACCGGATTGTTTTTATGAACTGCGTAATTATTGGCGAGGAGAAATCTCCTGATTTGGTCCAGATAAAGAGGGCCTTTCTTGAGAAGGGCTTTGATAAGGTGCCGTTCATCAAGATAAGCAAAATAGGGCTTTTTACCGCAGGAAATAAAACAAAGATTGTTGTCGGTAAAATCAATTTCTCGAAATATGACTCAGTCTTCCTAAAGGTTGGCCCGCAGTTTACCCAGTTTGTTGAGCCTTTCCTAGCGGAGCTGGCTGAGAAGGGAATTTACTGTCAGCTGAAACCAGAGAGCTTCTATATCTCTTCCAACAAGCCGTTTATGTTTTCAGTCCTGGCAAGCAGGGGAATACCCATTCCCAAAACTTCAATAGTGCCCTCGAGTGAACTCATTGAGCAGGCCTCGAAGGGATTTAAATTTCCGCAGGTCTTCAAGACCTTTGTCGGGCAGAAAAAGAACCAGCAGATTATTGTTGAGTCTGAAAGGGGCTTAAAGTCCACAATAAAGAGCTTTAAATCCAAGTTCGATGCTGTGACAATCCAGGAATATCTGCAGGAGGACCTGATTTACTGTGTTGTTGTGGGAAAGGAAATCCTTGGGTTGAAGAGGAAGTGGAATTCCGACAATTTCGAGCATATGGCTAAAATGGTTTCAACCTCCTTAAGCGGGGAGGATTCGGAAACCGCTTTCCGCGCATGCAGAACAGTTGGTTTTGACATTGCGCTAGTCAGGCTTATTGGTGGCAAGGTGATCGATATTGACCCTATTATTGACTTCGACCGCTTCAACAAGCCGCTGGGGAAGAGCATAGAGTCAATGGTGGCCGCGCACTACTCTGAGAAGGTGAACCAATGAGGCTTCTCATAATAAGTGGCTCAAAAAGCCTGGGGAAAGCCAACCAATATTTCGTATCAGAGGGGAAGAAGCTTTTTGATTCCGTTCTCCTGATACCGCTGACATCCATAAGGGTTGAGCTCGATGGAAAAAAGCCAAGGGCGTTCTATAAAAACACCGACCTCACGAAGTTTGATGCCTGCCTGCCGAGGCTGTTTGCGGAGGATTTTGTTTTTGGCGAGGTTGTCCTTGACATCCTGCAGAATTCAGGGGTTTACATGCCTACGACAGCTGAGGCCTATCAGATAAGCAACCACAAATATTATATGTCAAAGGCCCTGAGCGAAATAAGCATACCAATTCCCGATTCTGCGCTATGTGTTGGCACGGTTCCTGCGGTAAAAATTGCCGAAAAGATGGGCTATCCGATTGTTGTTAAAATGCTGAGCGGTTTCGGGGGAAAGGGGGTAATGTTTGCCTCCTCAAAACAGGAATTCACCCCAATACTTGACACCCTTCAGATTTTCAAGGAATTCATCGTGCTCCAGAAATTTGTGGAAAGCGGGAGGGAGGATTTGAGATGTTATGTTGTTGGCAAGGACATACATGCCGTGAAGAGAATGGCCTGCGAGGGGGATTTGAGGTCAAACGTCTCCCGTGGCGGGAGGCCAAGGCTTGCGGATTTCCCTGAGGACTACAGGGACATGGTGCTGAATTCGGCGAAGATTGCCGGCGCAGAACTCTGCGCAGTCGACCTCATAATGTCAGGGGGAAAGGCATTTGTTGTGGAGGTAAATTTCACCCCTGGAATAATGGTGAAATACTTTGGGCCGAAATTCGCCAAAATCTTCCTGAAATTCATTTACAAAAGGGCAAAGGAAAAGAAGATGGTTGTTTAGTTTCCCTGAATCCTTTTCTTTATTATTGAACTCTTGTTCTTATCCGCTTCAAAAGCCCCAATCCTCACAATTTCGGAATTAATCTTTTCGTTTTCAAGGAATTCCTTCAATTTCATTTCATCAACTTTCTGGTCATAGCCCAGTGCTATTGCCTCCGGCCTGTGTTCAGAAATAATTTCAAACATATTTTCCTCACTTCCAAGCAGTGCATCATCAACAGATTTCACTGCCCTTACAACCTCCAATCTTTGTTCCTGGTCGTTCAATGGGCGCGCCCCCTTCACTTTCGCAATGTTTGAATCAGTGGCAACCACAACAATAAGTTCATCACCCAACTTCTTTGCCTCGCCCAGATAGTAAAGGTGCCCTGGATGGAGAATATCAAACGCCCCAAAAGCCATCACTTTGCGCATCAAATAATTAGAAATGGTTCAATTTAAAATTGGCAGCTTTCAACCAAATTTTCTTTTCAAACTTGCAGCTATTTGTATAGCTGTTTGTCCCTTCTTGGCTTCAGTCTCAATGAAACTAAAACGCTCGGAAATCTGTTCAGCAGAAAGTACTTTCATAAGGTCAGCTGCTAGATGAGCCCCAAAAGTTTTCACAGCTAGGTCAGCTTTTGATTTTCCAACCTTACCATATAGTTTCATTGCTTCAGGCTCCCCAACTACCTGCGAAATATTTTGAAAAGGATTTTTCGATTTCGCATCTCTCACTAACCTTCTTTCCGCAGTATGTCTCAATCCCAAATTATCACCTCAAATTGATGTAAATAGAAAGTACGAGAAGGTATTTATAGTTTTTCTTTGTTTTAAATTTTCCGACTCTTAAAAATGTGTTCTTTTTTCATCATTTCGTTTAACCATTCTGGAGATTTCTTCCACAGAATCACCCATCCTGGCTCTGACAAATATATCTAATAAATCTTGGCTGATACTTCTTGATGGGATTACCTTGGAAAGTTGATATGTTTTTTCCCCCCCTAAGTTCTTTATCATCTTCTTTGCATCATCTGGATAAAGGGTCCTGGCAATATATGCTGCCTTCCTTAATCCAACTTCCATTACAAGGTTTGCGGCCGATTTAATTCCTAAAGCCCCCTTAATTTCATGTGCAGTCTCAAGATTTTTTTCAAAAGATTTGTCCTGCTTTCCAACTGCCCTGACAAAGGCAACAGCCTCCTCAAAATCTAAAACCATCAGCAATCTCACCCTCATATCAGAAACGCCAAAAACCTTGTCCCATCTGCCCCAAGGGATATCTCTTACATAACTTTTCGCCCCAGCTCTCCCAACTTCTTTATAGAGATTCAAAGCAATTTCTGGTGGTAAGGCACTCAATAATTCATTCGCAAGCTCTGGTTTCGCAAGTTTTGTTAGGGCATCAGCAGCCTTGGATTCAATTTTTGAAAATGCAATTTCTTCGGGGGACTTCTTTTTAGATTCCTCTGCGTTTCGTATTGCCTTTATCATAATTTTTTGTTCTACAGACGGAATAATTTTCAATGCAGTGGAATGAATTATCTGCTTCGCATTCTGCCCCCTTTCAATCAATTTGCCAATTAAATCCAAATTGTTAACTATGTTTTTGAATCCAATCCCGCCTACAAGGGCAGTCGCCATTTCAGGGCTTCTTATTTTATCAACAAAATTAATCGCTTTCCAGCTGCCAAGGGTCCTAATTAGATGATATGCCATTATCTTTCTTCTTGAAAAAATTTTCTTAAATGCATCATCCCATTTTCTATCTACCTTTTTGAAATATTCCTTTGATAGGTCAATTCCACAATCACCTATTAATTGCCTGCCCTCCTTTGAAACTAAAAAATTGGAAAGGCTGCCCCTGAGCCTCCTTTTTCGATTTAGGATTTTACTATGGCCTGGTTTATTCGAGGGCATATTATCACAGTTTATGGATGAAAAAGTTAAGCGCAACAAGCTATTTATATCTTTTCTTGGTTTAGTTAGTATTGCTGGTGAAAGAGATGAATTTAGAGGAAAAGATTGAACTAATTTCCAGGAATACTGTTGAGGTTGTGGAACCGGCGGAAATGAAGGAATTGCTGGAAAAGGGGAAAAAGCCCTCCGCATACTGCGGTTACGAGCCCTCTGGCGAAATCCATTTGGGGCACCTTGTCACTGTCACAAAACTGATTGATTTGGAAAAGGCAGGGATTAAGGTTAAGGTGCTTTTCGCCGACTGGCATGCATGGCTGAACAGGAAAGGCAGTTGGGATGAGATTGGGGAGATTGTAAAGGTCTGGAAAAAGGGATTTACAAAATTGGGCCTGCAGAATCCTGAATTTGTCCTTGGCACAGATTTCCAGCGGAGCGATAAATACATTGATGATTTACTGAAGCTTTCTATCGGCACAACTGTCAACAGGGGCATGAGGTCAATGCAGGAAGTGGCAAGGGACATTGACCATGCATCTGTTTCGCAGATTATTTATCCCTTGATGCAAATCAATGACATTAAGCATTTGGGTGTTGACATCGCGCAATCAGGGATTGAGCAGAGGAAGATTCATATGCTGGCGAGGGAAATACTGGGAAAGGTGGAATACAAAAAACCAATCCTTGTCCACACCCCACTAATCCCCTCACTCACAAGCGCAGGAAAAATGTCATCCTCCGTGCCTGACTCAATAATTTCCGTAAGGGATTCACCTGAGGACATAAAGAAAAAGCTGAACAAGGCAAAATGCCCTGAGGGCGAGCTTGAGGAAAACCCTGTCCTGGATATTGCGAAATTGGTGGTTTTCCCAAGGACAGATTCCCTGGAAATTAAAAGGGATGAGAAGTATGGCGGTTCTTTAAGGTTTGACAATTTCGCCGAACTGGAAAAGGCATTTGTGAAAAAGGAACTCCACCCTGCGGATTTGAAGGGAGCTGTTGCAGAGGGCCTGGCAGAAATCCTTTCCCCTGTGAGAAAACTCTTCCGTATCTGCTAACCGAAAATGAGAAATAGTAGTTCTTCGTCTTACTGTTGTGTCCCAACACACTGAACTTGAGCTTAAACTCATCAGGGAAAATGAGGAGTTGAAGCAACGCATTTCTGCTTTGGAAGCCAGACTGCGTG
>JBDRHK010000019.1:0-32054 GCA_043816965.1 Candidatus Iainarchaeum sp. | reverse complement strand
ACTATTGAATCATTGTGGGTTATTGAAATAAACTGGCTCTGCCCGCTTATCTCCTTTATCATCCTGCCGATTTTAAGCGAGTTTTCCTTATCGAGTGCTGCATCAACCTCGTCTAAAATATAAAAAGGCGCAGGCTCAAAGGACTGGATTGCGAAAAGGAACGCCAGCGCAGTAAGGCTCTTTTCCCCTCCGCTCATTGCATCAATGCTTTTCAGCTTGTCCTCCTTGTACTTTGCCTGTATCAGCAGACCTCCCTCAAGCGGGTTTTCCTCATCGCTGAGGCCCAATTTTCCCTCCCCGCTAAAGAATGAATAATAGAGTTCGTTGAACTTCCTGTTTATATGGTTAAAGCAGTCCATGAATATGTTAAGCTTTTTCACCTCAATTTTGTCGATAAGGTTAAGCACAGCCAGCCTCTCCTCATCAAGCTTTTTGGCCTTCCCCCTCATATCTTCCACCTCAACACGGTAATGGTCAAAGCTTTCCAGTGCCTTCATGTTGATTGCACCCAAAGCCGCAATCTCCCGCTCAATTTCAGGAACCCGTTTCTTCAGTTCAGGAAGGGTAAACTCCTTCAGCATTTTTACCCCCTCATACTCATTTAGCTCCTGCTCAAGGTCGACAACCCTTACCTCGTTCTTTGACTGCTCTATCGCAATCTCGTTAAGCCCCTTCTCAAGAATTTCAACCTTTGCCTCTGTTGTTGCAAGCTTCTCATTGAGGTTTGAGAGCTTTGTGCCAAGCCTTCCCTTCTCCTCCTCAAGCAGCCTGTTTTCATTTTCGGCCCTGTCAAGCTCTGCCTTCCTTTTTTCAATTTCCTCAGAAAGCCCGGAAAAGATTCCGCTGTTTTTCTCCTTCTCAATCTTCAGTTTTCCGAATTCATCCAACAGCGATTCCATCTCCTTTGCAATCGCCCCTTCCTCCCTGGCTATGCCCTCCTTAAGTTCTGTCTCTGTTCTCGCATAATCATTCTCCTGCAGGCCCTTTGCCTCCTGCAGCTTGTTTTGCTTGTCGATTAAACTCCCAAGTTCGACATTCTCCTCGCTTTTCCTGAAAGCTTCAACCCTGTCATGGGTTTCTTTTTTCTCGGCCTCAAGTTTTTTGATCTTCCCCTCCAGCACAGCCTTTGAGGAATTCAGGAAGCCAATTTCCTTCCTCATTTCATCAAGGTTCAGCCTTTTCAGTTTTGACTCGGCCTCCTCAAGTTCCCCCTGGCTGGGGGCAAGGGCCTTTATCTCATACCCTGTTTTCTGCATTTCCTCAAGCCTTGCCTCAAGCTCCTTCCTCTCCTTCAGGAGCCTGGATATCTTTCCCTCCTGTAGAACAATTCCCTTTTCGGCTTCCTCAATTTCCTTTGCCTTTTTTGCAATCAGCCCGCTTTTCGCCTTTTCATTAAGCACATTTTCGCATATGGGGCAAAAAGAATCGGCCTCACCAATGCTTTTCTTTGCTTCCTTAAGGGAATCCCTCCGGCTTTTAAGGTATCCCAGCATATTCCTTTCAGAGCCATTCTCCACATCATTTCTCTCAATCAGGCCCCTTGGGTTTGGGGAGGACAGTTTCTCAATCTTTTTCTCCAGCTCCTTTCTCCTTAAAACCCTGTTTCTTAAATCATCAACAGCCTTAAGCAGCTTATCCCTCTCTTCTCCTTTCATCTCAATCTCCCTGGACAAGGAGTCGGCTTTCGAGCCCTTCGAATAAAATTCCTTCCTCAACTCCCCAAGATCATCCATAACTGCGGCAAGCCTTTCCTCATCGCTTTTAACCTTGTCCCCTTTCTTTTCAACTTTCGCCGACCTTGCCTCAACAAGGGAGGAAATTCTCCCTATCTGTGATTTGAGCTCACCCATCTTATCTGTAAGAATCTTCAGATGCTCCTTTTTTTCCAGTTTAATTTTCAGCAGTTCCCTCTGCCTTTCTTTCAGTTCCTGCTGCCTTGAGGAGCTTGCAACAATCCTTTCTTCCGCCCTCTCAAGCCTCTCTTTCACAAGCCGCAATTCCCCCTTCTTTTCCTCAACCTCGCGCCCGAAGGTTGAATAGGTTTTTTCGCTGGCATGAATCATCTTTTCAGTAATCCCCTCAATCTTTTTCTCCAGCTCCTTTTCCTCAGATTTCAGGGATTCCTTTTCCTTAATCCTTCTTTCAATCTCTTCTCTCATGGCATCGTTTTTCTTATTTGCGCCGGCCATTTCTGCCTTAATCCTCCTGAATTCCTCGTTTATAATTGTGGCTTTGCTGCTTTTCAGCTCCTTGCCCAGCTCATTGAACTTAAGCGCGGCTTCCCTCTCGGCTGACAGCCCCTCAAGATAGGACTCCCTCTCATTCAAAACAAGTGTGGCGTCCTTAATCCTTGCATCGACCTTGTCAAGCTTCTTTATTGACTCCTCTTTTTTCTCCTCAAATTCGGCCAGCCCTGCAACCTCATCGATAATTCCCCTTCTCTCCTTTGCGGTCATTTCAATTATCTTTGTAACATCCCCCTGCACAACTATATTGTGCCCTGTAGGTCTTATCCCCAGTTCAAGGAGGAGCGCAGCCACCTCATTAAGGCTTTTCCTTTTCCCGTCAAGCTTTACAATTGATTTTCCCTGCCGATCGATTATCCTTGAAATTGAAATCGTTTTGTCCCCGTCAGATAATTCTGCAGTTACTTTTGCATATCCCTCCTCAGCATCATGGTGTACAAGTTCTGTAAGGCGCGATGCCCGAAGAAGTTTTAGTGAGGTGGCACCAAAAGCGAAAAGCAGTGCATCTAAAACATTGCTTTTACCACTCGCATTTGCGCCAACTATTGCGGTAAAGCCATTTGAGAAGGGTATCTCTGCCTTCTTGAATGATTTGAAATTTTTTAAGATTAGCTTGCTTATTTTAACCATTTAACCACGCGGCTCAGAAATAATTTAGTTCCCATTGTTTTTTAAGCTTCCTCTCCCCCTACTGGGTTGAGGAATAATAGATAGAGGGCACCAGTATGGAATAGGCAAGCGAAATTAGCATAAAGAAGTAAATAGGGATAAACCCGAAGAATTCACCGGGAATCAGGTCCCCGATGGAAATTCCTATTGAATTGATTATTGAACCGATAAATGCCACCACCAACAGTATAACAAGTATTGAGGCAAGGCGGTTTATGCCTGTGCTCCATTTCCAGACCTCCTTTAGCGCTGGCTTGAGCTTAATGCCTTTTACACCCATCACAAATGGCAGGAATGATAATTTTAGCATAATGAAAGCCAGCAATAAAAAATAAAGCAATCCCGCAAGGAAGAGGAGAAGCAAACCCAATTCCCCAAACGCCATCAAAATCCCAATAATTATGTATAAGACCAGCACCGCAAGAAAGCCGGCAACAAGCACAAAAAGGGTGAGAACAATTGCATCATCAATTCTTTTTACCCCCTTTCCCATTGCAATCAGGACTCCGCTTCCTTTGGGTTTTACAATTTCAGTAAGCACAAAAAGAAGATAGAACTGGAGTATAGCTATTGCAAAGAATGCAATCCCGCAGATAATTATATCTACTGGATAATAGAGAAAGATCTGGAAAGGAATATCGAAAAATCCTCCCCCTGGGGCCTTTCCCAGCACAAGCAGCTCATAAAGGAAACCCTCAATATTATCCCATGCAAAAAACAGGACAATAAGGTTTAGAATGCCAACAAAAATTGCCGGCAGGATAATGGCCGGTTTCCTGATAAACATCAGCCCTGCATTGGTAAATGCCCTTAGCATGATTAGATTAACAGCTTTGTTGTTTTTAATTATTTGCTATGCGCGGGTTTGCTTAGCTGGGTTTTGGGACTCCCTGGCTGCTGTTTTTCTCCGGGTTGGCTTTTAAGGCGTTTGCCGAAAAAAAACAGAATCAGAAAGGTTTATATATAACCTTTTGTAATCGTTTAAGAGGAGGTGTTTTTCCCATGGATCTTCAAAAGATAGGTAGCATTGCTTTCATAGTAGGCATTATAATTGCAGTGATTGCAGGAATAGGAGCTACTGGGCTACTTGGCCCATTGGCAGCTTGGATACCTCTCTTGTTGGTAATTTTGGGGCTAATTGTTGGCCTGCTTAACATAACTGACAAGGAGACACATAAATTCCTGATTGCAGCTGCAGCACTAATGCTGACAGGTACAGCTGCTGCCAGCTTGGCCGTGATTCCGGTAATTGGAGTCTATCTTGCATCAATCATGTTGCAGATTGCGGTCTTCGTTGCACCGGCAGCATTGCTCGTGGCAGTGAAAGCCATTTGGAATTTGGCTTCCAAAGCTTAAGGCAGTAAAATACTGCCCTTTTTTTTCTTTTTTTTATTTCACCCCCGCCATGCCTCTGAATGTTTGAGGGGATAGAAAAGCATTTTTAAACCTTCTCCTGTAGAATTGTTATGCCCATTAGGGCTGATTTTAACGCTTTTTTAGGTGTTTTAGAATGAATCTACCAAAGACTGTGAAGGACTTTTGCCCCAAATGCAATAGCCATACAGAGCACAAGCTCAAGCTATTCAAGTCAGGCTCGGCCAGGGCCATGAGCTGGGGAACAAGGGAAAATGTGAGAAAGCACAAGCAGGGCTATGGCGGAAAGGCGGAGTTCACGGCAACCGTAAAAAAGCAGAACAAGAAGCCAACTTTCATCGCAGAATGCACAACCTGCGGAAACAAGCACTATTTTGTCATCCCCAAAAGGATGAAGAAAGTTGAATTGGTTGCCTGATTTAAGCACCCTACTTTATTTTTAAATCCTTGCGAATTACATTATTAACATGACAACAAAAAATTCTATTTTGTTAATTATCAAGCAAAATCCCGGAATTGAGTACAGCTCCCTTCTGAACAAGGTTGCGGCGAATTATTCCACAATAAATTCTGCCCGTGCCGCCCTTTCAAGGGCGCTGAAGGATTTAATCGCGTTTGGTTTTGTTTTCAAGAGGGAATCCCATCTTTTTGCAACTGAAAAAGCAACCACAACCATCAACCTCGAGATGAAGAACAAGCTCCTTATGCGCCTGAATAATGCGGTAAAATCAAGGAACAGTTTGGGGGAAGTTGACACAATAGTCGAGTCCCTGCACAACCTCATTGAAAGGTCGAAGGAAGACACTGATTTGCTGAAAGCGGCAAGGGGCTCAACCGATTTCTATGTTTCTGACATTGAAAATCTGGAAAAGGGAATAGAGGGAAGACGGGAGCACCTTGCATATATCTCCAAAATTCTGGGGGAGCAGGTGAAGTCCCTGAAAAATCTTGATTTCAATGACATAATTGAGAAGGAGTTGAAACAAACCCCGCAATTGATACAAAAAATTGTTTCAAATGAGAATTTGAGGGACATTTCAGTTGAATCTGCCGACGAGGAATTCCTGGAACTGATCTCAAAAAATTTTGATTCAAAGAAAAGGGGGAGGACTGTTTCCATTCAGGCAAAAAAGCTGAAGGAATTCCTGAAACTTTTCTCCTCGGAAGCGGTTAAAAAAAACATTTTGAGGGTGAACATCTACCTTTCAGACAGGCGGGTCTTGCTCACCCCTACAAAGGCATATTTTATTGGCCCTTACTCAAAACTGCACAAAAAATCTAGTTGACAGCGTTGATGAACTCATTTTGCTGAAGCGCTTTTACAATCTGCCCGGCAACCTGCAACCCTGCCCTGTCCTGGGCCTCAACAGTTGCGGCCCCTAAATGGGGGGTCACAACAACATTGTCATGTTTCAACAGTTCAGGCATTGGATTTGGCTCATTCTCAAATGTGTCAATTGCCGCCCCCGCGACCTTTCCAGAATTCAATGCATTCAAAAGGGCCTTCTCATTCACAATGCCGCCCCTTGCGATATTGATGATTTTAACCCCGTCCTTCATCTCATTGAATTCCTTTTCATCCAAAAGATTCCTTGTTTTATCTGTCATAGGGACATGAATTGTTATCAGGAAAGAGTCTTTCAATAATTCATCCATCCCCACCTTTTTAACTCCCAGTTCCTTCGCACCAGCCTCATCCAAAAACGGATCTGCAACCAGAATATTGACATCAAAAGCCTTCAATCTTTTTATCACTTCTCTCCCAATCTTGCCTGCGCCTATTACGCCGATAGTTTTGCAATACAATTCCCTTCCCTTAAAGAGATGCTTCTCCCATTTGCCATCCCTTAGGGAGGCATGAGCTTTCGGGGTTCTCCTGCAGAGGGAAAGCACCATTGCGAGAGTGTGTTCTGCAACACTTATTGTGTTTGCCCCCGGAGTGTTCAGAACCTTAATCCCTTTCGCGCTTGCTGAACTAACATCGATATTATCCACCCCTGCCCCTGCCCTCCCTATAACTTTTAAGCTATCTGCCGCGCCAATCACATTTTTTGTAACCTTTGTTGCGCTCCTCACAATCAGGGCATCAAATCCTTTAATCTTCCCCATCATTTCCTCTTCTCCCAGCCCTTCCGCTTCCTCAACCTCGAGGCCATTTTCCCTAAGCAGTTCAACAGCCGCCTTTGCAACCTTGTCCATTACCAGAACTTTCATTTAACTCCCCCCAAAATCTCATCCACATTATCAGTCAATTTCTTTATCTCATCAAGGGTTAGGTCACCCATATGCCCTATTCGGAATGTTTTCTCCTTCAGGTCCCCATAGCCATTGCTCAGCATCATTTCCCTTTCGCCCAATTTATCATTCAGCTCTGCAACATTAATCCCCTTGTTGTTTGTTACTGTTGTTACCGTATCTGATCTGTATCCTTCCTCAACAAAAAGCTCGAAATTATCAGAAGCCCACTTTCTTGTGTAATCAGCCATTTCCTTATGCCTCTTGAACCTGTTCTCCAAACCCTCCTCTTTTATCCTGTCCATCTGCAGGTTCAGCGCATACATCTGCGAAATTGCAGGGGTGGTAGGGGTCTGCTTCTTCTCATCAGATTTCAGAAACACCAAAAAATCGAAATAATATCCCCTGTTCTCAACCTGCTTTGCCTTCTCAATTGCCTTTTCACTCACTGCAGCAACCGCCAGCCCAGGCGGAACTGCAAAAGCCTTTTGCACCCCGGCCAAACAAACATCAATTCCTAATTTGTCCACCTCAATTTTAACCCCTGCCATTGAGGAGACAGTGTCAACCAGAAACATAACATCCGGGAATTTTTTCATCATCTCTGCAATCTCATACAATTTGTTCATTGTCCCTGTAGAGGTTTCATTATGAACGAGTGTCATCGCATCAAACTCCCCTGTGGAAAGCTTTTCCTCAATATCCTTAGATCTATGGCCAGTTCCCCACTTAATTTCCATGGCTTCTGCATCCTTCCCATTGGCAACAGTTATCTTATGCCATTTTTCAGAGAAGGCGCCGCAAACCAGGTTCAGGCATTTCTTCTTCACGCAATTCCTGACGGCGGCCTCCATAAAACCTGTGGAAGAACTCGTGGAAAGGAAGACCTTGTTTTTTGTGTAAAGCAGCTCCTGCAATTTGGGAATAAGTTCCCCATACAATCCGGAAAATTCCTTGGACCTGTGGCCAATCATTGGCCTTTCCATTTCAGCAAGAATTTCCTTCCTGACCTCAGTAGGCCCCGGTATAAATAGCTTCTTGTATTCCCTATAATCTGCCAATCCAATCCCCCCTCACCAAGCGGATGAAATAGAAAAGGGATGAAGAGGTTTTAAATCTAACCTTGCCCTGGCAAATAAAGGGTCTTAATTAAAGGATTTCGCAATTATTTGATTCCTATGGACACAGATTCTGCAAGGGTTGATTCCAAGGGAAGGATTGTAATTCCTGATTCATTTAGGAAGTCCCTTGGAATAAGGCAGGGGGAAAAGATAGTAATAGAGCTCGATAAGCAAAACGAAAGAATGCTTCTTTTCCCGATTGAAAAGGCCACGAGGAAGATTGAAATCACAATCAGCGACGTTCCTGGGTCACTTGCGAAAGCAGCACAAATTCTTTTCAGGAACAATGTTGATTTGGTTTACACAGAATCCAGAAGCGTGAGCAGGGCAAAGGAAGCTGTCTGGACTGTTGTCGCCAATTTCTCGAAAACAGACCTTGTGAAACTGAAGAAAGAACTTTCGCAGGAAAAGAAAATCACAAAATTTAAGTTCTTCTTCTGAGGGAAAGTTCATTGAGCACATCTTTCCACGCAATTCCATTTTTCACCATGTAAACCGAGATGAAATAAATCAAGTCAGCCAGTTCCCATACTGCTTCACTCTTCCCCCTTGCCTGAATCAGCTCAAGACATTCCTCATTCAGCTTTCGTGCCAGCAAATCCTTATTTATGATTAATTTTTTTGTATAAGAATTTTCTCCTGAATTTTTCCTTCCCTCCAAAACATTCTGCAATTTCTCAAGCGAAAAATTCTCGTCGCCAAAACAGGAATAACTTCCTGAGTGGCAGGCAAAATTCTTCTGACTTACATTATAAAGAAGCACATCCCTATCACAATCAAATCTCGCAGAAACAAGTTTCTGTGAATTTCCCGATGTTTCGCCCTTTTGCCACAATTTTTTTCTTGAGCGGCTGTAGTAAATCCCCTTCCCTGAGGAAAGCGACTTTTTGATGGATTCTTGCGAGGAATAAGCCATCATCAAAACCTGGTTAGAATTTGTGGCAATTGTTGGAATCAAGCCATTGCTGAATTTAAGGCATCTAATGAACGCATCCTCCAGTTTCATTTTTCCTGTGTAAACTGACATCCCAATCTGGGCATTAATATTGTTCATATTTAATTCTGCAACTTCATCAGGCGTAGTGATTCCCCCGGCGTAAGTGAATTCCATCCGTGCAGGAATAATCTTTCGCAGAGCAAGTGCCCTGTCCATTGCCGCCCCCTTCATCATGCCCTCTTTTCTGATTTCAGTGTAAAGAAAGCCGGAGCAGCAGTTTTTCAATTTTTTTATCTGTTCCTCTGCAGTGAATTTTGTTTTCCTTTTCCAGCCATCAACACTCACTTTCCCTCCCTTTGAATCCAAAGCAACAATTGCCCTGTTCTTTGGAAGTTTTTTGAGAAATTCTCTGTTCGCATTTGTCCCGATAATAATCTTCTTTGCCCCGTAGCCAAGAACCCTCTTTGCTTTTTCCACAGAGCGTATTCCGCCCCCAACCCTGCAGTCAAATTTCCGGCACAGCCGTTCAACCAATTTTTCGTTATTTCCCTTCCCAAAGACAGCATCCAAATCCACAATCGCAATTTCCCCGAAGCGGGAGAAATAATTCGCCAGTTTCATCACTCCCTTGTTCTCCAGTTTTTTACTTTTTCCCTGGACAAGCTGGACAGCTTTCCCGTTCATTATATCGATTGATGGAATCAACATCTTACTACAACCCCTTTTTTCTTAAGAAAATTTTTCAGATCCTCAATCCCGATCTCATTAAAGTGGAAAATTGACGCAGCCAAACCGGCATCTATATCTGTTTCTCTAAAGAGCGAAAGGAAATCTTCCCTGCTCCCCGCCCCCCCGGATGCAACTATTGGAATATCAACCGCGCCGGAGAACTGCTTCAACCCCTCCAAATCAAATCCCTTCTTTGTTCCATCATAATCAATAGAGGTAAGCAATAATTCCCCTGCCCCCAAATCCCTGCATTTTTTTGCCCATTTCAATGCATCGATTTTTGTAGGAGTTCTCCCTGAATCAACATAAACCTCATACTTATTTCCGTTTTTTTTGTAATCGATTGCAACTACGATTGATTGCGAACCAAATTCTCCGGAAACCTCCTTAATTATTTCAGGCGCCCTTACAGCTGCCGAATTTATTGAAACCTTTTCTGCTCCGGCCCTTAACAATTCACTTATTTCTTTTAAAGATGAAATTCCGCCACCAATGGCAAAAGGGATTGTAAGATTCTTTGCAATTTCTTTAACCAGATCAATTTTGGTTTTCCTCCCCTCAATTGTCGCAGTTATATCTAGGAAAAAGAGCTCATCAGCTCCCTCTTCAGAATATTTCTTCGCAAGTTTAACCGGGTCTCCTGCATCCTGTAGGTTGATGAAATTCATTCCTTTCACAACCCTTCCACCCTTTACATCAATGCAGGGAACAATCCTTTTTGCTAGCATTCACACCACCTTCTCAGGAATTCAATGCCCAATTTTCCTGACTTCTCAGGGTGAAATTGAACTGCGAAAATATTTTTCCTTCTTACAGCAGAGGCAAATTCTACCCTGTATTCAGTCATTGCAACTATGTCTTTGCTTTCTGCCGGGGTGCAATAAAAGGAATTTGCAAAATAGTAATATCCCTCGGGAAGTATTTTCTCAGATGATTTTACATAATTCCACCCAATCTGGGGAACCTTTCCGGATTTGAACTTTTTGACCTTTCCCCGGAGAACTGAAAACCCAGCGCTCCCTGGTGATTCCTCACTATCCTCAAATAGCAGCTGCATGCCTAGGCAAATTCCGAGGAATTCTTTCCCTGAATTTATTTCCCGCAGTAATTCATCCATTATGCCCGTCTCCTCAAGTTTCTTGAGCGCGCTGCCGAAGCTCCCCACCCCTGGAAAGATAATTTTATTCGCGGCGCGAAAATCTTCCCTGTTTTCAATCTTCCCGCAATCAAAACCGAGATTGCGAAGGCTGTTCAGGACACTCCCAGTATTTCCTATTCCCAAATCAATTACTCCTATCATTCCATCACTACTCCAGAGTTCCTTTCAGCCCCGCAATCATGCCTTTTCTCGATTCATTTTTCCGGAGAGCCAGTCCAATCGCCTCACCCAGGGCCCTGAACCCGGCTTCCCATGTGTGGTGCGCGTCAATTCCCTGCTCTATGTTAATTCTTATCGTCGATTTCATTCCTTGGGAAAGCCCATCCAGAAATGCAACTAAATCATCTGCTTTCATATCCTCCACAATCTCTTTATTTGCACCATTACAATTCCGATTGATGAAGCAATTTGCCCTCCCCTCTATGCTGATGGCTGCAACAGCCATTGCCTCATCAATCACCTGTATAGAGTAACCGGAACCATTCACCCCTATCTTGATTCTGTTTTTGAACAGTTCCAGCATAGCCCTCCCAATGGCAATTCCTGAATCTTCTGCAATAACGTGCTCTAATACTGGGCCACTCCCTTTGAAAGAGATCCCTATGGGAATTCCTGAACGGAAGGAAATGGTCTCAATCATGTGGTTGAGGAAATTTAGAGAAGTATCTATCTCTGAATCTTTGCCGATGACTACCCTAACCTCACTCTCCTGAGTTTTCCTTTCAATTTCAACTTCCTTATTGGTTGATTTTTTCACCTCTATTCCAAGATTCATTTCTTTTCCCCCATAGTTTTATCGAGTCTTATTTGGATTGATTTCTTGTGCCCGTCAAATCCCTCATATTCCGCAATCGGCGTGGAAATTTTTTCCAGTTTCCTCAATGCATCCTTTGAAATAAACTCAAATTCAGTTTTTTTCTGGAAGCTCTCAACACCAATCGCAGAAAACATCTTTGCATTTCCCAAAGTGGGCAAAACGTGGTTAACTCCTGAGGCATAATCCCCTATCGCCACTGGTGCGTTCTCACCGAGAAATATGCTTCCCGCATTTTCTATTTTTTCCATGGTTTTCCACGGATCCTTTGTTATTATCTCCAAGTGCTCTGGGGCATATTCATTTGCGAAATCAATTGCCTTCTCAATCGAACCTGCCAGAATTATTGCCGAGTATTTTGCCAAACTTTTTTCAATAATCTCGCTTCTTTCCAGCAATCCTTTCTGCCTTTCAACTTCTTCAATTACCTTTTCTGCCAGCTCCCTGGAATCTGTCACAAGAACCCCTGCGGCATTTTCATCGTGCTCGGCCCGCGCTAGAATATCTGCCGCAACATATTTTGGGTTTGCGGAATCATCCGCAAGTATAAGTGCTTCGCTAGGTCCTGCAGGCATATCGATTGCAACCTCTCCAAAAACCAGTTCCTTTGCCGCAGTAACATAAACATTCCCAGGACCGACAATTTTGTTCACTTTTGGGATTGTTTCAGTTCCATATGCAAGTGCGGCGATTGCCTGAATCCCCCCGATTCTGTAAACCTCATCAACCCCGCTCAATTTGGCCGCCACAAGTAATGCATCCAAATTCTCTCTTGGAGGGGTAACTGCAACAATCTTTTTCACCCCTGCAATCTTAGCAGGAACCGCCAAAATCTGCATTACCGTAGGATATGCCGCAGTTCCTCCCGGAACATAAAGTCCGACTGATTCAATTGCTGTTGTTTTCTGCCCCAGAGTAAGCCCTGGAAAAATCTCTTTCATCCAGAATTTATCTCCAAGCTGCATAAATTGGAATTTTTTACTTAATCTTATCTGCTCTTTTATGGCTTTCAAAAGTTTTGGTGAAATTCTCTCAAAAGCAGCCTTAAACTCTTTCTCACTAACTTTAAGTTCTCCCCTTTCTAACTCCACCTTATCAAATTTTTTGGTGTATTCAATAACCGCCTTATCTCCTCGTTTCCTTACATCGTCAATAATTTCTTTTACATAGCCCTTGATGCCGCCAATAGATTCCTTTGAACGGTTGAGAATAAATTCACGGTCCTTTTTGCCCATTTTGTTTAATTTAAAGATTTTCATTTTTACCGCCTTTCTTTCCCAACACAACTATGTTGCTTGAGAAGATATTTTCCAATATCGCCAGATTCTGTTCCCTGAAAGTTTTTCCAGAGTATACGATATCAATTACCATGTCAGCCAGGCCTATCGCAAAGGTGGTTTCAACAGAGCCATTAATCACTATTTTGTTGAATTTTACCCCCCTGTCTTCATATTTGGAAAGGAATTTTCCTGCGAGAAGGGAATATTTCGCATTAATCGCGACAGAAATTTCCTTCCCTGTTTTGATTTTGGCACCTTTCTTACCAAGCAAACAAAGTGTTGGTTTCAGAAACAGCGCGCGTTCATCAGCCCATTCCAATTTGCGTTTTACTTCCAAATCAGTGGCGGAATTTCCTAGGGCATAATTCTGCCACAAATCCTCGCCAGTAATTCCAACAAACCTTTTTCCGTTATCAGGGAGCCTTTCAAGAATAAAGGGAATATCCTCTGCCCGTAGATTTATTATTTCAGAACCAGTTTTTGCAATTTTACTAATCCCATCTCTAATAAAATTAAACCCGGAATTTTTCGGAACCAATGTGAACTAACTCAACTCTCATGTACATCACATCATAACCCACGGTGGGAAAATTGTGGGATTAAGTAATTGGCGCGCAAGTGTTTAAAAAGCTATCGCCATTTCCGGTAATTTAATGGACAAACTAAAGTACTTCCCTTTCGGAGCCAGCGACAAAAAGAAGAGGGAACCCCGGAAGAAGCCTTTTAAGCCCCATCACAAGTGATTCCAACAGCGCAACAGTTCACCTTAATAATATTTTACCCCTATATTGGTCTGATTTGGATGGTGTTTGAGTTATTTGGAATGATTTTTGGGGCTGACCTTGTTCTTGTTGTGCAGATTACATTGATAATAATAGGCTCTGCAGTAATTGCCCACCTCATTGATTTCCTCCTGCTGAGGTATTTCAGGAAAACCTCCAGGGCCCTTAAGATTGATGAAACCCAGTTTGTTATTCTTAGAAGGCTGGCATTGGTTGGCATTTACCTTGCAGGGATAATAATTGCAGGGAGCCTGATTCCGGGCTTTTCAGGTTTGGGAGTGTCGCTCCTCGCATCTGCAGGAATCCTTGCCGTCGTTGTCGGCCTCGCAGCACAGCAGACCCTTTCAAATGTGATTGCGGGGGTTTCCATTGCCGTTTCCCAGCCCTTTCGCGTCGGGGACAAGCTCACGATAAAGGACGACTATGGTGAGGTGGAGGACATCACCCTTCGCCATACTGTGATAAACACCTGGGACAACAAAAGGATAATAATCCCGAATTCAAAAATTAGCGAAGAATATATCACAAATTACTCCATAAAGGACCCAAAAATCCTTGGCACATTGAATATCGGGATAAGTTATGACTCTAATATTGATAAGGCAAGAAAGATAATGCTTGATGAGGCAAAAAAGAACGATAACGTGATGAAGGTTGTGAAGGGCAAGGACAGTGAATTCCTCCACAAGGACGAGGTCATTCTTGTCAGGCTTACAGATCTTACCGATTTTGCGCAGAACATGCGCCTCTATTTCTGGGCACAGGACCAGTCCACTGCAAAAAAAACCAACTACGAGCTTACGGAAGCAATCAAAAAACGCTTTGACAAAGAAGGGATTGAAATTCCTTTCCCATACCATACAATCGTTTACAAGAAGGATTTGGAGAAGCAGGCTGGGAAATAAATTTGGTCTTAAGTTATATTTATAAGGGATTGGAAAACCAACTCCCGCCTCGCAGGTTTTTATTAATTCCGTTCAGGGAGGATGAATTGGGTGAACAGGAATAGATTGTGGGGGATTTGAACCAGAAGATGGGCGCCCATATTAAATCTGCTGTTTTAGTTCTTGAAAAGAATTAATAAGTTCATCATCTGATTGAATAATCCCGTCAAAGGCTAGTAATCGATTTTGAACATTCCATGCATCTTTATCCTCTATTTCAGAACAAAGATTTTTTCCGGCATTCGCCTTGCTTTTTGATTCGTTTAATTGATTAATGTGATAATCTATTTCTGAATTTGTTGCAGTTTTTTCTTGTTTGTTTATCTCATCTACATATTTAATTGCATCTAACAAAGGATTCATGGAATCAAAAAATGCTTGATCCAATTCAAGGGCCTTTTCGGAATCAGTATTAACTTTTTCATCGTAACCAAATCGATTCTTATAATCCGTGAATTTTATTTTTATCTGATCTAATATATCTTGGGCTTCTTGATTTGCTTCTTTAGCTGCATCGATGTCAGAGTTCAAGGAGTGGTTGCTAACAGATTCTAATTTTTCTTCCATTTCGTAATATAAGTCGCTAATTTCTTTTTGCATACTATATTTCTCTGCATCATTATTTGTGCAGCCACTAACTATGAGTGCTAATAAAATCAGAAATACTATTGCCTTCTTCATAGCCACAAATAAGCCCAAAATGCTATTTATATCTTCCCCCAGTTCACCCAAACTGAATTCCCTGAACAAAACTGTTCTGTTTGGCGCCAGAATCACTTTTTCAGCGCATTTTTGTATTGCTTTTCAAACCTTTTTACAAGCAGCCCTGCAAGTGCTTCTGCACTGTTTTCCTGGTCGCATTTTTTCAAAGCATTAAAGTATTTTTGCCTTTCTTTTGTTTTGATATCAATCATTTGGTACCCTGTTTTGCTCAAGATATGGTTCATTGCCAGCCTGCCGATTCTTCCATTACCATCTTGGAAAGGGTGGATTTTTTCAAGCTTCCAGTGCGCCCAGGCGGCTATTTCCAGGGGGTGCAGTTGTTTTTTTAGCTTGTCGTATTCCCGAAAGAATAGCTTCACATCAGTTAAAACAAATCTTGCCGGCGTTGTAACAAAACTCGCCCCCTTCACAATATTGTCTTTTGTTTTGAGCTTTCCTGCAATGAATGGTTTAGTGTCTTTAAAGTAGATTTCATGCATTTTCCGCAATAGCTGCAAATTAAATTTCTCGCCAGTCTCTTTTATGAATTTCAGCGCCCTTTGGGCTGACTTGGCCTCAAGCACATCCTCAAGGGGCCTGTTAGGGGAAATATCTTCCTCAAGCAGCAGCTCAACTTCCCTTGGCGTTAAAGTGCTGCCCTCAATCGAATTAGAGTTATAAACAAAAACATTCACAAAATTCTGGTCGAATTGCTCTCTTTCAGTCGGATTAAGTTTCCTGTGCCTTTCAGTAAATTCGGAGTTAATCCTGTCTATTTTTTTTATTTCCTCGGGGAACAAATAATGGTAACCGAACAGGTCCATCTTTTTATTTTCAATCTCTTTCTTAAATTTGGCGCTCAAAATTTCGAGCTTTGTCTTTGAAGGCTTTTCAGTTCCAACATATTTCCTGAATTGCCTTCTCTTCCCCTTGGCTATCTTGATATTTTCCACTAAGTAGAAATATCTTTTGTCGCCCCTCTTGGATTCAACCAGATAAACCATAAATTTATGTTACTCAAAAGTGTTTATAAAACTATGTGTATCACAATAAAAAGAGTAACATGCGCGGGGAGAGGGAGTCGAACCCCCAAGTCCTTGCGGACGCCAGCTTTCGAGGCTGGTGGAATGCCATTATCCGATCCCCGCAACTGCTATCGCAGTTGACACGATGACCCATCCCTTTTAGGGATGGCTCTGGCTCGCTACGCTCGCCAACTAATATATTGGCTGCGCTTGCTTTAACTAAAATTAGCGGCTGAATCAATTTATTTGTTTCGCTTCCTATTTGGCGTGCTTTTCGGCAAAATCCCCAATGTAGGGGAGTTTGTACATTTCGCCCTGATATGCTTTGTAAGCGAGATAGATTGGTGCTATGATGAAGAAAAGCCATACAATTATGAAAACCGGGGCCACAATTATAAGCCCTAAGCCTAAAGTCAGCAAAACAACAGGAATTGCAATTATAAAAAGAATTATCCCTATTACAATTTCAGCCACAATAAGCCCGATTGCCTGAATCGAATGGAATTTAACAAATTTGTCCTCCCCTTTCAGCAGGAGGGTAAGTATTGGAATTATTATAAGTACCAAGGTAACGTTTGTTAGAAGAACCCCGAGATATGCGATTGCCGCAATTAATTTGCTTTCGTCGCTGCCCTTTCCGCCTGCCCCGGTTTTACTATCCTTGATTTTCCCATCTTTTGTAAGTTCCATTTCCATTAACCCTATATAATTTGCACTTATGAATATAAAAAATTATGCAAAAAAGAAAAAAAAGAAAGGGTTCACTGAACCCTTTACTTTGAAAGAAGTGCCTTTATTGCCCCGCCGATTGCTGCTGCAATGGCGTTTAATACAAGGCTTATCACGACTCCGATTATCAGCCCTATTACTGATGCGACAATAGCCAGCACAAGGCCCAACTCAGCCACCGATGCCCCATAATCCCCTATCCCTAACAGGAGATTTATGAAGAGGAAAACTATCCCAACAATTGCTGAAACAACCGTATATGTCACCGAAGCTACGATTCCTGTGATAGCTCCATCCAAAATATCGATTTTGCTTCCTGCGGCATATTTGCCGGCAGCAATGAAACCCAATACCAAAGGAATTAGCAGGGCTATTGCAAGGAGCACCAGTCCAACTAACAACATTATAAATGCCATTTCTAGGGTTGGTACGGCAAACATAACTATGATGCCTATGCTAATTATGTTTGAAATTATGCTCCAGACAATTGCAATAATTGCTGCAATCATCATGCTGCTTTTAAACATCTTTCCTATATCCATAGATTTTACCTCCTTTCAAGTTTCATGTGATAAAAAGATGTATAGAAATAGCCGATTCTGCTATATAAAGGTTTCGAGAGGGCGATTTCCTGATTTTAGTTAATTAAGCGGCTGACAAGCTTTTCCGCGATTTTCCTTGCCTTTTCAGCATCCTTTGTTTCCTTTACTATTATCTTCCCGCTTTTAAAAAGGCTCAGGCTTGTTCCATCAAGGTTCAACATAAGCAAATAAGGGCTCACAACCTCGAGATAAACATCTTCCGATTTTAGTAGTTTTGCTGATTTTTCCAAATCAAGGGAATGCTTCCTTTTAGGTATGAATTCATATGCCTGCCTGCTCCTGCAGGGCTTTCCAGTATAATCACTTAGCTCCAATTGTCTCAACCTTCTTTTTCCTAGACGCTTCCTTTGCCAGTGCAAGTGCGTCAAATTTCATTTCTTCCTGGCAAATTTGTTCCACCCTTGCCTTTGTGGCCGGCCTGTCCGGAACCAGACTGCAGCACATTCCTGGCATGATAGAGAGCTCAAATGATTTATATTTCTTTGCCAGGGCCTCAATTTCCAGTTTGTCCATTCCCAGGAGCGGGCGAAGGACTGGGAGTGAGTTTACGCCGAATTCCGCCCTTAAATTGTGCAGGGTTTGTGATGCCACCTGGCCCATACTTTCTCCGGTTAAAAGGGCATCTGCCCCTATTTCCTTTGCGACAATTTCCGAAGCCCTGAACATTTCCCTCCTGCAAATAACGCAGGTGTATTTCCTTTCAACAAGCTTCAGAATCTCTTTTTGGATTTCCCCATGTGGAATTATGTATAAGTTAAATTTCCTGTTAAATTCTTTGGAAAGTAATTCCAATATCTGCCTAACCTTTTCCAGCGCCCTGCCATCGCTGAATGGCATATTGTCGAAATGGATGAATTCAACCTCTGCTCCCTGCTCCAACGCAAGGGCTGACGCAACAGGGCTGTCAATCCCCCCTGAAATAAGTGATAGCACTTTCATAAAAGCTAAGAATGGGGGAAAGGTTTTTCAAATGGGGGTATTTGGCCCCAATTTCACACTTCCAACGGGAATTACTTACCTTCCGCCCTTTTAATAGCTTTTGGTGCAATTCTCTTCTAAATGCCTTTAAATACCTTATTTCGGACAAAGTAATCTAGCATGTGCGGAATTATAGGCGCGATTTCTGAAAATTCAGTTGAACAGGTGTTCAACGGCCTCAGGCGTTTGGAATACAGGGGCTATGACAGCTATGGGATAGCCATCCGCACAGGGAAATCTATTAAGGTTATAAAAGAGGTCGGGAAAATCGGCTCCGCAACCCCGCCAAAAATTACCTCAGATATTGCCTTAGGCCACACAAGATGGGCCACCCATGGGAAAGTCACAAAGGAAAACGCCCACCCCCATATTTCCAATGACGGGAAAATTGCGGTTGTCCATAATGGAATTGTTGAAAACTACCAGGAACTGAGAAAGTCCCTCTCCGCAAAAGGCTTCAAATTCCTTTCCGAAACTGATTCAGAAATAATCCCGAATCTTATTCAGATTCACATAAAAGAGGGAAATAATTTTTCTGATTCAGTAATGAAAGCATTGGGGGAAATTGAGGGGAGCTATGCGATTGTTGCAATTAATTCCGAAAGTGATGAAATGGTTGGCGCGAGAAATGGCTCACCGCTTGTTGTCGGGATTGGGGAAAGTTCCAAATACCTTGCATCAGATGTTCCCGCATTTTTGGAGCACACCAATAATGTTGTTTACCTTGATGATTATGAGATGGCAGTTTTGGGAAAAGAGGAAATGAAGTTTTTTGATTTGAATAATGGAACGGAGATTGAAAAGAAAGCAGTTAAGGTTGAACTGAGCATTGACCAGGCAGAGAAGGGAAATTACGAGCATTTCATGATGAAGGAGGTTGAGGAGCAGAAGTTTACTGTTAAAAGGGCGATTGAGCAAAGCCCGGAACTGATTGAGAATGTTGCGGCGAAAATGAACGCCGCTTTCGGTGTTTTCTTTGTAGGCTGCGGAACCTCCTACCACTCATGTGTTTCCGCCTCCTATGTGTTTGCAAAGGTTGCGAAAAAGCATGTGAATGTTGTGATTGCTTCGGAATTCCGCAACTATGAGAATTTCCTCACTGACAAAACATTGGTTGTTGCAGTTTCCCAAAGTGGTGAAACCGCTGATTTATTGGATGCCGTAAAATTCGCGAAAAAGCACAAGTGTGGCGTTATTTCAATCGTGAATGTTGTCGGTTCCTCACTCACAAGGCTGAGTGATGAGACCGTTTACATGAATGCCGGCCCAGAAATCTGCGTCCTTTCCACCAAAAGTTACACCTCCCAGTTGGCGATTCTGCTCCTGCTTGCCTATTCGGCTGCGGGTAAAAACGGGGGGGGTAAGAAACTGGTTGCGGATGCGGCAGAAAAAATTCCTGTACTGATTGAATCCAACATCGCGCCGCTGAAAGAACTCGCGCAAAAATTAAAATCCGCGAAAGATTTTTTTATTATTGGCCGCGACCTTGCCTACCCCACGGCAATGGAGGCGGCACTTAAAATAAAGGAGGTCTCATATATCCATGCAGAGGCCTTCCCAGGGGGAGAGCTGAAACACGGGACAATTGCATTGATAGAAGACAATGTCCCTACCTTGGTTATTTCAACCCCTGAAACAAGGCAGTTGATTTTGGGGAATGCGATGGAAATCAAAAGCAGGGGCGGTTATATTATAGGTGTTGATTCAAAGCCAAATGAATTGTTTGATTTCTTTATTGAGGTGCCGGACTGCGGGAATGCAAACCCAATCTGCATGATAATCCCTGTGCAGATTTTAGCTTACTATTTGGCAACCGCAAAAGGCCTTGACCCTGACAAGCCAAGGAATCTGGCGAAAAGCGTTACTGTGAAGTGATTTTTATGGAAAAGAAATTGTTCGGAACTGACGGAATAAGGGGGGTCGCAAATGTGCACCCAATGACCGCGGAAATGGCGGTCCAGATAGGGAAGGCGATTGCGGAGGTTTTCGCAAACGGGAACGGTAAGAAAACAAAAGTGGTTATTGGAAAAGACACTCGCCTTTCAGGTTATATGCTGGAAACTGCCCTGACCTCTGGATTGGTTTCAATGGGGGCAGATGTTTTATTGGTTGGGCCTATGCCAACCCCCGGAGTTGCGCATCTCACTAAATCTTTGAATGCAGATGCAGGAATTGTCCTCTCCGCATCTCACAATCCCGCAAATGACAATGGAATAAAAATATTCGGCAGCGACGGCTATAAGCTGAGCGATGATGTTGAAATGAAGATTGAGAAAAAGGTATTGGATGAAAATATTTCCTCAGACCATATTCAGGGGGAACTGGTTGGAAAAGCATACAGGGTGAATGAGGCAAAGGGAAGGTATATTGAGTATGTTAAGGCCAGTGTCAATAACAGGCCGCTTAATTCCCTTACTGTTGTCCTGGACTGCGCCAACGGTGCCGCCTATTCCATCGCCCCAAGAATTTTGGAGGAATTGGGTGCTGAGGTAATTGTCCAGGCAAACCAGCCAAATGGCCTGAACATAAATTTCAGGTGCGGGGCAACTTATCCTGAACTTATTCAAAAAACAGTGAAGCAGTATAAGGCAGATATTGGCCTTGCATTGGACGGGGATGGTGACAGGCTGATTGTCTGCGATGAGAAGGGAAAAATAGTGGACGGCGACCACATAATGGCAATCTGCGCCGCTGAAATGAAGAGGAAAAAGACATTGGCAAAGGACACTGTTGTCGGGACGCAAATGACAAACATAGGTTTTGACAAGGCGATGGAGGAGAAAGGGATTAAAGTGGTTAAGACCGCAGTCGGGGACAGGTATGTTATTGAAGAAATGAGAAAGGAGGGCTATAGTTTTGGAGGAGAACAGTCAGGCCATATAATTTTCGGCCACCATTCGACAACAGGTGATGGGATAATAACTGCACTGCATCTTTTGGAAATTATGGGTGAATCAGGGAAGAAACTTTCAGCCCTTGCTTCTTTCATGGAATCATTTCCCCAGATTTTGGTTAATGTCAGGGTTAAGGAAAAGAGGGATTTTTCAAAAATGAAAAATGTGCAGAAAAAGGTCGCCGAGGTTGAGAAGAAACTGAAAAGCAATGGAAGGCTTTTGTTGAGATATTCGGGAACTGAAAATTTGGCAAGGGTAATGATTGAGGGAAAGGATCAAAAGGAAATTACTTCAATGGCAAATGAAATTGCGGCAGAGATTAAGAAAGAGGTAGGTGAGTAGATGCCTGACATTAAGGAAAGAATAAAATCAATAGTTGATTTTTTCGATGAAGTCGGGAATAATCTGGATGGGGGGAAGGAATTCGAATTCTGGAAATTTATTGACGAACTGGATGAACTGAAAGAAAAGATTACTGATGAAAGGGTTGGCGAAATTGAGGAGAATGTTGTTGTAAAGGGAAAACTATTTTTGGGGAAGAATTCCGCCATAAAATCCGGGACATATATTGAGGGGGATGCTTACATAGGGGCTGATTGTGTTATTGGCCCAAATGCCTATTTGCGGGGGACTGTTTTAATTGCATGCGAGGCACATATAGCAAATTCTGAAATCAAAAATTCAATAATACTTAAGGGATCCAAAATCCCCCATTTTTCATATGTTGGTGATTCCCTGATTGGGAAGGATGTGAATTTGGGGGCAGGGACAAAAATCGCCAATTTGAGGCATGATGGTGGAAACATTAAGGTTTCTGTGCAAGGAAAGAAAATTGATTCAGGGAGAAGAAAACTGGGGGCATTAATCGGAAACAATTCCAAACTCGGGATAAACACTTCAGTCAATTGCGGGAAAATAATTGCACCTAATTCTAAAACAAGCCCTGGAGAATTTGTTAAATAATTTCACGATGAAAGTACTGCCCCTGTTAAACCATCAATTGTAATTATCCGTTCCCTGTCCTTCATTGTGAGATTGGCAATCCAAAGCGGCCTGTATAACGCATCAACTTCCTTCACCACAACATTTCCCCATAATTTCTGCAGGAGTTCAATAACATCGTTTTTCTCGAACTCCTCCTTTTCCTTTGCAAGGACATCTGATTTGACAAAAGGAAGTTTGTTCAATGATTGCAGCAAATCAGTCCTTTCATTGGGCGGAAGGTCCAAATCATCCTTGGTTGTGTAGAAAACCTTTCCTGATTTTTTCTCAACCAGTTTTTTCACCAGCCCGCGTTCAATTAATTTGTTCAATATTCTCCTGACCCTTCCCTCGCTAAGATTGGTTTTGTTCATCAGTTCATCCACCAGCAATTGCTGCCTAACCAGTTCCTTGAAAACTATAACTTCTTCCTTTCCCAAACCCATCAAATTTGACAAACCTTTCGATTCCTCAAATTTCCCATCCTTCATATGCAGGAATTCCCCTGTGAGTGAATTGATAAATGCCTCCCTTCTCAGGAATTCATTCTTGCGGTTGAAAACATCATACCTGACCCTCCAGATTGTCGCATATTTCAATTGGAGATTTGCAATTTCCTCTTCCTCCCCAATAAGCCCGAGGAATTTCTTCTTCCTGATTCCGTTCAAAATCTTTTTTGCCCTTTCCTCAACAATTCTCTGCGGGAGGGCCAACAGTTCGGTTGTTTCTTCATCCTCTACCTCCTCACTGGCCTCTTCTTCCTCTTTCTCATCTTCCTTCTCTTCATGGTCAGATTCTTCCTCCTCCTCACCGTCCTCTTCCTCTTCCCCGCCAGTTAATTCATCAACCAGTTCCTCATCATGCTTTGTCCCCGGAATCATTAATGAATCTTCGCCCACAATAACCTCTTTCTTCTTCAGCAGGTCAGTCACATCGTTAAACGAGACCTTTGACCTGTATTTCCTGTTGAGGGTTTCCACCGCCTGTTCGGCAGTTTCCAAATCAATTTCCCCCTCACCCATAAGGTCCTTGTAAATCATTTCGGTTGCAAGTTTCTTGACCTGCTCATCGCTAAGGCCCTGTGACCTCTCTGTTGTTTCGGCATCCCTGCCCTCATGCTGGGACATCCTTGGCCTGATTTTCATTATAAATGCCCTGCTTGTTTCTTCTCGCCTGTCCCCGACAAGCGCAACCCCGACAGGCAGGGTTTTGATAAATGTCGCCTTCTTGTATTTTGAGGGAATAATTGTGGGTGTCCTTTTGTAAACCGCCTTGATATCATCGTCGAAAACAAGCTTATGGGAAATAATGACATCAATCTGGCTCAGGACTTTTGTGTTTATTGCGGAGGGCTGCTGTGTCGCAAACACCAGGCTGCATCCAGGCCTTCTCCCCTGTTTCACATATTCGACCAGGGCATTTGTGGCAGGGGTTTTTTCATTTCCCCCGGGAATCAGGGTATGTGCCTCATCAATAATTATCCAAGTCGGGGGAATCTCAAGCTCAAGAAGCTGCTTAACATCCAATGCCTTGAATTTGTTGGATGCCTCCTTTCTTGTGCTAATCTTCCTTGCGGTCAGTGCCCTCCTTGCGAGAATTCCTATAACCAGTGCGGTTACGTTGTCCTCAAGGAATGATGTGTCCAGAATCGTCAATTGCCCCTCTCTCGAAAGTTCACTCAGCGGAGTCCCCTTATCCGAAAAAATCCCCCAGGTTTTTGCGGCCTCAAACCTGCTTACCAATGCCCTTATGGAATCCTGCTTGTAGCCATGCTCCCTGGAATTCAGTTCTGCATCTGTCTCCAAACACTCCACCATATCTCCGACAGAATAATTCTTGTTCTTCCCCTTTACTTTCTTGTTGGTGTCGGTCTGCTTGTAGCCGTCCTCAACCTTTTTCAGCATCCTGTCCAGCAATAAGCCTGTTACCCCAAATCTGTCAATCCCGAATGTAAGGCACCAATCTTCCCCTGTCAGCATTGAAGGGAGCAGCGAAAAACCGGCATCATATGTGGATTTCGGAACCTCTTTTCTCACACCATCAGGAACGAAAACTTTCAAATTGTCCAAACCCTGTGGCATTATCCCCCAGTCAGTAAGTGCATCCAGCTCCTTCTCTTCCCTGTTGGGGAATTTCATGCTCCAGAAAACCCCGATAGGGTCAATAACAACAACCCCTACATTCTTGTTCTTCAGTGCAAGCTCCTCAGCCATAACACCAAGAACATAAGATTTTCCAGATCCACGAGCTCCACAAACAAAAACAACATGCGGGTTCAGGCCATCCAGAAAAACATTTGAATCCTTATGCTCAGCTTCCCTTACCCTTCCAACATGGAGCGCAGCCTCATAGCCGTATTTTTTATAAATATTTTTCTTCCTCCCGATAAAAACATTCCCATTGTCCGGATCCTCAAGAAAATTAAGCGCAACCCCGCTGACAGGTTCAACAGTTTTGTCCCCCTCACTCGCCAGCTTTGATTTTTCAAAAATAGTTTCCTTTATTTTTTCTTTAGAGGGCTTTTCCTCTTCATCTTCAGCCTTGTCATCATCTGATTCTTCCTCGTCCCCTGAATCTTCCCCTTCCTCGTCTTCGCCCTCTTCATCTTCCTCGGATTCTTCTTCCTCATCCTCTCCTGATTCTTCATCAGATTCCTCTTCTTCATCCCCCTTAGGCTCTTCTTTCTCTGGTTCATCTTCTTCTTCGGATTCCTCTTTTTCTGGTTCTTCCTTCTCTATCTCTGCCTCATCTTTTTCATCCTCGCTTTCATCAGAATCTTTCTCCTCAGATTCCTCCTCTTCACTCTCCTCTTCAGAATCTTCTTCCATCTCTTCTTTATCAGAGTCCTCCTCAGACTCATTTTCCTCTATATATTCCTCATCCTCAGGCTCCGTTTCCTTAGGATTGCCCCTTTTCGGCTTTTTGCCCAACAGCTCATCAAATATGTCGGAATCGTCGCCCATTACCTTTTTTATAGTTCCATTTTTTGGCATAGCTTAAAACTATAGTTTAAAGGTATATAAAACTATTTTCCCTATACGTTTTAACCCTCGGCAGGGCGTCAGGGTGAGTAATTAGTTATTTCATCGCTAACCTATTTTTTCTGATTTTTGATTAGCCTCAAGATTATATCTTCGTATGTGTCCCCCTTCTTTCCAAGGCCCTTGAGAATCTCCCTGGTTTGAGGGGTTATCTGGATTGCTGTAACTCCTTTTCTGTACGGCATGTGTACAATAAGGCGCTTCTGCTTTATAAGCCTATCTTAACCTTGTGCAGTATTAGGTGAAAGCATTTGTTTTCCTACTGCTTTTTGCTTTAGGCTTTTTGTATAGATTCGGGTTCACGCCCGCCCAAAAAAGCAGGCATTTCTTTGTTAAATTATTTCCTATGCCTGTAAAGTGCTTTACTAGAAACTCTGAAAGGCCCTGTTAGTTTTCTTCGTTCATGATAGTGTTTGGCAAATTTTTCCGCACAACCTGCATGCCACGAGCCATGACCTTCAACTTCAGCATTTTTAGAAACCTTAAGCCCCTGTTTACGCTCTTTTTCAGCTACATCTTCTGCAGCCTGCCCAGTACCTATTTTCTGAGGATCTACCACTATGCCTCTGTTCTTTAAATTACTCTCTATCAGTACTTCTAGCTCGGATTCCAAATCAAGTGCAGCAAACATATTTTCTGGATCAAGCTTAATCACTTCTGTTGGGGTTCCCTGAAATACGACAAGCGAGTTTGGCTCGGATTGTGCTTTTTTTACCAATGGTTTCAATACACCATCGAAATAGTGCTTTATTTTTTCTTCTGTTAGCCTACCAGCATCCTTTGGAATTACTAATGGGAATGCAGGGTGTGTAATCCAGTAAATTTTGTCTATTACTGTTTCAGCCATGTAAAAGTTAGGTTATATAACAATTTAATATTTGCGTGGCTTAAACCCTTTTTTGTGCAAAATCAGGGTTTTTTGTGCAGAATTTAGTTTTTGTGCAAAGCTGGTTTCAGGTTCCGCCTCACCTGCGGTGGATGGGTTCAGAAACCGAAAAGTGTCGCATACGGTGGATTCTGCAAAAAGGGGCGATTGAGTGAATAGCCCGCCCAAAAAAGCGGGGGTTGGGAGTTAGGCTGGCTAAATAAAAAAGAAAAAGATGTCAGGGTTTGCCAGGCCTTCTTTTATTCGGCGCCCGTGTCATTTTTTTGCGCCGCTTAAAATAGTTCTCAGCAGGCGCAAAAAATTCAATCTTGGATAGTATCAATCCGCGCTTTATCCCGTCTGATCTTGGCACTTTACTTAATTCTGTGCGAAGCCTAGATAATTCCCGAGACATCGTATGCTTTCCAGATGCTACTGACTCTAACTCAGATTTCGTTACCCCTAACTTCAATAAGTCACGTCTAGTCAGTCTATCTGCTGCTAACTGCTGTATTATATCCATGCGTACATCCTTGTCAATCAGGCTAATTCCCCTAATGGAATTTAAATAATAACCGGTCCTAAGATATTCTATATTAAGAGCAACCATTCTTCCTTTAGCTGAAAGCTCCAAAAATCTTGTAGCAAGTGGCTCATTACCGCTAGTTATTGTCTCTCTCTCCTGCGGAGTAATTTTATTTGCCGGGTCTTCTGGACTTACATTATTTTTCAGGCAAAAAAGAAGAAACTTAGCTTCATTCTCGGGTCTGGATTCCAAACTTTCTGTTTTACGGTTATAATAAGACTTTTCTACTGCACGATGAAGGCGTCTTGCCTCTTTGGCGATTTTTTCAGGTATTTCTTCAGGCATATATAATATAAAAAGTCAAAACCCTATTTATGAGTTTGCCATCTCCCTTTTTGTGCAAAATCGGGGTTTTTTGTGCAGAATTTAGTTTTTGTGCAAAGCCGGTTTCAGGTTCCGCCGCACCTGCGGGGGATGGGTTCAGATTCCAAAAATCGTCGCATACGGTGGATGCGACGAGAAGGGGGCGGTTGAGTGAGTAATTCGTCCCAAAAAACTGCGAAAGATATGAGCCCACTTGGGTTCCTTGCAATTCAGATGAATCTCCTAAAGTTTGTCCAAAGTGCGAAAGCCCATATTGGGATAAGCCTAGGAAGAAAACACCGATTTAGGTTCGATTACTAATGAATACTAATTAATGTTAAATTAGTAGATAGTTTTATAAATAGATTTAATACTAATGAATACTAATGAATGTTAAATTAGTAGTTGTGTGGAAATATGAGAATTCCTGAAAAACCTCCAAGTGATAAGGAATTATGGAAAGTATTATCCGAAAAACTTACTGATAAAAATGCAGTTATTGAACGTGAGCCTTATCTAAGTATAATTAATTCTAACTATTTACATTGGGACCAACTACCGATGGATGAACGATTCAAAGGAGTGGACATTAAATTATTGTGGGCGTTTGTTAAATTATCCAGAGATTCGAATTCTAGAAAGATTAAATTAGATGGTATAAAACTACACTATGTTCAAACACCAAATATTGAGAAAACGCTTCATGATTTAGATGTAAGGGTTGGTGGCAAAATTAAGTTAGAATCTCAAATACCTAGTCCTAAACTAAATAAGAAATATTTGGTGAATTCATTAATGGAGGAGGCAATTGCATCAAGTCAATTGGAAGGCGCAGTTACAACTAGAGTAGTCGCAAAAAAGATGTTAGTTGAAAGAAGAAAACCACGCAACCATTCTGAACAGATGATATTTAACAATTATTTGACAATGATGCACATTAAAGAATATGCTGATTCAAATCGGAAGTTAAATTTAGATTTTATTAAAGAAATTCATAAAAAAATTACGAAAGACACTCTTGAAAAAAAAGAATATGAGGGAGAATTTAGAAAAAGCAACGAGATAAAGGTATTTTCAAGGGATGGAAGCAACATCATACATGACCCTCCTGAATACAATAAAATTAATAAACTTCTTGAAGAACTGTGTGATTTTATAAACAATATTGATTCCTATGAATATTATTTACATCCTTTTGTTGTGGCAATGGTACTTCATTATATGGTGGGATACATCCACCCATTTAATGATGGAAATGGACGTACCGCAAGAGCACTTTTCTATTGGTATTTAATATTGCAAAAATATGACTATTTAGAATATATTGCAGTTTCTACAGCAATAAAAAAAGCGCCAGCCCAGTATGCACGTGCATATCTTTATTCTGAAACGGATGATAATGACATAACCTATTTTGTAATTTTTAATTTACGGGCATTGGATGCCGCTGTAAAATCATTTGAAAAATATGTTAATAAAACTAGGGAGGAAAATAAAAAGATTTTTGAAACAGTGCATAAAAACCCAAAATTAAATTTTCGTCAAGCAGATATTTTAATTAATATGAGTAAACATGAAAGGGCTCTAACTATAAGCGAAATGCAAGAGCGTTATAATATTACATATCAAACTGCAAGGGTAGACCTTTTAAAATTAGTAAAACAAGATTATCTAAAACAAGTCTTAAGAGGGAAGCAATTCTTATTTATTCTCAATAAAGATAAGTGCTTGAAAATTGAAAATTAGCAATAAATCAACCTTTAGCGACACCCACACAATCAACCGAAAAGGCGACGGAACCCGGTTTCAGGGTCTTTGCACAAAAAAGGATTAGACTTTGGGTTCCGAACTGGGGTTTTTGTGCAAAAAAGTGTTCTGCACATTAGGGGGTTTCCCTACAAAACCCATCTTCAGACCCGCCACCAACCCTTTCGGGGTGTGCAGGTTCCTTTTTTTGTATAGTTAATGACGTCTCGGGTATTTCCTAGCCCTGTTTAATGTTTTTTCAAAGTGCGTCTGTACCCCCTTTTGCCATCTTGTCACAAAAAAACGGAGAGGCTTCTCTCTTATTAATTTATCGGCCAATGGAATTTGTCTACTTGCAATCAAATACGCCGCAGTCATTTCCATTGTTCTATCCCGGCCTTGAAGGCAGTGGAGAAAAATTTTTTTCTCTCTTGCTTGAGCAAGGGCTGCAAGGCGGAGAAATCTGTTTATCTTTTCATTTGGAATTTCCTTAAACCGCCCAACAGAGAGCGTAACTACCTTTAATCCCTGTTTCTCAGCGTATCTAGCTATAGGGCCGTCAAGGGCTTCAAGTGAAACAATTGTAGAAATGCCTTTTTCTTTTAAACTATCTATATCTTTGGCATATTGAGGCAAACCACCTATTGATAGAACCCCATCAACATTCCGAAAAGAAAAAATTCCCATTTAGAGAGCCTCCTTTATTGTATAAAATAAGCGAAAATCTTCTTTAATAGTTTCTTTCTCAATCCTCGCTTTGGCATACTTCCCAGTTAATTTAGGGGGTTTAGTTCTTTTTAACGAATTGCCCGCCCTTAAAAACATATCCTGCTTTGCGGTTTGGAACAAATCGTAATTTTAGGCCGAGTTCTTTCATATACTCTACGGCTTTTTTAAAATCTTTAGCATTTTCACGCGGTTTAAGTTTAGTGAACTCTTCCATGGTAAGCGGATGAGAAATATTCGGCCATAATTCTTCAAGTTCTTTTTTCTTTTTGGGAAGCTTATTAAGGCTAAGAAAAGTATATCCTACAACCTCTTTATTGACCCTTACAGCAATTACATCAACATTCATTTTCCCTTTACTATCTGCCCTCATGCCAAAAGATGACATAATATCATAAAAATTGGGAAGTATTATTTGCCGTTCACCGAGGGAATGATTATGCGGATGTATTCCCATATACTCGTCAGGTCTTGGTTTACGACGTACTACTGCATTAAATGCTTCTGCAATGCTGGCTTTTCTAAAAGGCCCACGCATCACTTTATAGAAAGCCCGCTCATTTGAAATTGGAGTTTTCTCCATTGTCCCCGTAATTGGTTTTTTATTCAGCCTTTTACTTTGAGCCATAAGAAATTAATGTCCCAAACAGATATTTATCCCTTTGCCAGCTCCCTTTTTGTGCAAATTAACCCCATTTTGTGCAGAATTTAGTTTTTGTGCAAAGCCGTAAAATTTACTTAAAATAGATTGACTATTGCTTACTTCGCATAAGCCACAGCAAATTTGTTTTCATCCGGCAAAGAATCAATAAATTTATCCACCGCAGCCTTTACCTGCTTGGCATCATATCTTTCATTCAATGCCTTATTTTCCTTCCTGTCAATTATTGCAGTCTTCCCGCCTTTCACCCTAATCTCCCAATGCTGCTCAGACTCATCATTTTTGTTTTTCACTATATTCCTTATTCTTTCCTTTTTGTCCTCAATCAGCTTGACCTGCTTCCTGAGATACTGCGCAAAGAAATGGTTGAGTTCCTTCACCGGATTTTCTATAAAAAACTGGACAGGGCTGGTTTTTGTTTTCCTTATTAGATTTGATTCGGTCAGGTGATTCAGGTATTTGTATATGGTCTGCTTGCACACCCCTGTTTCATCAATTATCTGCCTGCCGGTTTTGACTTCGCCGCTCAAAAGGCACAGGTATATCCTGGCATGGCCTTTGTTGAAAATGGCATTATGGTATTTCAGCACTTCCCTGATTTCCTCTAGTTCCCCTTCCATTGTGAACAGCTGCCTATGAAATTACTGAAAAAATTTGGGGAGTTATATGTCTACTTTCGAGGGTCCCCACCCGTATAAACACCTGTTTCCGACCCTTAAATACCTACGGTTGATTGTAAATCAACTAGATGGTTGATTTAATAAATCCGAAAATTAATGCAGATTGGGCCTATAAAAAATTGTTCAAGGAGTTCAGATTTGGTGAACATTCGTATGGGTGCTTTGCATATACGGGGGTTTAAACTTCATCACCCATGCCTAAAGCATCTCTTCTTATGTGGACATTGCCTTCTCTATCGACATATACTTGTTTGTCTTTAATTAATATTTTTAGCCATGGAGGAACATTATATTCTTCCATTAACCCTGGTTTTTTTATAAATTTTTTTATCAGTTCAGCGTTCTCTAGATTTCCCTGCAATTTAACCCTTTTTTCTTTTCTGGGTTCAGAGCTTCCATCTTGCCTAACTTTTTGCCGTGCCAGTTTTGCATAATGCGCTAGTGTGGTACTGCCGGCAATTGCTTCTGCAGCATCTCCTCCCAATCTCCTTGGCCTCTTATTTTCACTTTTTTTCCGCAGTACCAAGGATGTCCCAAATAATCTTTCACTTTCCTCAGCATCAATAACCCTTTGCCGACTTTTCTCATATGCTTTCTTTATTTTTTTAGCTGATTTATCGGAAAAACGTCTTTTCTTTTGTCTTGTCCATTTGAACATAAAAATAGAATGACGTGGAAGTATAAATATCTGTTGTTTTGGAATTAAAATCGCCCTAATCTTCCCGCCCTAGTTTTTTTGTGCAAAATATAGTTTTTGTGCAAAGCACCCCCGCTAGCGAATATCAAGCAAAATCCCCAACTTTGGCTATCTTCTTCCCATCAAACAAGGCATCAATCTTTTCCCTAACATTGACCCTTGTAAGGGTTTCGGCATATTTCCCATAATGCTTCTTCATCTTCTTGTTGGTTACAATGAAAAACCATTTATCGTATTCCTGGTCAAGCCTCTGGGATTTTATGAGCGCCCTTTCCTTGTGTTTCTCCAGCTCCTTTCCGGTCTCAATCTCAAAGGCGACCTTTTCCCCGCTATTCAGGGCAAATTCAATATCCACTTTCCTTGTTCCCCTAATTTCAATTTCTTTTGTATATTCCCTTAGTTCTTCTGCAATCAATTCAACCATGAAGGAATGCTCTGTTGATTCATTGCCTTTCAATGGCTCAATCAGATAAATGTTTCCTCTTGAAGAACTGAAATCAGGCTGCCTTGTTTGGATATATCCCTTGTCTTTCAGGAACTCTATTTGG
>JBDRHK010000018.1:0-6850 GCA_043816965.1 Candidatus Iainarchaeum sp. | reverse complement strand
AGGGAGCCATGCCTGCTCTTTTGAGCAGACGTTTAACTTTTTTAATGATTCTTCCCTCTTTCATAGCGGGAACACCTCCAACGTGTTCCCCCACCATTAGATGGTTGTTCAACCACCTATAAAGACATTTTCAATGAAGCCGTTTTATTGTGCAAAGCCCTGTAAAAGTAATTAAATATAAGTTGCAAGTTGATTTTTCTATGCCAAATATTGTTAAACGAAAAAATGCTAAGGCCAGAAATAACTCTAAAAGACCGCCTGAAAAAATTGAGCATGCAGATGTCAAAAAGGCAATATATCTCCCTGATGAACTAAGGGGAAAAATGGTGTCGATAAAAGAAATTGGCCCGGTGTTAGTTATTGCCCTCATGGCTAAAAATGGATATTCTCCGGGACAAATTCCAAAAATAATCAAAATCGCGCCAAATTTTGTTGGCAAGGTCTTTAGGGATTTTAAATTGGCCGTGTCAAATAATAGCCCACAAATCCCTCCGCAAATATGGAAAACGATTTTTGACATAAATAAGAAGCTACATAATAGCCCGTTTTCAGATTCAAGAATCGCAAATGATCTTAATGTTGAGGACAGAGTAGTTCACCAGATAAGGGCTGCGAGGAGTGAAATGATAGACCATTATATGGATAATTTTTCAATTCCAATTTCTGCGAGAAGGAAACGAGGCGCAGTAAAAGAACCTAAAGAGGGGTTGAATGAAAGGGAGGCGGAAAAATTAAAAGAGGCGGCGGATAATTGGCGTTCTGAGAGGAAACGCAAATCTGATAAAAGAAGAAGAAGATTAAACGAGTTAAACGCATTAAATAAAAAAACTAAAGAAAACATTGCTGAAATTAAATGGCTTAAAAATAAATTGCGCGAGACGGGCCTGGAGAGGAGAAGATTGGATAATGCCTTGAGCTATTGGGGAAATGATAGGGAAAAACTGGGGGAATTAATGAAGAAATGGTTTGGGGAAGATTTTGATTAAAATCTCAGAGGTAAACCAAACCCTCTTTCTCTTCCCCCGAATCGATGGAATGGTATTTCACATTACTCTCCTCATTAATCTCAATCTCATAAACAATCCGGTGGGGAACATCAATTTCCACAATTTCCTCATGGCTCAAGCCCAATAAAATCCCAATCAGAACCCGGTGGGTGTTGAAATGCCCTGCGATAAGTATGGTTTTGCTCGGGTATTTCTCCTTTAACTCATCAACAAAGGGCCTCATTCTTTTCCCAACATCAGAGTAATCCTCCGCACCCTCAAGATCAAAATTAAACCTGTCCTTAAGCCTGGTTTCCCAAATTCTCGGATATTTCTCATCAGCCTCTTTCCTTGTAAGGCCCTCGAGAATCCCGTAGGAAATTTCATCAAGATCATGCCTTCTCTCAAAAACCAAGCCAGTTTTCTCTGAGATAATTTCTGTTGTTTTCACAACCCTTCCCAAAGTACTTGAAAAAGCAAGGTCAATTTCCTTTCCCTTTAAATAGTCCCCCAGCCTTTCAGCATGTGCTAACCCTTCCTGAACAAGAGGGGAATCAATTTTCCCAAGAAGCCGCCTTTCCAAGTTCATTTTGGTTTCGCCATGGCGAACAAGAAATATTTTCATCAGGCTCACATTTTTCTATCGACTGCTACAGCCACAGCTTTCAGGTTTTTCATGAGGGAATCAAATTTTTCCGTTGTAAGGCTTTGTTTGCCATCACACATTGCCTTCTCAGGGTTGCAGTGCACCTCAATCAATAATCCGTCAGCCCCTGCAGCTATTGCTGCCTTGCTTGTTGCCTCAATAAACCTGAAATTCCCAGCAGCATGGCTTGGGTCAACAATAACTGGCAAGTGAGTATTAGCCTTTAGTACTGGAATTGCAAGTATATCCATGCTGTTTCTCACCGCAGTTTCATGGGTTCTTATTCCCCTATAACAAAGGATTACTTTTTTATTCCCCTCACTCATTATGTATTCTGCCGCCATCAGGAATTCACTTATTGTTGCGGAAATCCCGTTCTTAAGAATTACCGGTTTGTTTATCTTCCCAACTTCCTTAAGCAGGTCAAAGTTTTGCATATTCCTTGCGCCAATTCTCAAAATATCAACATATTTCGCAACCAGCTCAACATTCCTTGTGTCCATTACCTCTGTCTCAACAACCAAGCCTGTCTCTTCCTTTACCTTCTTCAGCATTTTAAGGCCTTTCTCACCCATTCCCTGGAAATCATAGGGTGAGGTCCTTGGTTTATATGCTGAGGCCCTAAAAATCTCCGCCCCTGATTTTTTAACGGATTCTGCGATTGAAAAAAGGAACTCTTCTGACTCAATTGCACATGGCCCTGCGGCAATAACAATCTTTTCTCCCCCTATCTTAACACCATCAACTTCAATAACAGAATTTTTCGGGTGAAAATCTCTGGATGCCTGCTTATATGGTTTCATTACAGCAACTATTCTGTCAACGCCATCCATTCTCTCAAATTCGCCCTTCTTTAGCTTTGTAACATCTCCAACAACACCAATAATTGTGACATATTCCCCTTCTGAAATAAATGCCTTAAGCCCTGCGGATTTTATTTTATCTATAACACTTTTAACATCGTTAGATCCAGCTTCTTTCCCCATCACTATTATCATCTTATCACTTCCTTTTTCCGATTACAATCTTAACTGCATTAATAATTCCTTCAGAATCCAGGCCATATTTTTTGTAGAGTTCTGATCCTTTTCCGCTTTCCCCAAAAACATCTTTCATTCCAACCCGCTCAACTGGTGCAAGGCCTTCCTCAGCCATTACCTCTGCAACTGCACTTCCCAATCCCCCATAAATGGAATGGTCCTCGACAGTCACTATTGCACCTGCCTGGGTGGCCATCTTAGAAACAAGTTTTGAGTCTAAAGGTTTAATAGACGGCATGTTAACCACTGCTGCTTCAATTTTATCCTTTTTAAGCCTTTCAGCGGCCTCAAGGGCATATTGCAAGGGGGCCCCACAGGCAATTATTGCAACATCGCTGCCTGATTTCATCACCACCCCTTTTCCTAGGGTGAATTTGTAATTGTCATTGAAATAAATTGGGGTTTTTGCCCTTGCCAGTCTTAGATAAACCGGCCCTGGAATGTCTGCCGCCTTTTTTGTGGCAATTTTTGCCTCGAAATAGTCCGCAGGCACAATAACCTTCATATTGGGAAGGCCCCTCATCAGTGAAATATCCTCCAAAGCCTGGTGGGTTGCCCCATCCTCGCCTGTCATTAATCCTGCATGGCTTCCCGCAAGTTTTACATTTACATTGGAGTAGCAAACAGAGGTTCTGATTTGGTCATAGGCCCTTCCTGTTAAAAAGCATGCAAAGCTTGATGCATATGGAATTTTCCCTGCAAGGGCAAACCCTGCAGCAGTTGCAACCATGTCCTGCTCGCTGATTCCCATCTCAAAAAACCTTGCCGGGAATTTTTCCTTGAACTTAATCGATTTTGTGGATTTGGCCAAATCAGCGTCAAGCGCAACAACATCTCGCCTGGCTTCACCTAGCTCTGCAAGACCATCCCCATATCCCGCCCTTGTTGCTTTTGGGTCTTCCATTACTCCAGCTCCTTCAATGCTTTTTTGGTTTCCTCTTCATTTGGCGTTACGCCGTGGAAATCAACAACATTTTCCATGAATGAAACCCCCTTTCCCTTGACTGTTTTTGCGATAACAACACTTGGCTTCCCCTTTTTCTTCCTTGCCTTTTCAAGAACCTTTAAAATATCCTTCATCTTGTGCCCGTTAACCTCGAAAACTTCCCAGCCAAATGACTTAAATTTGTCTTTCAGTGGCATTACTCCCTTAACCTCACTCACCTTGCCATCAATCTGCAGATTGTTGTAATCAACTATTGCAGTCAAATTATCAATCTTGTAATGGCTTGAAGTCATCATGGCCTCCCATACATTTCCTTCCTGCATCTCCCCATCCCCAAGCATAACATAAACATGAAAATCCTTTTTGTCCAATTTCCCTGCAAGTGCAATTCCATTTCCCACACTCAGCCCCTGCCCCAATGGGCCTGTGCTTGATTCAACGGCATTTAGGTGGGTGTAAGAGGGATGCCCCTGTAAGGGTGACCCCAATTTCCTCAATGTTTTGAGCTTCTCCTTGGGGAAATAGCCCAAATCGGCGAGTATTGCGTAAAGTGCGGGGCAGCAGTGGCCTTTGCTTAGAACAAATCGGTCCCTGTCAGGCCATAATGGTTCAGTAGGATTGTAGTTCATCTCATGATAGAACAAGGCAACCATTATGTCTGTGGCGCTTAAGCTTCCCCCTGGATGGCCACTTCCTGAAGCCGAGAGCATTTTTATAATCTCCCGCCTTATTTCTTTTGCCTTTTCTTCGAGTTCCTTGCTTGTTTTTAACTTCATTTTATCCCCGATCATTTTCTTCAGGATAACTTCCAAGAATTTTTATAAATCCTGTCGATTTCTCCATATCCTTGAGGGCTTTCCTGATTTTTTCATCATCAATATATCCCTGCACATCAACAAAGAAAACATAATTCCAGTTTTTTAGTTTGGTTGGCCTGCTCTCAATCTTTGTCATATTGACGCCATAATCCTGGAATGATTTTAGTGCGCTGAAAAGTGCACCGGCCTCATGTTTTACTGAAAAAACCAGGGATGTTTTGTCTTTCCCGGTCCTTTTTGGCTTTGATTCCCCGATAATAAGGAAACGGGTATAGTTTCTTCCGCTGTCCTCTATGTTCCTTGCAATTATGCCAAGATCATATTCCTTTGCCGCTAATTCAGAAGCAATTGCAGCCGAGCTGTGGTAAAGGGATGCCGATTCCGCCCCTTTTGTTGTTGAGGAAACCTCAATAAGCTCTGCCTTTGGCAGATTTTTTGCAATCCAGTTCCTGCACTGTGCCATTGCATGCGGGTGGGTGTAAATCTTCTTTATTTCCTTCAGCTCATGGTTTGAAAGGAGATGGTGCTTGACCTCCAGCATTATCTCAGAAACAATGTCAACATCAAAGTTCAGGAACATATCTAAAGTGTGGTTAACAGTCCCCTCTTGCGAATTCTCTATTGGCACAACCCCATAGCTTACGACTTTCTTTTCCACATCTGAAAACACCTCCCTAATTGAATCTTTTGCGGTGAATTCCAAGGACGAGCCAAACTGCTTTATTGCAGCTATATGGGTAAAAGTTGCCTTTGGGCCAAGGTATGCTATCTTTAGCGGATTTTCAATATTCCTGGACGCACTGAATATTTCCCCATAAACTCCGCTAATTGCCTTTTCAGGCACTACTCCCTTATTCTTCGTGAGCAAATTGTTGATTATTTCCTTTTCCCTGGCAGGAACAAATATGTCCTCCTTGCTCTTGGCTTTCAGCTTGCCAATTTCCTTGGCAAGATTTATCCTTTCCTTGAGCAATTCCAGAATTTTCAAGTCGACCTTGTCAATGTTACTCCTTTTTTCTGCCAGGCTCATTCAAAATCACTTCTTTGGAACTTTCTTCCAGTCCTCCAAAAATGCATTTATTCCCTTATCTGTTAATGGGTGTTTTATCATCTTTCCCAAAACGCCAAAAGGAACAGTTGAAATATGGGCGCCGATTATTCCTGCCTCAATTACGTGCATTGGGTGCCTGATGCTTGCAACGATAATTTCTGTCTTAATGTCATAATTCCAGAAAATCTCGGCAATATCCTCAACTACATTCATTCCGGTTTCCCCGACATCATCAAGCCTTCCCACAAAAGGGCTTACATAAGTGGCACCGGCTTTTGCTGCAAGCAATGCCTGATTTGCTGAAAAAATAAGTGTAACATTGGTCTTAATTCCCTTCTCAGTGCACTCTTTTGTTGCCTTTAACCCTTCAGCAGTCATTGGGATTTTTACAACAATATTTTTGTGGATTTTGCTGAGCTCCTTTGCCTCTTTAACCATGCCTTCAGCATCCTCACTAACAGCCTCTGCACTTATCGGGCCATCAACAATAGAGCAAATCTCCTTTACAACTTCCTTGAAATCTCTTCCCTCTCTCGCAATAAGCGTCGGGTTTGTGGTTACACCATCAACTATTCCCCAGGAAGCGGCTTCCTTAATTTCCTTAACATTTGCAGTATCAATAAATATTTTCATTATTTCTCCTCCTTTTTTCCTCTATTCCCATATCTAATCTTTTTTGAGAAGACAGTCACCATAAATGGTACTGCCCAGTTACCAATAAAAGAAAAAATATGGAATAGAAGAAAGAGCATCCACTAACATCACCACAAGCGACGGCCTACTATGCAGGCAGATATATGTCATAATTACTTATAGGGGGGTTAGTTCTTTAAAATGGTTATGCTTAGAAGAAAGTTTTCCGAAATTCTGACTTTAAACTCAGGATTTGTTGTCCTTTTTGGGAAAAGGCATAATTGTATTTGCTTTAGCTATAACCGTGACTAATTCAGGTTTACGGCCTTTTTGAGCAAAAACCTTCACCCCTAAAACCGAATTTCCAGGATTTTTTAAACTGATTGTAATAGAATTTTTTCTAGATCTTGTAGACAAGGCATGGTAAACTAAAACTGCTGTTTCTTCTGCAACCTTAGGAGTAATTTGCTTTATTTTTACGGCATTATTAAGTTCATTAATTGCCTTACTCCATAATGTTCCGTTGTGAGCTATGCGTGTAAGATCAACTTTCGGTTTGTTAAAGTGTGTTTTTTTAGGGCTTTTAGATTTTTTTCGCAATTTCATCCCCGATTTCCTTTGTACCCAGCAATTTGCAGCCATCCTGCAGTATATCTCCTGTGCGGAAACCTTCCTCAAGAACTGCATTTACTGCGTTTTCAATCACCTGTGCTTCCTTTTCCATCCCAAA
>JBDRHK010000017.1:0-16939 GCA_043816965.1 Candidatus Iainarchaeum sp. | reverse complement strand
AATGGCTGCCCACCATTGAGGGCTAAAGGCCCTTCGCTTGCGGGCGGAAAGGCAATTATAGACTGCAGCAAAAGCTCCCAATTTTTGAGTTCAGTTCTAGTTGCCGCCCCCTATGCAAAGGAGGATGTTGAACTTGAAATTATCGGGGAGCTGCGCTCAAAACCGTTTATTGACATGACAATCCAATCAATGAATGATTTCGGAATTGATGTTGAGAACCATAATTATGAACGATTTGTGGTTAAGGCAGGCCAAAAGTATGAGGGAAGGGATTACAATGTTGAGGGGGATTACACAAATGCATCATATTTCTTTGCCGCTGCCGCAATCACCGGCGGAAAGGTAAAGGTCAAAAATCTGAACCCGCACTCGGTTCAGGGGGATTTATTCCTGTTGGACATATTGGAAAGAATGGGCTGCAAAGTGCGTTTTGGCGATAATTTTGCTGAACTGGAAGGGGGAAAACTGAATGGAATTGAGGTTGACATGTCTGATTACCCTGATGTTGTGCAGACGCTGGCGGTTGTCGCAGCCTTTGCAAGTGGAAGAACCAAAATAAGGAACATTGCCCATCTCAGGATTAAGGAAACTGACAGGATAGCCGCAACTGCCATCGAACTGAGGAAACTGGGTGCTGATGTAATTGAAGAGAATGATTCCCTAACAGTTTTCGGGGGAATTAAAAACGGCGCAAGTATTGAAACCTACAACGACCACAGGATGGCAATGGCGTTTGCAGTTGCAGGACTGATGCAGGAAGGGATTATTATCAAGGATGTTGAGTGCGTGAATAAATCCTTCCCAAACTATTTTGAGGAACTTGCAAAGATGGGTGATTGAATGAACATTTACATTATAGGATACAGGGGTACAGGAAAAACCCATGTCGGCAATGAGCTTGCAAAGGCCTTGGGAAAGGAATTTATTGACACCGATGATTTAATCGTTGAAAGGGCAGGAAAGAAAATTCCTGAAATTTTTGGGCAGGACGGGGAGGAAAAATTCAGAGATATTGAATCAGCAGTATTGTCCGAGATTGCCGCAAGAGATGGTTTGGTTGTCGGCTGCGGCGGGGGGATTATTCTGCGGGAAGATAACATTGAAAAGCTTAAAAAGAGTGGGGTCGTTATTCTTCTGGAAGCCCCGCCGGAGAAAATATATGCCAGGATAAGAGGGGACAGCAACAGGCCTGCACTAACTGATAAGGATGAGTTTGAGGAAATCAGGCATGTTTTGGCTGAGAGGAAAGGGAACTATGAAAAAGCGGCCGACCACAGGGTTGATGCAGGGAATTTTTCAATAAGGGAAAATGTTGGGCAGATTATTGAAATTCTGAAAAAGGAAAAGGCGATTGAATGAATGGAATAAAAGTAAACCTTCGGAAAAGGCAGGACAATTCATACAATATTTACATTGAAAACAATGCCTTCAGTAAAATTGCAGGGGATTTGAAAAAGAAAAGTATTGGGAACCGGTATGCCGTGATTACCGATAGCAATGTGAAGAGGATTTTCGGGAAGCAACTAATGAAAAATTTGAAACACAAGAGGCTGGATGCCTGCATAATTGATTTTCCTGCAGGAGAGAGGAACAAGAGGCTGAAAACAATTGGATCCATCCAGGAGAGGATGCTTGCAAATGGCCTTGACAGGAAATCGGCAGTTATTGCCCTTGGCGGGGGCGTTGCAGGGGATGTTGCAGGTTTTGCGGCCGCAAGCTATATGCGGGGCATTCCATTTATCCAGCTCCCCACAACACTTCTTGCAATGGTTGACTCAAGTGTCGGGGGCAAGGTTGGCGTGGACCTCCCCTCAGGAAAGAATTCCTCAGGGGCATTTAGGCAGCCTGAAGCTGTCTACATTCATCTCAATGCGCTCAAGAGTTTGCCTGAAAGGGAAATGAGAAATGGCATGGCTGAGGTGGTGAAGCACTCAGTTATGGCTGATAAGAAATTATTTTCCTATCTTGAAAGAAACGTGAATGGGATTATGGGGAAAGATATTAAAATTTTAGGCAGGGTTATTAAAAGAAACTGCGAAATAAAGGGAAGAATTGTTGAGAAGGATGAACTGGAGGAAAATTTGAGAAAGACTGTGAATTACGGCCATACAATAGGGCATGCGCTGGAGGTTCTCACCAATTACAGGAAGTATTCCCATGGGGAAGCGATAGCAATCGGGATGAATGCCGCGGCCCTTATTTCGGAAAAAATGGGTTTGATGAATTCAGGGGATGTTGAAAGGCAGAGGCTACTGCTTGAGAGGATAGGCTTGCCAACTAAAATTCCAAAAAATATTTCAAATGCAAGGATTTTGGGGGAGTTGAAAAAGGACAAAAAGGCAAGAAATGGCGTGGCAAAATTTGTACTTCCCAAAAGAATTGGCAAAATGCATTCGATTAAAGGTGATTATGCCCTTGATGTTCCAAGGGAAATTATTTCAGGCGCTTTGAGCGAGGCGAGAAAATGATTTGTGTTCCCATAGTTGCAAAAACCAATTCTGCGGCACTAGGGGATATTGTAGAGGCAAACAAAGTCGCGGATTTCATTGAGCTCAGGCTGGATTTAATCAGCAAGCCAGATGTTGAGGGGCTGATTAAACAGGCAAAAAAACCGGTTATTGTGACTGTGAGGAAAAAAAGCGAGGGCGGCAAATTCTCCGGAACTGAAAGCAGCAGGATTTCGCTGCTGAAAAAGGCACTCGTGTTCAATCCGGATTACATTGACCTGGAATTTTCAATTCCGAAAAAGAGCCTGAATTCCCTTATTAAAACTGCGGGAAAGAAAACAAGGGTTATTCTTTCCCACCACAATATGAAATCAACACCGCCAATAAAAGATTTGAATAGCCTGCTTGCGAAAATGAAAAAGGTGAAAGGGGCAGAGATTTTTAAGATTGTTACAACCGCAAACTTCATGGATGACAGTATGTCGATACTTGAATTTCTCAGGCAGGCGAAAAAGAAAAAGACCAATATCATTTCTTTTGCAATGGGGATTTACGGTAAAGATTCAAGAATTCTTTCTGTGCCTTTTGGCTCCTATCTCACTTTTGGCTCTCTTGAGAGGGGAAAGGAATCTGCAGAAGGGCAGCTTACTGTGGATGAGTTAAATAAGATATACAAGGGTCTGAGTGTGATGCTATGAGCAGAATAAATGCGAAAACACAAATTGCTGCATTGATTGGGAATCCTGTTGAACATTCCCTGAGCCCTGAAATGCACAATGCCGCATTTGAGAAACTTGGGATTAACTGCAAATATGTCGCTTTCAAAGTTAATAACTTGGGAAAAGCAGTTGCCGCGATAAGTGAACTTAATTTTCTCGGTTTGAATGTAACCATGCCATTTAAGGCAGAAATAATCCCCCTTCTAGATAAGGTTGATGCAACAGCAAAGAAAATAGGCGCAGTGAACACAATTGCCGTGAAGAACGGAAAATTAATTGGTTATAACACTGATGGTGTGGGCGCGGTTGCTTCATTGAAAGAAAAAACCAAATTAAAGGGCAAAAAAGCCATCTTAATTGGTGCAGGCGGTGCAGGGAAATCCATAGCTTTTATGCTCAAGAAAGAAAAGGCTCATTTGACAATTGCTGACAGGAATTCAGGCAAGGCAAGGAAACTTGCAAAGTTGATAGGCTGCAGATACACTTCAATGGAAACCCTTTCAGGATTAAAGCCGGATATTCTGATTAATGCAACCCCTATGGGGATGAAACCAAATGAGAAAAAACTTCCGGTTCCAAAAGAAATGTTAATAAAAGGCCTGGTGGTTTTTGATATTGTCTATGACCCTGTTGAAACCAAACTCCTTAAACTGGCGAAGAAAAAGGGGTGCAAAACCATTAATGGAATTGAGATGCTTATCAATCAGGGAGTGGAATCATTTGGTCTTTGGACAGGGAGAAAGGCGCCCAAAGAAGTTATGAGGAAGGCAGTCCTCAATGCACTGGGAAAAGGGTGAAAAAATGTCAGGAAGTTCATTGGGAAAAATGTTCAAAATTGTTACATTTGGGGAGAGCCATGGAAAGGCTATTGGAGTGGTTATTGATGGGGTTAAGGCCGGATTAAAAATTAGTGAAAGCGACATCCAAAAAGAGCTTGACCGGAGAAGGCCTGGGCAGAGCAGGGTCAGCACCCAGCGCAGGGAGAAGGACAAGGTAGAGATTCTTTCAGGGATTTTTAAGGGGAAAACTTTGGGCACGCCTATATGCTTACTAATTAGAAACAGGGACGTTAAATCAAAAGATTATGAAAAACTGAAGAATATTTTCAGGCCAGGGCATGCAGGCTACACTTATTTAAAGAAATTTGGCATCAGGGATTACCGTGGCGGGGGAAGGGCTTCAGGGAGAGAGACAGCGGCAAGGGTTGCTGCAGGCGCTGTCGCAAAAAAGATTCTCGGGAAGAGTAAAATTAAAATCATCGGCCATGCGATTGAAATTGCCGGAATTAAAGCAAGAAAATTTAATGTGAAAGATATTGAGAAGAATCCTGTGAGATGTGCAGATAAAAAAGCCGCGAAGAAAATGGAGCAGAAAATACTTTCCGCGCAGAAAAGGGGCGATTCTGTCGGGGGGATTGTTGAGATTATTGCAAAGGGCGTCCCTGTTGGTTTAGGGGAGCCTGTATTTGGGAAGCTGGATGCTGAATTGGCAGGGGCATTGATGGGCATTCCTGCCGTAAAGGGGGTTGAGATTGGGGCGGGGTTCGAGGCAGCGAATATGAATGGCTCCCAGGATAATGATCAAATAAGGGGTATTAAAGGAAAGGCGAAATTTCTTTCGAATAATGCCGGCGGAATTCTTGGAGGAATAAGCACAGGCCAAGATATTATTGTGCGAATTGCGGTTAAGCCCACTCCCTCAATTTCCCTGAAGCAGAAGACTATCGATGAAAATGGAAAGAACAGGAAAATCCGCGTTTTGGGAAGGCATGACCCCTGCATAGTGCCGCGTGTTGTCCCTGTCGCCGAGGCGATGATTGCATTGGTACTTGCTGATGCGTTGGAGAGGCAGAAAACTAGGAAGAGGAAGCAAAAATGAAATCAAATAATAAAACAGTTATTGGAATCATAGGTGGAACCGGCAAAATGGGAAAATGGTTCAGGAAATTCTTCGAGAAAAACGGTTGCGGGGTTTTGATATGCGGAAAAAAAACTAAGTTAAGGCACAGGGAACTTATTGAAAAAAGTGACATCATAATTTTCTCAGTTCCGATTGGCATAACTGTTGATTTAATCAAAAAATACGCAAAATTTGCCAAAAAAGGCCAGGCTATTACTGATTTCACCTCCATAAAAGAAGCGCCCTTGAATGCGATGCTGAAGCACGCCCCAAAAGATGTCGAGGTTTTTGGCATGCACCCTGTTTTTGGCCCGAGTGTCTTAAACATTAAGGACCAGGCAGTCGTGCTTTGTCCTGGAAGAGGCAGAAAATGGTTTAACTGGATGAAAAAATTAATGCAAAAAAAGAGGGCGCATGTTAAGGTTGTTAGCGCAAGCAAACATGATGAAATGATGGCGATAATCCAGGGCAGCACCCACTTCTGGACAATCTCATTTGAGAATGCACTAAAAAAACTGGATTTTGATTTCAATGAAATGATTGCCTTTGCCTCACCAATCTACAAGGCGAGAATGCTTCTCCTTGGAAGGATAATGGTCCAGGACCCGGAGCTTTATGCCGAAATACTTATCCAGAACAAGGATACCTTGAAAGTTGTAAGGCAGTTAAGAAAATCAGCAAATGATCTTGAAGCAATAATTAAGAGAAAGGACAAGAAAGCGTTTGTAAAATATTTTAAAGAGTCTGCCTACTTCGGAGATTACACAAAGAAACTTGGAAAACAAAGCGACAACCTGCTGAATAAATTAAATGATTTTGGCTGAATTTTATGGGCAGCTTGTGGGATTGATTACGAAATCCTTGACCACGTATTTGTTGTTTGGCAGGTTTATTGTAAGCTCAACATCTGCAGGGTCGGTGCCCAAATAAAGGGATTTCTCCTGCTGGGTAAATACTATCCATTCACTGCTGCCTGGCGCTATGGTTCCTGTGTAGTTAAAGCCTGTGAAACTATCTTCCATGCCATCAGTATTGGTGGTGGCAGAAATCTTGCCGTCAATTAAATAATCCACATCACCGTTGTTCTTGAGGTAAATGCTCTTAAGGACTGTTCCCTTAACATTGCTCCCGCCCCATTTGGTGTTTACGCAGTAAAGAATGGTCTGGTTTATTATCCTTAAATCAGCCTCCTCTGTTGCAGGGTCTGGTTCAGGCTCTGGTTCAGGCTCAGGGTCTGGTTCGGGCTCTGGCGTAACATCTATGCCATTATCCAAAGTTGCGGAATCGCCATCAATTGTAAAATCATCATCAACCACACTTACTGTTGATCCACCATTAGAGGGGGCTACTGGGGTCTGCACTTCAGCAGGGGAAGTAAGAACCAAAAATCCAACCACGCCTATTAGGAGAAATATAACAATAAAAAGCACGATTAATATTACCCCAATTCCTGTAAATGCAATCAGATATTTTGTTTCCATTGAACCACTTAAGATTATTTTGGGGTGTTTAATTTAAAAACTATTCGAAATAAGCGCTATAGGGCTCAACTTCCAAATCCGAGAGCTGCTTTTTTATGATCGCCGCAAGAAAGAGCTTTGCCAGTTGGATATTAGTTATGAGTGGGATTGAATAATCAACTGCCATCCTTCTCAGCTCATATTCTACATCAATCTCAATCTGTTTGGATGGGTCTGGCACAATTATCACCAAATCAAGCGCCTTTTTGGACAAATAATCGCGAATATTGGGCTTTTTCCTATCCTGCAATTTGTGGACTTTCCTGAACTCAATCCCCTGCTGCTTGAAGAATTCAACAGTGTGTTCTGTTCCAAAGAAATTATATCCCTTGAGAGAGAGCTTCCTTATGTTCTTAAGGAGCCTGAACCTGTCCTCATCACCATTAACACTGACAAAAATATTCTTTTTAGGTATGCTGAAACCTGTTGAAAGAAGGGCCTTAAGAAAAGCATCATCAACATCCCTGCCAATACACCCCACCTCCCCTGTTGATGCCATCTCAACCCCTGAGATAGGATCTGCCCCCCTCAGCCTGGAAAAAGAAAACTGCGGAGCCTTAACCCCAACATGATCCAGGTCAAGGGCATTTACTGAATTCCCGTCATCCTTATTTCCCAAAATCGCTGCTGTTGCCCTGGCAATGAAATTGCTCCCAGTAACTTTCGAAATAAAGGGAAATGACCTTGAGGCCCTTAAATTGCACTCAATAACCTTTACCTCATTGTCCTTTGCGATGAATTGTATATTGAATGGCCCTGTAATTTTCAGGGCATCGGCAATCTTCCTTGCAATAACCTTTATCCGCCTCACAGTTTCAAGATAGGTGCGCTGCGGGGGCAGAACCATTGTCGCATCCCCTGAATGAATGCCTGCATTTTCAACATGCTCATTTATCGCCCAGCAAAGCAGCTTGCCGTTTTTGGCGACAGCATCAATCTCAATTTCCCTTCCCCCCAAAATGAATTTGCTGATTACCACCGGAAATTCGTTGGACAATGCCCCGCTTGCATCAAGATATTCTCTCAGCCCCTTATCGGTAAAGGCCACTTTCATCGCCTCCCCACTGAGGACATAACTTGGCCTTACAAGGACAGGGAAACCAGCCTTTTTTGCAAAATTTATTGCGCCCTTTTCAGAGGTAAGCTCTTTCCATTCAGGCTGGTCGATTTTAAGTGAATCAAGAAGCGCAGAAAATTTATGCCTGTCCTCGGCATTGTCAATACTGGCCGGGCTTGTCCCAAGGACATTCATTCCTGTTTCTTTGCATTTCATCGCAAGGTTATTGGGAATTTGCCCGCCCATGGAAATTATTATCCCTTTCGGGTTTTCCAGTTCATAAATATCCGCAACTGATTCAAGGCTCAGTTCCTCAAAATAAAGCCTGTCACAAATATCATAGTCTGTTGAAACTGTTTCAGGGTTGTAGTTAACCATAATTGTCTCATAGGAGGATCTTTTCAATTCTTCAATCGCATTAACACAGCACCAGTCAAACTCTACGCTTGAGCCTATGCAATATGCCCCGCTTCCGAGAACCATCGCCTTTTTGTTTTTGTTGAATTCAACATCATGCTCGACCCCGTTATATGTTAGGTAGAGGTAATTGGTTTTTGCGGGAAATTCTGCGGCAAGGGTATCAATCTGCTTTACCGAAGGGGTCACTCCCAACTCTTTCCTCCTTTTTCTCATCTCAAGCTCCCCCTCTTCCCCCATAAGCATTGCCAACTGCTTATCGGAAAAGCCGGCCTGTTTTGCTTTGAGCATAATCTCTTTTGTAATGGTTTTCGGGGCAAATTTCTTTATTTCGCTCTCTAATTCAATCACACTTTTAAGCTTGAAAAGGAACCATTTGTCTATTCCTGTGAGTTCATAAATCCTTTCCACAGATTCCCCCTTTGCAAGGGAATTAACCACTGCAAAAATCCTTTTGTCTGTCGGATTTTTCAGGGAGTGAATAAGCTTTTTGAATCGGATTTTATTCCCGACCAATCCATACATTCCTATCTGAAGCATTCTTATGGCCTTTTGCAGTGCCTCCTCAAAGCTCCTGCCAATTGCCATTACCTCCCCCACACTTTTCATTTCTGAACCTATCCTCTTCGAAACATTCCTGAACTTATTCAAATCCCATCTCGGTATTTTAACCACAACATAATCCATCGCAGGCTCAAAGCAGGCCTTTGTTTTTTTGGTGATTGAATTATCTAGTTCCAGCAGGGAAAGCCCGAGTGCAAGCTTGCTTGCCACAAATGCAAGCGGATATCCTGTCGCCTTTGATGCAAGGGCACTGCTCCTTGAAAGCCTTGCATTAACCTCAATAACCCTGTAATCCTCTGATTTCGGGTCAAGGGCAAACTGGATATTACATTCCCCGATAATTCCAAAATGGCGGATTACTTTTATCGAAATTTCCCTTAATCTATGGTACTCGTGGTTGTCCAGAGTTTGCGATGGGGCAACTACAATGCTCTCCCCTGTGTGAATCCCGAGAGGGTCAAAGTTTTCCATGTTGCAGACAGTGACGCAGTTATCATTTGAGTCCCTCACAACCTCATACTCAATTTCCTTCCATCCCCAGAGATATTCCTCAACAAGAATTTGGGGGGAATGGCTGAAAACCTTCTTGCAGGAATCCTTCAATTCTTTTTCATTTTCACAAACACCTGAGCCTTTTCCGCCCAGCGCAAACGCGGCCCTTACAAGGACAGGATAACCAATTTTTTTTGCAGCCACCAGCGCATCCTTTTCATTCCTCACAGGAAAGCTCTTTGGGACATTTACATCTATCCCAACCAATTCCTTGTTGAACAATTCCCTGTCCTCGGTTTTCCTTATTGCCTCAACATCAGTCCCCAAAACCCTCACATTATTTTTCTTCAAAATTCCCATGTCGTGCAACTTAAGCCCGCAATTCAATGCAGTTTGCCCACCGAAAGAAAGCAGAATCCCGTCAGGCTTTTCTTTCTCAATAACCCTTTCAACAAAGTAAGGTGTCACCGGGACAAAGTAAACCTCATCAGCAAAATCCTTCGATGTTTGAACTGTGGCAATATTCGGGTTAACAACAATAACCTTAATCCCCTCTTCCTTCAGCGACTTTATTGCCTGGCTCCCTGAATAATCAAACTCACCGGCCTGGCCTATCTTCAGCGCCCCTGAACCCAGGAGGAGGACTTTTTTTGGTTTTTTATTATCCGCCATTTCATATCACACCAAAATTATTTCATTTTCACCCACCGATCTGAAATCAGGCCTTTTTTCTGCAATTTGTGAAGGGCTAACATAACACCCTGAGCTCCACCCATAACCTTGTGCAGAACTTGCGTAGTTTCAGGCGAAACCATCTTTTGGTCTATCTTTAAAAGAAATCCCGAAAGATCATGCTTGAGAGAACGATATTTTTCATAGTCAAAAAGAATTTTTTTCTCACTTAAAACGATTTCGCCATTAATTGCCTTGCCCAGCTTTTCATACAGCAAATCACAGAATTCCAAAAATTTTTTTGTCTTTTTCATGAGGCGCTTAATCATAATCTTCTTGGCTGGCTTTGAATATCTTTCCTTCATTTTTTTTGCCAACTTTGGCTGCCTTTTTGTTTTCGCCATCATTTCACCCTATAAAAATAATTTTCAATATCATCAGAACAGCTACTGCAAAGAAAAGTGCCTGAATGAATTTATTGCCTTTCTCAATGGCAAACTTTGCACCCAAATATCCTCCGAGAACCCCGGCCACCGCCATCTGAATGGCAAGAATGTAATCTACCAGCCCAAAAAGCACAAACAAAATGGCCGCAGCTAAGGAGCTGAAAAAGGCGATTGAAGAGGATGCTGCAGCTGCTTTCAGATAATCATAGCCTTTCATAACAATCAAATGAAGATTGAGAAAAGTGCTCGCCGCACTTCCTATGATTGCCCGATAAACTGCAATAATGAAAAGCCCTGAGTAAAGGATTGGGTTGGAAACTTTTGTCACTTTAACTTTCTTTTCAGTCATGCCAAAATCCCTTTTCACCAAAAGCAAAATTATTATCAGGAAAATTGCCGAAAGAATTATGTTTTTGAGTAACTCTTCATTTAAGTTTAATACGATAAATGCGCCGAGAATTGATCCTATTACGCTGATTAGGATAAATCCTGTCAAGTCTTTTCTGTCGAATTTGATTTCTTTTGAGAATTCAGATGCCATCGCACCTGTTGCAAAAACCCTGTGCAAACGGTTGGTTCCCACAGCAATCGCAGGGCTAACCCCAAAAAAGAACATTGCGGGGAGGATGAGTATGCTTGCCCCGCCAACGCTTGCTGCGTAAAAGTTAGCGAAAAAAACAATCGCCAAAAGTGCTGCGAGCGAGATTAGATCCATCATTCCAACTCCTTAAGAAATTCATCAAACAAAAATCCCGTATCCACCGGCCCTGGCCATGCCTCGGGATGGAACTGGACAGAACAGAATGGCTTTGTTTTGTGCCTGATTCCCTCATTGCTCCCATCATTTAGATTTGTGAACCAGCTTTCCCAATCCTTGGGAAGGGTTTTCTCATCAACAGCAAAGCCATGGTTTTGGGATGTGATGAAGCACCTTTTCTCACCAGCGAGGACTGCTGGCTGGTTCTGTGAACGGTGCCCGTATTTCAATTTGTAGGTGTCAGCCCCTGCCGCCAGTGCGAGGAGTTGGTTGCCGAGACAGATTCCAAATGTTGGAATCTCTTTCGCGATAACCTCTTTTATCAGGGTTATTGTTTCCCCACACTGCTTCGGGTCTCCTGGGCCATTAGAAATTACAACCCCATCAAAATCAAAATCTTTTTCCATTTTAAAATTCCAGGGAACCTTCGTGACTGTACAATTCCTTTTCAGCAGGCTTCGTACAATATTGTTTTTCGCCCCGCAGTCAATTAGCAGGATTTTTTCCCCTTTTTTTCCATAGGTAATGGGCTCTTCAATGGACGCCTTCTCAACGAGGTTAATTTTGTTCGGATCATAAAATTCAACTTCCTTTCCTAAATTTATTCTCCCCAACATTGTCCCCTTCTCCCTCAAAAGTTTTGTAAGGGCTCTTACATCAATCCCTGTAATGGCGGGAATTCCCTCTTCCTTTAACCACTCCCCCAACGATTTTGCGGCCTGCCAGTGGCTGTATTGTTCAGAGTAATTACAAACAATGAGCCCCGAGATATGGATTTTCCCTGATTCAAAGCGCTTTTCGATTGAAAATTCGTCCTTTTCCCATTTTGGAACCCCATAGTTTCCAATTAGCGGATAGGTAAGGCAGAGAATCTGTCCAGAATAAGATGGATCTGTAAGGGATTCTGGATATCCAACCATCCCTGTGTTAAAGACAACCTCGCCTGCTATGCTTTTCTCCGCACCAAAAGAAATTCCGCTGAAAACTGAGCCATCCTCAAGCTCAAGCGCCCCTTTCAGAGAATGCAATGCGATTCCCCCAAAGGAAAAAAAGAGTTAATAATCAAATTTTTTTCCGACATCCTAAAAAAAGGTTTATGTTTACAAGGATTTAAAAAGCCTTCTGCAATTTCTTTTCATTAGGGTTGGATTGGTGAGTTGATGGTGGAAATAGCCCCGTTTAGGGGAGTGCGTTACAATTCTGAGACAATGGGGGATTTTTCAAAGATTACTTCTCCCCCTTATGATGTCATTTCACCCGAGCACCAGAAAATGTACTATGAAAACAGCCCATATAATATCATAAGGCTGATTCTTGGGAAAGATGGGGAAGATGATGATGAAGGGAATAACAGATATACCAGGGCAAAGAAATTCCTGGATGAATGGTTAAATGAAAAAGTCCTTGTGCAGGACGAGAAGCCCTGTGTTTACCTCTATGAGCAGCTGTTCCAAAGGAAGGGGGTTCCAAAAAGCAGGAAAGGATTTATTGCGCTTGCAAAACTCGAGCCATATTCCAAAAAAATTGTTCTCGGCCATGAAAGGACACACCTTGCCCCCATAACGGACCGGTTTGAGCTGATGAATGCAACCGGCTGCAACATGAGCCCGATATTTTCACTCTATAAATCCGATAAGGGAGAAATTGATAAATTGCTGGAGGAGGAAAGCAATAAGGAGCCGCTTATTGAATTCAGCGACAGGAAGAATGTAAAAAACAGGCTTTGGATAATTGATGATTATAGCAAGATAAAATTAATTACTGATTGCATGGCTAATAGGCAGATATTCATCGCTGATGGGCACCACCGCTATGAGACAGCGCTCCATTTTCAGGAAAAAAATGGCAAAGGGATTGCGGATTATGTCATGATGATGTTCATTGATATAGCAAACCCAGGGCTGATTGTTATGCCAACCCACAGGCTGGTTTCGAATATTGAAAATCTGGATTCAGGTAAATTTATCGATGAACTCAAGGAATATTTTTGTGTTGAGGAGAAGAACAAGCCTGAGCTGTTTGAGGAAATGGAAAAATGCAGGAATGTGAACTGCATTGGCTTTCACATCGGAAAGAGGTTTTACCTGCTTAAGCTTAAAGATGGGAAAATAATGGATGATCTTATGCCTGGAAAGCCTGATGCCCTGAAGAAACTTGATGTTTCTGTTCTGCATTCCCTTGTGCTGCAAAATCTGCTTGGCATCAGTGAGGAAGATATCAAGATGCAGAAAAAAGTTTCTTACGTAAAATCCAAGCATGTCGCAATCAGCGCAGTTGGAAGTGGTGAGGCACAGATGGCATTCCTGCTTAACCCCACAAAGATAGATGAGGTAACATCTGTCGCAATGGCAAACGAGAAAATGCCCCAAAAATCGACTTACTTCTTTCCCAAACTCCTTACGGGAATGGTAATAAACAAATTCGGATGATTATTTCTTTTTCTTAATTTTCACAGGAACTTTTTTCGCCGGTTTTTTATTCTTCTCTTTAGGGGTGGCGGGCTTTTTTTGGGACTTTGGCTTTGCTTTTTTTGCCGAGACTCCATTCCTCGTAATGGTATTAAGCATCTTTTCAGTGGCGGCTACAGCAGCCATAATTTGATCGGAATCAACCCCGATTGTTGTAAATCTTTTATTATCCAGTTCCCAGGAGATTTTGGTTTCCACAATGGCATCAGTCTTCCCCCCTGGAGGAATCCTTACCTCATAATCGACAAGATGGGGAAGCTTTATTTTCATCTTATTTGCCGCCTTGCTTAGTGCGTTCATAAATGCGTCATAACCGCCGTCGCCCTCGGCTTCTTCCTCAATTTCCTTCCCGTCAAAGGCAAGGACAAATGATGCTTTCGGGGCCATATCCTTTCCACTGCTTACTGAGCATTTTAACATTTTAATCTTCTGCTCAACAGGCCTTTTCAGCACATCCTCGATTATGTAAGGAAGATCTTCTCTCGTTAATGTTTCTTTCCTATCACCTAATTCAACAATTCTTTTCAGCACAAGCTCCTCCTGTTCAGAGCTGAGGTCAATTCCCAAAGCATTAAGGTTCTGTTCCAGTGATGCGCGCCCGCTCAACTTCCCCAAAGCATATTCCCTTTCCCTTCCAAACCTTTCAGGAAGGAGCTTGTTTTGGTATAGGCCCCCCTTCGCATCCCCGTCAGCATGAATTCCGGCAGTCTGCGTGAAAACACTCTCCCCTATAATCGGCTTATTGTAAGAGACCCTTTTCCCGGAAAAGGCCGCAACAACCTTGCTAAGGTTTGAAAGTGCGGCTTCATTTACTTTCGTATTCCAATCAGTATGGTCGTTTATGTTTGCAACAACCTCCTCCAAAGAGGCATTGCCTGCCCTTTCACCCAATCCATTTACCGTTACGTGAATCCCTCTTGCCCCGCCATGCAGGGCGGCAAGTGAGTTGGCTGTCGCCATACCATAATCATTATGCCCATGGAAATCAAAATGAACCCCATGGAAACTCCCCATAGTGTTTGAGATAAAGCCCTCTGCCTCTTTGGGCGTAAGTACACCTAATGTATCAGGAAGCATTATCCTGTCAATGTTCAGGGAAATAAGGTGCCTGATTAGGTTGAAGACATAAATCTGGCTGTTTTTCATCCCATTGCTCCAATCCTCGAGATAAACATTCACCACCATCCCTGTTTCCTTGGCATATTCAACTGTTTTCGAAATATCCAGGAAATGCTGGTTTTCGCTCTTCTTGAGCTGGGTTGTTAAATGCTTTAATGAGCCCTTTGCAAGAAGATTTATGGCATTTCCCCCGCAATCCCTAATCCAGTCAATTGACCTTTTACCATCCACAAGGCCCAAAACCTCTATATTTTCCAGATATCCGGCCTCATTTGCCCATTTACAGACCTCTTTAACTGACTCTATTTCCCCCTTTGAAACAAGAGCTGAGCCAATCTCAATTCTGTCGAGTTTTGCCTCTAAAAGCAACATTTTAGCAATATTCAACTTTTCCGCAGGGGTAAATGAGACCCCCATAGTCTGTTCACCATCTCTAAGGGTGGTATCCATCAATTCCACAAATTTTGCCATCCGCTCACCAAAAACAGTTAAATTTCAAAACTATATACTACTTGATTGAAATTCTTAAAAGCCTTGGCATTTTGCTACATTTTAAGCCTATTATGCTCTTCTTCGACCTTTTCCTTGAGATATATGATAAATTCGTCCTTAAAACTCTCTAAACTGGATAAGTTGCCCTTCTCAAGGAAGTCAGCCACCTTTTCCAGGAATACATTGCTCCCAATCACAAGCGGCATTACAACAAAATCAACCCCTTCCTCATAGAGGGTAAGGGCATCACGATAGTAGTGGGCCCTTCCGAAAATTACTATTTTTGGGTTTACCTTTTTGGCATAATGGGCAAGTGGAATGGAATTCTCAACATCAGGGGTTGCCAGAATCAGGAGTTTTGCCTCTGGAAGGTTAAGCCTCTCCCATATTTCCTCATTATCAACACTTCCGTAAAGGGCGTGAATTTTATGGTCAATGCAGTTGAACACCGCCTCAGAATCATGGTCAACAACCACAATAGAATAATTGTCCTTCAGCGCCTCCGCAACACTGAAACCCATTGTGCCTGCACCAACAACCACAATATGCTTGCTTACTTTCGACGGAAGCCTGTCAAGCTTCTTTATCCGCCAGTGGAATCTTGAATGTGTTTTAAGCCCCGGGAAAAACCTCAAGATAATCCTGTCCAAAAACTGGTAAAGCCTGCTGCTGTGGTCCATTATGTAGGGGGTTATAACCATTGAGAGTGTGATGGTGAAAAGAATGAATGAATATAGCCCCGGGGTTTGTTCAAGAACCAAAAATGTTGCACTCGCAAGTATGAATGAGAACTCAGAAACCTGGGCTAGGCCAAGCCCTACAAGCATTGCAATCCTCCCGCCATAGCCTGAGAAAAGGGTGATTAGGTAGAATGTCAATGGTTTGAGAATGAAAACAGTTCCAAGTATGACTAAAATTATTGGGAGCGATATTCCAAGAAAGCCAGGGGTTATCTGCAGGCCTAAAGTAACAAAAAAGATTGTCGCGAATAAATCCCTTGTCCCCCTAACCTTGTTATAGACCTCAAGATTATATGGGAGTGTTGATAGCGAGATTCCCGCAATAAAAGCCCCAATCGCTATGGGGAAATTCAGCACATATGCAAGAATTATGAAAAGGAAACAGCTTGACATTCCTGCGAGGAAAAGCAGTTCGCTGGATTCAATCGCAAGCTTGAAAAGTGGCCTGTAAATAAATTTATTGAGTATGTATGCAAGGGCGATAAGGACAACCACTGAAAGGAACATAAGCATAAGGGAGTTTGGCTCAAGAAGGCTTGTCAAGGCCGCACCTGGCTCCAGTTTGCTGAAAAAAGGTATTGCGAGAATAACCAAAAGGTCCTGCACAAGGAGAAAACCAATCATCAGCCTTCCCTGAAGGGAATTGATAAGGTGCTTGTCTGAAAGAATTTTCACCACAATTGTTGTTGCGCTGAATGAGAGTATTACCCCCAAAAGCAGCGCTGTTTCAATGGGAAGAAGCCCTGTCAATACTGTTGTGATTATCACAAACAGAATTGTCAGAAGAAACTGCAATATGCCCCCGAAAAGAACAACCTTCCCCATTTCAGCAAGCTTTGAGAAATCACTTTCAACACCAACACTGAACAATAAAAGCGCGACACCAATCTCGGAGAGGATTAATATTTGCGTGCCGATTTCCTGGATTCCGATCGGGATTTCCCCAATAGGGCTGGGAATGCTCAAACCCAGTGAACCCAAAGCAAAAGGCCCCAAAAAAAGGCCTGCGACAATGAAGGCAAGCAATGGCGGCTGCTTGAAAATCTTCGCAAGATAACTGAAAAAAGTGGCGGCAAGTAAAATCATGCCCAGATCCACCATCAGTGTAAGGTCAACCGGAACCATGCTAA
>JBDRHK010000016.1:0-10329 GCA_043816965.1 Candidatus Iainarchaeum sp. | reverse complement strand
AAAGAAATCAGGCAAATTTAATGTTTTATTCTATGGTTCCTTCCGCCCAGGACAGGGACTGGAAATAATAACAAAGGCCGCCCGCCTGCTTTCGAAATCAAAGGAGATTAAATTCGTGCTTGCAGGTTCAGGGCCGATGCTGGATGAGGTTAAGGAATCGGTAAAAAGCCTTTCAAATGTTGAATTAACAGGCTGGATTGCGAAAGAAAAATTGGCTTCTGTTATCGCAGATGCTGATGTCTGTTTAGGGCAGTTTTCAAAACTCGAGAAGATTGACAGGGTTATTGCGACAAAGGCATTTGAATGCCTTGCAATGGGAAAGCCAATTATCACAGGAGATGGAACCGGAATCAGGGAGTTGGTGGAAAATGGGAAGGACGCAATGCTTATTGAGAAGGGAAGTGAAATCGCGCTTGTTAATGCAATTTTAACACTAAAAAAGGATTCTGCGCTGAGGGAAAATCTCTCCAAAAACGCGATTGCGAAATACCAATCAGAATTTACTGATGAGAAAATCGGGGAAGATATGCTGAAAGTGGTGGAAAGTGCGATCGGGGCAAACTAAGCAAATAGTTAGCTTTTTATTTCAGAAAACCCTATTATTGGCATGAAAAAAGCATCATTATTGGTTTTGCTCATACTTATTCTGCCTATTGCCCTTGCAGATGGGATTGCGATTAGGCCCTATGATTATACTATTGCCGATGTCAGCCAGGGAGACCAATTGGTGTATATCGATGTGGAGAAGGACCAATACACCACAAACCTTTTCGTTACCTTTGATTTCAGCGATTACGATTCTGATGAAATGAACTGGATTGTTCCCTTTGAGGATGCCCCTACAGATGTGCAATTGCAGGAGGCGACAGAATATTTTTTCGAGGAGAAATTCGCTGATTTTGATTCAGAAATTAACCATGCTGAAGAGCTAAATAAAAAACATGAAGAATTCCCATGGTCGGTTATCATGGTTTCGAGCCTTGAGTTTGTCCCTTTCCCTGTGTTTGCGCTTTTGTCACCCCTGATTTTATTGGCGCTCCTTACAACCAATATGAGTATGAGTGATTCAAAAGGGCTAGAGGCTAATTATGATGATCTTTATGGAACTGAGCACTATTACTTCGGAAATATCGGGAGGGCGGATGTCTATAAAATTTCTGACAAGCAAACCCTTAGGAAGTTTTTCGAAATAAATGGCAAAGAACCGCCTGAAGAGCTCTATGAATTCCTTGACAAGACAATTGTTGTTTTCAGGATAAACAAAACCAAGGAGGAACTGAAAACACTGGTGACTTTCAAATTCGACAACAATGGAAAAATCTTTTACCCATCTTCGACAACTCATCTTTACAAGGAACTCCCGAGGGATTATGTGATAAAAATAAGGGCTCCGCTGGATTACAAATTAACTCCAAACTTTTCCCCTGCTACTGAGATTTTCGACCAAAAAAGCCAGTATTTTGTTTTTTCGCCTTGGAGCGAAATGCAGAACTACGATTATTATAGATATGAATACCTGCCTCCGCGAGAAAGCCACGAACTTTACAACGAGGATTTGGTACTTGAAATGGAAGATGAGAAGAAGGCAGTCCCTATTGGGATGTTCATATTGGATATAGTTCCGCCATGGCTTATTGCAATAGTTTTGCTCTTCCTTTCCTGGATTGCCGCTTCATTGGCCTATTCCGCACTTACGAAAAAATACAATTTCAAGGAGGGAATAATTTACGGAATAATTCTCCCAATTGTTTGGACTGTTATTAACCTTGCATTTTTGTTGTTCTTTTTAATAATCCTCGCGGCAGGATTCTTAGTTTTAAGCATACTCGTAAGTGCCTTAAGCGGATTTTTATATAACTTATTTTCATCCGAAATTTACACATTTTTTTCTTTATTCCTTCTGCTTTTAATGTTTGGGTTGGGCATTATTGACCTGATTATTACTGTGGCCTTATTTAAGATATTAGCAGTAGATAACGCAAAAAAAATACTCAAATGGAGCAAGGCAAAAATTGGGCCTTGGGACTTTTTTAAAATTTACATTACCGCCCTTGTTCTGAATATTATACTCTCAATATTTATTGTATTCCTTTTTATGGTCCCAATATAACCTAATTAGCAGATATCACTCAATTACAACTTCTCTGAAAGTGTCAGGCTTCTTTTCATCAAATTCGGCGTCGGAATATGCAAGGAGGAACATCTCATCTTTGCCGATGTTTTTTATCCCATGGCTCCATTTGGGAGTAATTTTAACAGTAATCATATTGCCCTCGCCGATTTCCAGTTTTTTAGTTTCGCCGGTTTCAATATGTTTCATAACGAGTTTTCCCTTTCCCTTAATAACACAGAAAAATTCGTCATGCCCAAGGTGATAGTGATTGCCTTTCACTTTCCCTGGTTTTGCAGTTGTCACAAAAAACTGGCCAAATTCCTTTTTCGAGAGCTGACCCTTTTTCAGGATTTCCATTAACCATCCCCTTTCATCCTCTTTCTTTTCAAGGGGAATTATTTCAATTTCTTCAGACATTTGAATCCCAATAAATTAAATTATTATTCCAAACCAGCCCCTATTTCCTTCATTTTTTTCAATCCTTCCTCAACATTCAGCAATTTTGTGTCCAAATCCTTTTTAGCCACATCTATGCAAAGAGAGATGTCCTTTGGCCTTTTAGCCTGTAGATTTAATTGTTCTGAAGTGCCGGATTTGATGAATTTTGTGTCCAAATCAAAGATTTCAGCCACCCTTAGGGCAAAATCATGGCGGTTTATGGCCTCATCTCCGACCAAATGATAGATTCCAAAGAGCCCTTTTTTCGCCATTTCAACCAACGCCTCTGCGCAGTTATCTGCCAAAAACGGGCTGTTTATCCAGTCTGTGAAAGCAGTTATTTCCTCCTTCTTTTTGTTCTTGTCGATTATCCAAGTCACCAAGTCATTTTTTGGGAGAACATTCCAGCCATATAAATTAATTCTCGCAATCGCAAACTGCTTTTCAGGGAGCGAGCCTTTCACCATTTGCTCCCCCAATAATTTAGTTTCGGCATAGTAATTCACAGGATTTGGTTTGTCAGTTTCTACATAATTTCCTTTTTCCCCGTCAAAAACATAATCGGTGGAAATGTAAATCATTCTGCATTTCGCTTCTTTGCACGCAAACGCAACATTCTGCACACCAAGAACATTTACATTGTATGCGGTTTCCTTTTCGATTTCGCAGGCATCAACATTTGTAAAGGCTGCGGTGTGAATTACAATTTCCGGCGCAATCTCCTTAACCAATTCAATTATTTTATTCCTGTCAGTGATGTCCATCTCCCTTAAATCATAATCCCCGAACTCAACCTTGTCATTCAGATAAGTTCCCACAATCTCATGCTTCTGCGACGCAAACCGCATCAGTGAATTCCCCAACAATCCAGTCCCACCTGTTATTAATATTTTCATCATTCTCGCCCGCCTGATTATAAAAATTCATTTTTTAAATGAGAAATATTTCATGAGTCAGGAATCTTTATAATCGCTGTCTTCCAAACGATAGAGCTTCCAGCATTTGCTTGTAAGGCACATGTTTTTTGTAAGTGGCGGACCGTTGTAATCCGCCATTGTCATTGGTTCCACCTTGCTCCCGCCGACCTTTGCATACTCATACATCGAAATTTTCCTGTCGCCACAGACATGAATAACCTGATTCTTTGGCCTGTAAACCACTAAATCCTTCAGGCCTTTTGCGACTCCCTGAGCAAAAAGATATGTTCCAAACCTGTCGGTAAATGCCTTTGGATACTCCCAAGGCATTGTGGTAAAGTTGGTTCTTGCAACCGTTGTCTGCATTTCATGGGAGTTATAGCTTTTTGTTATTTCCTCCCCCATCAGCTTGCTAAGGCCGTAGAAATGCTTCGGATAGGGAATTGAATCCTCATCCTCCATCTTTTCCCCGTCTGTGCCTGGAAAAACACAGGCAGTGCTAAGATAGATGAAATATTTAACCCCGTGCCTTTTGGCAGCATCAAGAATCCTTCTTGTGCCTTCAACATTCACATCATATGCCTTGGGAATGTCACTCTCACAGGGAGGAATTCCAGTAAATGCCGCAAGATGGATTACTGTTTCAATTTTGTGGTTCTTGAAATAATTTTCAATACTTGCCCCATCCTGTAAGTCTAATTGCTTTCTCCCAGTGTATTGTGCATCAGGCATTATTTTCTTGCAGGCTCCCCCCAGCCTTCCATCACCACCAGTAATGAGAATTTTGCCCTCATCAAGATGAAGTGCCTGCATTAATTTCCTGTTGTTGTAAACGTCCTCGTTATAATCCTGTTCTTTAGAGAATTTGACCATCTCATCAATTCCCTTTTCAAGATTCCACTTGAACTCAAATCCTGTGCCGCACAATTTCTTGTTATCGACAATGTAATTCCTCGGATCCTGAATTAATTCAGTAACCTCTGCCTTGATTCCATATTTCTTGCTTATGTCCATTGCAACATCCTTTAACGCAACATTTTCCCCTGAAAGGTTGTAAACTCCCTTAAGGCATTTATTAAGCGTATGGACAAAGGCCCGCGCAATGTCCCTTATATGTGTAAATGGCCTGTACTGAGTTCCTCCGTAAACGATAATTGGCTCATTATGAGCGGCCTTTGCAGAGAAAAGGTTAATCACCAAATCATAACGCATTCTCGGTGAAAGGCCGTAGGCGGTTCCAAGCCTTAAAACGCAGAAATCCTTTGCAAGTTCTGTGACAAACCTCTCCTGCTGATACTTTGTCTGGCCGTAAAAATCAACAGGAAAGGTGTGCGAATCCTCGGTAAGCGGCTTGTCCATCGAGCACTGCTCCGCACCATAGAGGGAGCATGTGCTTGCAAGGAAAACCTTAAGCTTGTGCTTGTTTGCAAGTTCAACAACATTCCTTGTCCCTGCACAGTTAACCTCTATCGCCTTCCTCGTATCTGCAAGACAGGCATGGTCCCCTACAATCGCTGCAAGATGGATTACTGCATTTGCATCCTTTGCATTTTCCTCAAAAACATCTTCCAGCCTTCCCTTGTCAAGGACATCGCAGTTTATGTATTTGTCCTTAGGACTGGCGAGATTGAACAAATTGTTGTCTATAACCACTGCCTCAATCTTTTCCTTTTTGAGTTCTTCGAGAAGAACTCTTCCAACATAGCCAAGTCCGCCGGTTACAATAACTTTCATCACTTCACCTGCTCATTATACTCCATACTTCATTTCCCAATGTATCATAGGGCAGCCTGAAATCGTCCTTAACAGATTCCTCCATCTTTGAGCTGGAATATGTCACCAGCAATGCATCCTCGGTGAGAGAAACAAAGCCATTATAGTAACCTGGAGAAACGTAAAGGATTTTTGGAACTGCTTCTGAAAGGACGTATTCCTTCCATTCATTACTTTCCATATCCATTACTATGAATTTGAATGCCCCCTGGGGAACATAGAAAAGTTTAGCCTCCTTTTTGTGGCCGTGGAATGCCCTTACAACCCCTGGCTGGTTGTTTGTAATTATGTAACTTCTTTTGAAGGTCACATCATTTGCCGCTTCGAACGCAACGTTTATGAATACACCTCTATCGTCTGCAAATCTCTTCACATCCTCAAAGAGAACGCCTTTCTGCTCATCATTTCTCGCCAATTTTTTTCCGGAAATTTTCTTAGCCATAATATTCCTCCTAAATATTTGTCTTATGCCATATTTTAAATAGCTTTCTTGATTCCTCCGCCGCCAAGGGAGATGAACCAGCCAAAAAGGCCTATTCCCTCTGTGTAAAGGAAATTAAGGATTGAGAATGCGATTACTGTTTCAGCCGAAACCCCGAAAACCGCAAAAATGAAAATTAATGTCGCCTCCCTTGTCCCAAGGCCATTTACAGTTATAGGAATCATTGCAATCACTCCAGCAATAGGCAAGATGAAAATGAAAGTAAAAAACGGAACATTGAACCCATATGCCTGGGAAATCAGCCAGCTCTGAAACAATAGAAAGATCCAAGCCAGAAAGGAAAGTAAAAAGGAAACTAATAATTTTCTTTTTGAGGGGAGGTTTCTGTAGAAGGCGTGGAATGATTCTCTACTCTTTCCCTTCAGTTTTTCCGGAATTACCTTCGCGTGTAGAAATCCTAATGTCATCTTGCTCCTCTCTTTGTCGAGAAAGAACCAGAAAATAAAAACCAATATAAATGCTGAAACTATGAAAAGGTAAACAAGGTCAATGAAATAGTCAGCCAAAAGAATTACTCCAATCAAGGCAAGAAGAAAAAGTGGAAAGAAATCCATTAACCTATCAAGAATTACTGATTGTGAGGCCTCACCAAAATTCTTTCCTGTCTTTTCTTTGATGTATGATATCCGAATTAGGGACCCTACTTTCCCAGGAGTTATTGCACCATAAAACAAACCAATCCAATAAACCTTAAAAAGATACCAAAAAGGCAACTTAATTCCCTGGTTTTTCAGGAGAAAATCCCATTTGAAGGTTTGAATGAGCATTGTTGGAATTACAAGTAGAAGGACGAATAAGAGAAAAAAAAGGTCTGCTGTCAGAAATGCGGATATTGTCCTATCCAAACCTACGGAAAAAAGAATATAAATGAAAAGTGTGATTCCAATTATTGGAAATAATTTTTTCCAGTTCATTTTTTCCCTCGTAAATTTAGATCCTACAAAAAACTAACTATTTTTTACAGCTTCCTAACAAATCCAAGCTATTATCAATATCAATTTCGATTATATAATAATCATCAGTACTATATTTTCCAATAAATTCCATTTTGCTTTGTTTCTTTGACTTTTTATTAGTAATTTTTCTCAATAATTTGATTATTGCAGGTTTTATCGATTCGGGAATTAGTTGTCTCAGGTTCAGGGGGTCAAGAGAAACTATTTTTTGATTTTGTTTTACCCTTTCTAAAGATATTTTCTGAACTTGTCCCTTGCCGCGAATTCCTCTCAAGTCCACATTTGAAAATCTGTTTTTCAGAAGATTTTCAAACTCACTAGGACTATATTCCCTAACATGAAACCTATTCCAGGGCTTTTGGCCTGGTTTTAGCCTGTGCACACTATTAGGAGTAGTGACAAAAAAGATCCCTTTTTTATTCAAAACCCTATGAATTTCGGAAACGAAATTTAAATCATCCTGAACATGTTCGATTGCCTGGAAAGAAATAACAAAATCAAAAGTATTGTTATCAAAGGGGAGTCTTTTTCCAGCATAGGCCTTAAAAATACATTTTTCTGAACCATATTTTCGGGATGCATGCCCAATCGTATCCTTATCTACATCCAGGCCAATAATTCTTTTTGCTTTTTTTGACAGAAGGCTTGTACCATAACCCTCACCACAACCCACTTCCAATACAAAGCTATTTTCTGAAATTTTACCTTCCACAAATTCATAAGCAAACAAATGCTGTAAGAAAATTAGGTACTCCGCCTCGGATTCGAAATTCTTAGGAATCATCCGCTCTCCTGTTTTTTTTAAATCCTGCAGATTCTTAGAATTCATTGTTTTACCTCCGCGACTATATCCCAGAGAGAAACCTCATCCGAATTGGCAAAATAATTGTTATTAATTTTTACTATTTTGAAACCATTATCTGAAAGGAGCTTTTTTGCTCTTTCCAAATCAATATTCTCCATATGGTAACCGTGGTATGCAATTATTTTCCACCATTCCAAGGGATTTGCTCTCCTCCTTCTTTCCCAGGCCTCATCGTTAGGAACCATTATAACCAAAACAGCATCCTTTTTCATCAATTTCTTTATCTTCTGCAGGGCAGCATTTGGAGCCGGCATGTGTTCCAACACTCCTGAAGCAATTACCACATCAAATTTCTCCTTAATGTCCTGTTCAAGAAAATCACCTTCATATATTTTGCCGTGCTTCCTTGCCTTTTTGCAACGTAAGTGAGAGAGTTCGACCCCAACACCCAAGCACCCTCTTTTCTTTACCTCTTCCAACAGCCCGCCATCTCCACAACCTATGTCAAAAACTGAGATTTTGCCCTTTTTATCGGACAGGTCCAACAATTCAACAGGAGTGTTCCGCGGGATAAAAGAGTCTCTTTCAATCATCAATTTGAAAGCTTCCTTTTTCCGCCCAATTACTCTTAGGAAAATCTCCTTAAAGAAAAACCATAAGTAAATGGGAATGTATTTTGCAACAGTTATAAATTCCTTCATTTTCAACGACCTATTCCTTTGTAGAGCATTCCGGCTGCAATTATTTTTTCCTTGTCCAAAAAATTTCTTGTATCAATTACAACTTTCACCTTTTTCTGCGCCAGTTTTTTCGCAGTGAGGGATGAGAACTGCCGGTGATTTGTGACGAGGATTATTGCATCTGCATTTAGTGCCTCATCTAAAGAACTGATGTTGCTGTACCTCGGAAGAAATGGGTCATAAATTTTAGGCTGGATTCCTTTCAGGTTCAGTTCCTTAATAATCTGCAGGGAGGGGCTTTCCCTTGCGTCGTCAATGTCCGCCTTATAGGCAACCCCTAGAACCGAAATTGCCGCATTCTGTTTTGTTATTTTATTTTCCCCCAGTGCCTTCAGCAGGATTTCAACAACATACTGCGGCATTGAATCATTTATCTTCCTTGAAAGCGATAGCAGCTTGTGCTCAAAGCCTTTTTCCCTGGCTTTTTCAATTAAATAATAAGGGTCAACCGGAATGCAGTGCCCCCCTACTCCGGGTCCAGGGTAAAATGGCATATAACCAAATGGCTTGGTGGAAGCGCCTTTAATCACTTCATCAATGTCGATTTCCATATGGTCGAAACTCCTTGCAAGTTCATTTATGAAGGCAATGTTAATGTCACGAAAAGAATTCTCAGTTACTTTCACTGCCTCAGCTGCTTTCACAGAATTCAAAACCAGAATCTCTGCCGAAAGGATTGATTTGTAGAATGATTTTGCCTTTGCCGCCCCATTTGCGGTGAGCGCCCCCAGCACGCGGGGAATCTTTTCAATCGTCCATTTCTCATTGCCAGGGTCAATTCTCTCAGGGCAGTGGGCAAGGAAGAAATCCTTTCCCGCCTTCAATTTGGATTTCTCCAATATCGGGAGAACAATTTCCTCAGTCGTGCCTGGGAAAACAGTTGATTCAATAATCACCAATTGGTTCTTTTTAAGATTTTCTGCGACTGATTCGCAGGATGCCTTAAGCGCGGAAAGGTCAGGTATATTCCTCTCGTCAACAGGGGTAGGAACGCAAACCAGGATTATTGATGATGATTTAATGGCGCCATATTTTGTTGAGGCAGAAATCTTGCCCTTCAACTTTTTCATCTCCCTCTCGAGAAAGGCATCCTTAATGTGGCTTTTCCCGCTGTTCACTGCATTGACAATTCCCGCATTCAGGTCTATTCCCTCAACAGAATGCCCCTTCTCTGCTGCTAGAATCGCAAGCGGCAAACCGACATACCCCAGCCCTATAACACATACGTTAGCCATTTAAACAACCCGTGATTAATTAGCCTCTTTAAGCTTAAAAAGCATTGTTTCACTGCCCTGAATCTCAAAAACTTTCTCATAGCGGAACTCCCAGAAAAGCACAAAATCCTCGTTTTCAGGGAAATCTGTGAGGAGAACGTATTTCGCCCCACATTTATCAAGAATCTGGCCAAATTCCCCCTCTGAGGAAACATCCATTCCATAAGTTTTGTTTCCCGTTAGCAGGTAAAGGGCCTTGTCAAAATTCGCGATTATTACTGCATCCTTAGGAATATTTTTGTCGATGTAATCGGCTGCGATAAGAAAATTTTTCCATTCAGTTTTGTTCTGCCTTTCCTCCAAGCTGCCTATGTAATAAACATCCGAAGCCAAACTCGCGGCAATAATTAAAATCAGAAGATATGCCAAAGCTTTTTCAGGAGTTAGGGGTTTTATTTGCTTCTTAAAATTTTCCAGCAGAATTATAATTCCCTGCACAAAGTAAAGGAAAATGAAAGGGAGCACAGGGTAAAGGAATCTGTTTACAGCACCTGAATCATAATAGCCCCAGGATAGAATCATTAGGAGGTAAATGATTGTGTAGATTTCAATCAGGGTGATTTTCTTTTTTGCCTCGGAAAACAGTCCGAAAATAAAAATCAGGGTGATTGCAATTCCGATTAATTCAAGCAACGGATTCTGGGCAAACCATGCGACAGCATCAAGCGGAGAAAATAAGGTTTCCGGAATTGATTTGAAAAAGTAAAAGTGAACATTTTCCGCAAACCTCGCAACAAAATCTATCGGGCCAATTGTCCCCAATTCAGGATGGCCTGTGTCCTTGAGGAAAAATGTGCTGAACGCCGAGAGT
>JBDRHK010000015.1:0-69627 GCA_043816965.1 Candidatus Iainarchaeum sp. | reverse complement strand
CCCAATCTGGATCATACTTCACATACCACCTAAAATAAAGCTCATCATGGTTTTTTTCAGGTAGCCAGCCAGCAACAGCAGCATGTGGTTGGTTTCTGCTTTCAAAATTACCCACAAAGGCATAACTGTTCAGCCTTCCGCCACTGTTCACAACCTGGGAGTCAGGCAACCCATAATCACTCCAACCATAAGGGGAAAAGTTGCACCATTCAGTTCCGGCAGGCCTGCATAGTTCAATATTATCGTTGCCATCGCATAAAACATCCGGATAATCAGTATCAATTTCGTTCCAGCCCTCGAAATTATCCTCGAAAATTACTCCCTCTCCCAGGGGTGAACAGCTCTGCATTTCAGGAGGCTTGCTTGTTGTGGTTCCGCATTCATTGGAATCTGTGCAGGTGCGGGTTTGGGTTCCGTTAACACACAAGCTCCAAGAAGTGCAGCTCCAACTCTCAGTGCATTGCGCGGAACAGGATGTTGCTTGCCATACTCCTGAACAGCAGAATCCGGAAGTATGGATGTTAATTGTATTTGTGGGAGAGGGCGAACCGCCGCAGTAGCACGCGCCAATGGGCTCAATGTCAACTGAATCAGGACATTCAGCAGGCCCGATATACTCTGTTGAAATTACTAGATCATCGTAATCCCTTGTTTCTTCATTTGGATAGGCCCAGTTGTGGATTGCCCAGTTTCCGCCGATTTTTATTTCATTGATAGACCAGCCATCGCCCCACCCTGGACTGGTTTGTTCGCCGAAAGAAGCACCATCGATCCAAAACTCCGCCAGCTTATTTTCTAGGTCCATTTTAATTTCATAGGAGTGCCAAGTATAGGGGGTTATGTCTGTTACAAGGTCAACGTCCCACCATTCATTGGTCGAGCCGGTTGCATTCCACAGACTCATGATTGTGGAATCTATTTCAGCCCTGTATACCCACTCAGGCACGAAAATCTGGGAGACGGATATAGTATCAGATATTCTGAACAACTTCTGGTATCCATAATTAATTCCGGGAAAGGTAGTAGATTCCCGCATATACCATCTTAAATGAATTTTTTTATAGGAATTGCCAAGGTTTTTAGAAAGGCCCCCTTCACCACAGGGATATTGGTCTTCTTCAATGTAAAATCTCATGCCGCGATTATTGCCGCTCCCGCCTTCCCTGTCCCCCTCTCCGCTTAAGTTAGTGGTGCAACTGCCATAGTTTCCACTACAGAAATCCCCGTCTAAATAACTGTAATTTAGAGGTGCGCCACAGGGTTCAAGATACCCTAGACACCCGCAAAAATAATCCTGATTTAAACCATCAAAATCATCCTCGAAAATTACTCCAACTCCTGGAATAGAGCAGCTCTGGGTTTCGGCAGGAATTGGGAGAGTAGGGCAGTCTGTTGTTGCAGGATTTGGGTCGGCACATGTGCGTGTTTGTGTTCCGTTAACGCAGTTGCTCCATGTGGTGCATTGCCACTGCTCTGTGCAAGTTGTTCCTGAACCTGTAACCTCCATCCCGTTTAGTATCATTCCCCCCCCGGTTGAGCTGTACATTCTTATTGTTAATTGGGAATCCGTGACTGAGGTTTCAAAGCTTTGGGTTATGGGGGTTCCGGAGTCAAGATCAAAATTGCTTATTACATTGACGCCTTCAATATCGGCATTTATCCCTGACTGGCCAAAAACCGCATCATAAAAATGGAAAGTCACATTATATTCGCCATTTGGGACATCAACAAAAAACTGCTTTTCAGTATCTATCTGGTGCATGTCTATTTCCAAATCATTTCCTGATGACCTTGTGTCGGCATATATGTTCGAGGTGTTTTCCCAGCCATAACCCATTGCAGCACTGTAAGTGGTTGCTGTGAATTGCGTGTAACCAGCCATTACTGGGGAGCTTGCTGTTCCGAAATCGATTTTCAGCGGGAGTGGGGCGGATGCGTAAACTAATCCGGAAATGAGGATTACTGAAATGAGTAAAATTAATTTTTTCATTGTTAATATATGGGGAAAAGTAGTATTTATCTATTCCGACTCTATTCTGGGCGCGAGGAAGTATTTTACCGATGCCTCTCCGATTTTGTAGGAGATTTCAATTGGCGCGTCGTTTTTGAGGTTTACCGTTACATCTGTGTCTGAGCTGGCTGCCTTTACCATATCTGCCAAGTAATCCAGGGGGAAGGTTGCGCTTGCCGGGTTTTTCACCTTCATTTCTACAAGAGAGGCATCGCCCTTCTTTGTGTCGTTTTTCAAATTTCCCTTTGAGGAAGATGCCTTGATATAGAATTCCTCTGCATCTGCCCCGACTGTTATGTGCGAGGAAATAAGTGCCGCATCTTTGAGCCCGTTCTGCAGGGCGTCTGCCTTTATCCTTATCTCGGCGTCGAATTCTATTTTCGGTGATGGGGGCTCAGTTGCACTGACATCAACAAGCGAAACAGAAAAGGAGCGTGTTGAATCCCCCTTGAATGTGATTTTCAGCCTTGATTTTTCCTCATCCAAAGAGAGTTTCAGCGAGTCCTTTGCGCTTGCCCTTGCCATTATCTGGCTTAAATAATCCAGATCAAGGCCGATTTTGGTAGGTGCGGCAAGATTGAATTCCTTGAATGCTGATTTTGGAATCTCGAAATCAATCATTGAAATCTGGCTTGGGTCTGTTGCCTTTAGGCTCAGTTTTTCCTTGTCGATTGTGAATTCCGCCTCATCTATAAGCACGGAAATTGCATCAATGCACTTCTTGAAATTGGTTGCGCTCTCAAGCATTAGTTCAGTCATTTTTACCACTAAAACCATTTAGTTTGATTATCCTTAAAAACCTCTCTCATGGGAAGGGGTTAATTCTGGATAAGGTTCTGTGCAATAATATTTGCATATTAGCTAATCCAACACCCTTCAAAGGTCTTTTCAGCTAAAACAAAATGTGAATTGCAGGCCATTCGAAGCTCTGAAGAACTGCACTTGTAAAAATGGGCGTTGATGATTTTTTTGCCTTCTCTTCTGGCAAGTTTTACAGACGGGGTAATATCCGCGTCCCCGGAAACCAAAATGGCAATGTCGTATTCATTTCTTTGTGCCATATCTATTAAGTCAACAGCGATTTTTACATCAACCCCCTTTTCTTTATGAAGTGTATGTAGTTTCAATGCTTTCATTAAAGTATGAATTTTTAGGATAGTTTCTTCATCAAACCCAAAACTTTTCATAATCGCATTATCATAAAGGTCTTTTATTCTATGATTGCTCTGTAATCTCCCAAAATAGATAGATAGGTTAGGGTTTTGTCCCTTTATTTTCTCATGGAAGTTTTGTTGATTAACATACTTTCTGAGACCATCTTGCCTTTTTCTCGGGGCAGTATAATAGCGAACGACAGGCTTCTCCTCCCTCGAAATTTTTTCACAAAACTTTAGAAAATGGAGATTGTTGGGGTCGTAGTCGTTATCCTTCATACTGTGATACAAATTACTGCCGTCTATAAACAAGACCTTTCTCAAATTTTTATTTTGACTCATCCAAGAAATTAGGCCATGAAAACAATAAAAAACAATGTTAAAATAAGAGAAAGCCCGCCGTTCCTTACAGAATGGCGGGGGACTTATCTATTACATATTATATGAAGTAGTATTTAAAATTTTTCCCTTTGAGAATTCTATTAATAATAGATACTTAATCTGAAAAATGCCTAAAAACTGATTTCTACGCATAAATTCAGCATTTTATACACAATATCTCATGGAAAGGGGCATCCCAATTGATTTGGGCAGCCGAAAATTAAAATTGACAGGTCATCAAAAAGTATGAGCTTTACATACCCAATTGCAGGAATGTCGAAAACACTCCTCCCAGTTATTTTTGAGGCATCCACTAATGTTGGGCTTATTGCAGTTTCCTGATCGAGTTTGGTATTGTTGTCCCCTTTTGTGATTAGGTAAATGCCGTCCTTTGCATTAATTTTTGCCACAATGCGATGGATTACCGGGCCGTTTATGTAGCTGGATGGGTAAACAACAATATCCCCCTTAGCATCCAGTTCCAAAAGAGGGCCATCGTTGAACTGGATTGCGGTTGTTTCGCCATTGGATCTTATTATCCGGCCCAACTGGCTTAGTGGAATGCCCTTAAGGGAACGGTCAATTGTCACTTCCTTGCCCACGAGTTGTTCGGGTGGCACTCCCTGCAAAAAGACAACATCCCCCCTATAGTAGAATGGCTCCATTGAACCACTCACCACTATCACCATCGGGGAATCTGTGCCAAGGATTAATCCTGAAGCTGAAAAAACAACCAGTGCAAGAATGAATGCTGTTGCAAGGTAAATGCCCCATTCAACATATTCTTCTTTCAAAACGAAATATATGAGTGCAGTAAATACAATGAAAATTATTATGGGGAGGAATGAAAGTTCTGCCCCCTTAATTGCAAATAGGTAAAATAAAACCGAGACCAGAGCCATGCTGAAAAGGAAAACTATGTTCTGGATGGTTTTGTTTTGTCCCTTAACCTTATCAACAATAAACATGTCAACATAGGTGAAGGGGTCCAGCCACCTTAATTTTTCCTTTAGTTCCTTAAGCATGAATATGAATTGAGTGGAGACTTATTTAAATTAATGCAATTATTTAAGGGCCTTTTTCATCGCCAAATCAAATGCATTAATATCTGATTCAATCTTTTTTGTTGCATCTTCCAGCGCCTTTTTCGGGGTGGATTTTTTGGTTCTCACCACAAACCTTGAATCATTGTCCATTGGATGGTCAAGGATATAGGAAACAAATTCAACGCTTGAATCCTCCAAAAGTGCGCTTTTCAAAAGGTTTGGGTAGGTGTGCCTCTCCCCCTTCAGAATAAACTCCAGCAAATTCTTTTCATTTTTTACAATTTCTATGTCCAATTGAATTCCTCCTTTAATGTACGTAGTCTGCGGAAACTTTTCTTGGGCTTGATGCCCCGCAGCCAGGGCATTTCAAATTACCATCAAACAATTCCATCGGCTTCCTGCACTCAACGCAGTATGCCTTTATGACCCCCAGTCCTTTGTCCCTTGTTTCCAAATCAATTCCCCAAGGAACAACTTTTGCGACCCTTGCCTTTACAAAATCCCCAATCCTGAACATGTCCTTGACATTCCTGACATATTCTGTGCTGATATTTGAGACAGGAATGCTTGCATAGGATTTCAGTATTTTCCTTTCCTCGCCATCTTTCTCCGCTGAGAGCATCTCAACCATTGCCGAGCTGTCCTTCACAAGAGATACCCTTGCAATAACTATGCTCCCAACATCAAGGGGCTTTACCTCGCCGGTTTTCTGTATCACATTGGCTTCCCTTGTTTCCATGTCAAGGTCTTTTTCGCCAACAGTGGTCGAAGTGACATTGCCTTCCTCATCACCATATGCATTTTTTCCAGGAACAAATTCCTCTTCAGTTGAAAGAAAGCTGCCTGGATAAACCATTTCCTTGTCTTTTTTCAATCAAATCCCCTCTTTAAAAAACCGCATAAAATCAGTTATTTTGCCTGCAATAAAACTGCTTATACTTTTCTATGCCTATAAGATTCTTTTAATTAGAAAGATATATAAATTGCGGTGCTGTAATCTCAATATTATGGTTCTGGAAGCGATTTTCAGTTATTCTGGGGTTAGGACCCATCCTGTAAAGATACTTGTAATGTCCATTCTGCTCTCAAGTTTTGCGATTTTTATCAGCTATCATTTGTTCCCGAATGCGGCAAGTGTTTCCGCATTGCTGATTGTGGCATTGGGCCTTATGCCAATAATACACAGCATTTTCGTGGCTGAGGAAACCGCCGAGGCAAGGCATCCAGGTCCGACTTTGGGGTTTATGGCAAGGCATTTTAGTTTAGTAAAAATCTATGGCTGGTTCTTCATAGGCCTGGTTATAAGCTACAGTTTCTGGTTTGTAGTACTCCCTTTGGAAAAGCCCCAAAACTGCGCTGAGGGAGGTGGATTTGAGTGCATTATGCCCACCAAAGACAAAGTTTTCATGGAGCAGGAGAACAGCTGGAGGGCGATAACAGGGGGCAATTTCACCGAAATCACAACCGCAAAAGCCGTTGAGGTTGGCAAGGGTTACAGTGAATGCAAGAACGATTCAACAAAATCAATTCCGGCATGCTTTGAATTGGTCTTCATGAACAACACGATGGTTTTGCTGCTTGCAGTGCTGCTTTCATTTCTTCTAGGGGCAGGTGCCCTCTGGCTCCTAAGCTGGAATGCATCTGTAATGGGCTTGTTTATAGGGAAGGAAATTTTGACAACTGATATCGGGATGGGAATTCTAAGGGCGGTTTCATTTGTGCCGCATGGAATTCCTGAATTGGTGGGTTATTTCATAGGCGCGATTGCGGGGGGAATTATTTCGGTCGCGATTACAAAAAAGAAATACATGACCCATGAATTTGAGATTATTGCAAAGGATGTTTTGATTTTGCTTTTCTTCGCCCTCTTCTTCCTTCTCATTGGGGGGATTATTGAGGCAGTGGCAATTGTTTCAGGGGATTCAATGCTTATTCTGCTTGTCACACTCGGCTCATGGTTAATCATGGGCTTGGTTGCGGCATTTGTGATTCTGAAAAAGTAGATTTATGAAAAAAAATGGTTATTTCTTTTTCTTTGCCGCTGCACCGACGATTTTCTTTATTGCAGGGGCATATTTCCTGAACAGCTCCTCCAAATCCTCGCTCTTGGAGCCTCCGCCACTAACAGCTGAGGCTAGCTTGGTCAGCTCCATTGGGAAAATGAATTTTGTGCTCTGCCCTTCCCCCAATTTTTCAAGTGCCTTCACATAATAGTATGCAAGTGCCCTGTCACTTAAGTTTTCCGCTGCCTCCTTAACTGCATCAATTTCTGCCTGGTGGGCCTTTGCAGATTCCATTCTCGCCAGCTTCTGCTGGACCGCCGCCTTTTCCTCGTGCATCGCATCAAGAACCAGCCTTGGAATTTGGATGTCCTTTATTTCAACGGTCTCACAGTCAACTCCCCAGTTTACGGAAATTTTATCCAGGCCATCGGTAAGGCGCTTATTCAATGCGTCAATATTTGAGATGAGTTCATTCAATTCCAGTGAACCCGCAATATCACGGATTAATGCAACAACATAAAGCAATGACGCCTTTTCATAATTCTCAACCTCAATAACAGAATTTATCACGGATTGCTTGTCCCTCTTAACCCTGATGTAGATTACCGCATCTGCCCTTACCTCAATTCCGTCTTTTGTTATCACGTCCTGTTTGGTTACATCAATTGTGTGAACTCTTGTATCAACTTTTGTAAAGCTCTCAAGAACAGGAATCATTATGGCCCATCCAGGCCCGCCTACCCTGTTCACCTTTCCAAAACGAAAAATTACTGCCCTTTCATAATCCTTGAGGAAAATAATAAGCCCGAAATTAAGCAGAATTATGAGGAGCACTATAATGAAGATAATTCCCAGAATTATTGGCGCATTCGCAATGATGAAATCCATTGCAAATAAGCCAATCAGCAGGGCAGCCGCAATTATGGCAACCACCACCAAAAATACAACCTGTTTCATTTTTTCAGTATCCATTTTCAGGCCCCAAAAAGGCATTTTTTTATTGTTTGTATAGCCGTAATATACTTATATTAGATGCTAACAATAATATAAATAACTTACTAAGGGTTGTTTGCAATGGCTGAACTGAACAATATTCTCGTAGTATGTGTTGATAGGGACAACGACCTCGGGATAAAGGCAGGAATTACCGGCCCGATATTGGGGAGAAAGGCAAACATTAATGCCGCCGCAAAACTCGCGATAAAGGACCCTTCCGATAGTGATGTAAACAGCATTTTTGCCGCGGTTAAGAAATTTGACGAGGTAAAGAAGCATTCTGCCGCTGCGGAAATTGTGACCCTTACAGGGCATGGTAAAACAGATTATGAGTCAGACAAGAAGATTAATCAGCAGATTGACAAGGTGTTGGAGAATTTTCCCGCCGATGGCTTTGTCCTGGTTACTGATGGCGCGGAAGATGACCAGGTTATTCCGATTTTGCAAAGCAGGCTCCCGATAATTTCCAAAGAGATCCTGATAATAAAGCAGGCAAAGCAGGTGGAATCCACATATTACACAATAAAGGCCGCCTTAAAGGACCCTGCACTTGCGAGGATTTTCTTTCTCATCCCGGGGATAATAATTCTTTTTGGGGCAATCCTCTATGCGATAGGGAGGCAGGAACTTTTTATCATGATAATTGCAGCCATTGTCGGCCTTTACGCAATTCTGAGGGGGCTTGGGCTTGAGGAAAAAATTGAGAAATTTGTGGTCTCTTTCGCAAGGAGTTTTTCCCTCCAAAGGACCTCAGTATTTGCATATGTTGTTGTGCTTCTGCTTTTTGTCTTCGGGGGCATTACCGCATACCCGAAATTTATAACGGCGTTATTCGAGTACTATTCTGCAGGGGTTACGGATAATGTGGTTAATAATGCGGCCAATGGTTTGGGCGGGCTTATGGAGTTCGGCGCACTTGCAATAATTGTTTTTCTTATTGGCAGGGCAATAGACGCCATTCACCTCAAGAAGGCGTTCTACTTAAGAACATATTTCCTCAGCGGGATTTATGTGCTTCTGATTCTTTTTGTCCTTGAAGCAGGCAAGCATGTTATTATACAAAACATAGATTTGTATGTGTTTATCCTGAGCGCCTTTGCAAGCTTTGTTGTTGCGCTAATAGTCACCTGGGCATCCGGCGTATTTGAGGTCAGGGATAAAATCACAAAACTGATGATTGGCCTTCCTGTTTACAATAAAGATGGAAAATGGGTTGGAAAGGTGGGGGAAATTGAAAAGGCAAAAAATTCAATTGCCGTAAAGGGCTTTGGCTCAAAAAAGGATTTCCAACTTAATAAAAAAGAGTTCATTTTCCGCGACGGAAGAATTCAGATTGTTTAATCATGCCACTGTTTTGGGAATCACTTTTTCCACTACATTTGAAAGTTCGATGTGAAGCAGTTTTTTCAAGGAGGTCATGAACTTTTTCTTTTTAGGGGATTTTTCAAATGCATTTTCCAGGACATCGGAAAGGTTTTTTGCGGGAATTACTTTTATTTTATCCAGGCGTTCTTTGTGAAGAATAATATCGTCCTTATTTGCATATGGGACAATTACTTCCTTAAATCCAGCAAAGATTGCAGCTGAAACTTTCGCCGTAACACCTCCCACTGGCAGAACCTCTCCCCTGACACTTAAAGAACCGGTCATTGCAAGGCTCTGCTTTACAGGAATTCCCTCAAGCGCGGAAATCACCGCTGTTGCAACACTAACTGACGCGCTGTCGCCCTCAACACCTGAGTAGGTTTGGAGGAACTGAATATGGAGGTCATGGCTGGCAATGTCTTTTCCGCTCAATTTCTTTATTATTGCGGAGACATTCTGCACAGCTTCCTTTGCTATCTCCCCAAGCTTTCCGGTTGCAATTAGCTTGCCTTCAGCACTGCTCTGGGCAGGGGCAACTTCTGCCTCTATGGGCAGGATGAGCCCCGCATCCCCGTCTGCTGAAACCGCAAGGCCGTTAACCCTCCCAATGGCACTTCCCTCAAAAAGGTAAACATCATAATCCTTCTTTTCATCAATAATTTTGTTAACCATCTGCTGTTCCAGGGTTCTTGCCGACATCTTTGCCTCGAGAACATCCTGTGCGTCAACCAGGCCATGGCCTTTTTCCTTTGCAATGTCTCCTGCGGCCCTGACCAGCCCGCCTAAATCCCTTAACTTAAGGGTGAGTTTATTTTTCCTTCCTGCCCTTCTCCTTGCCTCGAAAATAATTGACTCAATTGCATCTGCCGAGAAATGCGGGATTTTGGCATCCTTTGTTACTTCCTGCGCAATAAACTGCACAATCTTTTTCCTGTTCTCCTCATTGTCTTCCATTTCAAGGTTCATATAGACCTCATAACCATAGCCCCTTATCCTGCTCCTAAGTGCAGGATGAACTTTTCTCAAATCATTGTAATTCCCTGCGGCAATAAGGACAAAATCGCATGGAACCGGCTCTGTCCTTGTCATTGCACCTGAACTCATCTCGCTTTGGCCCGTAATTGAGAATTTCTTTTCCTGCATTGCTGTAAGCAATTCCTGCTGGGATTTTGGGGAGAGAGTGGAAATCTCATCCAAAAAGAGAACCCCTCCATTAACCCTGTGGACCATTCCTGGCTCAACACGCAAGTGAGGGGGTGTTCCCAACCCGCCCGAATTGTGAACCAGAACATCCTCAACAAAGAGGTTGCCTGTTTCAGTTGTAACATTATAGACATGACCCCTAAAAGGCCGCTTAGATACTGAAGAAACCCTCTCTGTTTTTGATTTATGTTCCATAAATAGATAATAATTACAATATTATTAAATATCTTGCATTGCAAGGATATCACAATAAAATTACATTTCTACAACTCGATTTGCCGCAGTTAGAAAATTGTAGAAAAAACAAGCATATTAATAAAACCAAATACATAGGATGCTAAAAAAATAAAACCAGCAAGTATAGCCAACACCAATAGTATTTTTAAAACAGATTTCATAGGCATTTCTCCAATCCCCGTTTAACAGATTTCTGCTTGTAGTTTACTGCAAATTCAATTTCTTTTTGCAGACGTTTTTTCTTGCCATGACAGTACCTTAAAGGAAATAAATTGTTGAAATATAAAACTCTCCAAAAAATTGTTCTAATGAAAATCCTGTAAGGCGAACTTAAATGACCGTCCTTTCTTTTTCTTTTTAGATGAAAATCTTTTCTCAGATTACCTGTTGTGGCCACTTCAACAGAATTTAATAAATCTTCAAAACTCCTCATAAAAAGCCTATGCTCGTCTTGTAATGTATCAATTTTTGATAAACTTAAACTGAAATCTGTGAATCTCTTGTTCTGGTAAGAATCGTCCCTAAATCTCGGAACTGAGACCTCTGATGCTAACATACCATCCAAAAATGCAATCCTATGTTCGTAGGATACGTTGAAAATGTAGTTTGGCAAACTGTATTTTATAGCAACCTTATCCCCAACTGGCGCTCCTAATGCAACAAAGAATCTTATAATACTCCTATCAAAAGTCCTAATGTTATATGAATGCCCCCACTCTCCCCCTTCTACAAGATTCATTTTGTTTTTTGCAAAGGGAAATGCCTCGAGCAAATCTTTCTTCCATAAATCAACATCCTTTTTGTCTGAGGAGATGAACGCCGCTGTATTGAGCCTTCTGTCAATTCCGCCATCTCCAAAAAGGGTCCCTAAAATATTGAGAATTACGTTGGCGTGTTTGTGCTCTTCAGTAAATGGAATTATGCCAACGTTCTTAAGTTTCTCAACCGCCTTCAGGGCTAATGGAACTGCTCTCTTTGCCCCTTTGGTATGCCACCACCTTACTCTGCCCTGAGAAACGCCTAATAGTTTTGCACAACGCTTATAACCAAAAGAAGGATTCTCTCGCATTAGTTCCTTGTATTCAACATATTTTCTACAAGAGCATTGTTCCTCTTGTGAATAAGTATTAATTATGTCTTGTTCAGTGATCAACATTATAGCCCTTCTGTTAAAATTCTGTTTTTCACTCTTATAAACTATTTTGGGAGTAGGCTTCCGATGCGGGAAAAGCATTAGAAATCACCCACTGTCTCTTTCAGAATCCAGAGTTCCCTGTCTGTCAGGTTCTCCGGATTTGACCTGGCTAGTTCTTCAGCCATCCTTATCTCTCCCCTTGTGGGAAGTTGAATATTTTGAAAATTCATCAATCAAACCACCTCCAAGAATAATGAATTTTTTCGTGGACGTCTCTGCTGATTTTGGAGGCATTAAATCCTTTGCACCAAAAGTAGAAATCAGGCGTGCAAAGGTTTAAGCCGAGAAAATCAGAGTCCTTAGAAAAAATTCTCTATTGGAGGTGGTGAATTTTTTAAAAATACGGCCTACTTTGAATCCTATGTTATTTAAACTATTTTATTGCTTGGTTATACTATGAAGATATTTTTCATTCAAACTGGGGGAACAATTGATAAAGACTATCCAAGAACGACAAATGGGTATGCCTTTGAAATCGCTGAACCTGCCGTAACAAGAATACTGCAAAAAGTAAATCCCTGCTTTGATTTTGAAGTGATCTCAGTTCTCAAAAAAGATAGCCTAGACATTACAGAAAAAGACAGGTAGAAAATATATGCTGCTTGCCAAAAGGCAGATGCTGATAAAATTATAATTACCCATGGAACAGATACAATGATTGAAACTGCCAAAAATCTAAGCGATATTAATAAAGTTATAATTTTGACAGGCGCTATGAGGCCAGAAAAATTCTCTAATTCAGATGCCTCATTTAATATCGGGGTGGCAATTGGCCTTATAAATGTCCTTGAGAACGGCGTTTACATTGCAATGAATGGCAGAGTTTATACTTGGGACAAATGCAAAAGAAATCTAGAAACAGGGCAATTTGTTGAAGCCTAATTGAACGTTAATTTTCTGGAGGCTGCCCCTTATCAACAAGATAGGGCATATCTCTAACTGAGAATCTTGGCAAGTTCAACCTTAACCAGTTTAATCAAACCGTCTCTTTCAGAAATCTGACCTGCCTCTTTGTCGCCTTTTGCAGTATCTACTTTATGCTCTGGCGTCAATGAAACTGTCTTATCTCCAACTTTTAATTCAACAAGCTCTCCCTCAAAAGGCTGTCTGTTAAGGGAAAGTATTCTTGATAAAATGACCTTGCCATCTTTATGCCCCAAAGTATAAATCTTTTCCTCAGGCGGAATCATTATTGCTTCGTATCCTTTACTGTTTCGTATAACTTCTTTGCCATACTTTTCGTACATTTCTTCCCAAAGCTCTAAAAATGGTTTTTCTACAAATTCAGATCCATTTTGATCTTCTTTTTGTAAATAAAGCACGTTAAAGCCGTAAAAACATTGCAGCGGGTCATGCCTTACATCCCCTAGCAATGCACCTGCCCTTGCACCAGTTGCCTCAATAAAAGGGGCAATCTTTTTTCCGGCATTGTTAATTAGGAGTTTTGGGATTGTTGTTCCCTGCCTTATTTTCATCTGGCTCCCTAATGCAAGTGCGACTATAAGGAATCCGCCCAAAATAAGGCTTGCGGCATAAACATTCACATGCATTAAGCCAAAAACAGCATACATCAGCCAGGTTATTATAAACCAGCCCAAAGGGAGAAGCAGGCCCATCAGCCTAATATTGTCTTCCTGGCCCTTTGCATCCAGCCTTGCCCGTTGGAGAACTTTCTGCCCCTCTCCTGCCCTCATAACCCTCACTTTCGGGGTATTGGCATCCTCGGAATTGGGGTAAATTAGGACATCCACCAAACGCTGAATCGGCAGAATTTCAGACATTGCCTGGGCAAGCATTGATTTTCCAGTTCCTGGGAGGCCTACAAGCAATACATTTCTTTTTTGCGCGGCGGCTTTCCGGATAAGCTCCACTGAAGATTCCTGCCCGATAACCTGGTCAATAAGCTTGCGGGGAACCTCTATCTTATTGGTATCCGGGTATTTGGATTTCTCAGCCATAGTTAGAATAGTAAATAAACAAATTAATTAACCTAATGTTGCGGTTAATCGTTCCAGTAAGGCATGATTTCTTTATTAAATCTTTTCAGGCAAGTAATTCCTAATGGAGAAAATGAAAATCATTTTTTTAGGGACAGGGTGCAGCAACCCCACGAAGGACAGAAACCTGAGTTCTATAGCCCTCAGGTTCAATGGTGAGTGGTTCCTTTTTGACTGTGCTGAGGGAACGCAAAGGCAGATGATTAGGGCAAAGGTCAGCTATATGAAAATCCAGAATATTTTCCTTTCCCATTTCCATGCAGACCATGTTTTGGGCCTTCCAGGATTGTTTGCCACAATGGCTTTGCATGGGAGGGATTATCCGGTCAAGGTATATGGCCCAAAGGGAGTAAAGGAATTCGTGGAAAAGAGCATTAATCTTATCGGGCTGAAACCGAATTTCGAGATTAAATGTGTTGAGGCAAAAAACGGCGTAATCCTGAATGGCAATGGTTTTGAGGTAAGCAGCTTTCCACTGAAGCATGAGGTGCCGACAAGGGGATATGTTTTCAGGGAGGAGGGAAAGGCCGGAAAGTTTTCAAGGGAAACGGCACTTAAACTGGAAATTCCTGAGGGGCCTCTTTGGAGCAAACTGCAAAAGGGAGAGAGTGTTAAAGTCGGCAATAAAAGATTCAAGCCTGAGCAGGTGATGGATTACTCGAAAGGGAGAAAGGGTAAAATGATTGCGGTTGTGATGGACACTGTTGTGAGTGAGAGTTACCTTGAGGAAATTAGCGGGGCAGATATTTTAATTCATGAATCATCATTCACCGAAAAGATGAAATCCCGTGCTGTTGAAACAAAACACTCCATGGTTAAGGATGTTGCAAGGCTCGCTGAAAGGGCAGGGGCCGGAAAATTATACCTGACCCATATTTCCCCAAGGCATAAGGAAACCGAAAAAATGGAAAATGAGGCAAGGATGGTTTTTGCCCAAAGCTATGCTGCCAAGGACCTTATGGAGATTGAATTATAGGTGTGATGATGAAATCTGTTGTTCTTGGGGCAGGAAAGGGAGTGCGGTTAAGGCCCCTTACAAATGGAATCCCAAAAGTCATGGTTAAGTTGGGCGGCAGGCCGATTCTTGAGAGGATTCTTGATTCATTGGTGGATGCAGGGATTGGGGAGATTGAGATTGTTGTCGGTTATTTGAAGGAAAATGTTGAGAACTATTTCAAGGGAAGTTATAGGGGAGTTCCCATCAACTATCTCTGGCAGGAAAAACAGCTGGGGACTGCCCATGCAATCGGGCTTGCAAAGGAGTTTATAGGTGAGGGCGATTTTCTTGTAATGAATGGAGATGTTGTTGTTGAAAAGGAACTGATAACGGGCCTTGCCCACAAGGATGAATTCGATACATCTGATGCGGTTGTTGTGGGAAGGGAGGTTGATGACCCCTGGAGATATGGGGTTATGGAATTATCGGGAGAGAGGCTGGAAAAAATTGTGGAGAAGCCGGAATTCGGGAGTATCAGTTCCAAAATAATTAATGCAGGCATTTACCGCTTCAATGAAAAGATTTTCAAGAAGATAGAAAAAGTCAAGATGAGCAAGCGCAGGGAGTATGAAATTGTTGACGCCATTAATGCCCTCGCCAAAGAAGGGAAAGTAATGGTTAAAATTTATGATGGGCTCTGTGCAGATATTGGCGATAAGGAAGACCTGAAAAGTGCGGAAGAATTATTCAAGGGAAAATGATTTGCCTGGTTCAAGGATAATGGGCTTTGTTTTCAATATGCTCTTATTAATCCTGTAGCTGAATTCACTTGGATCGGCCATTATGAAATCAAATGTGTTGTAGTGCATTGGTATCGCTGCTCTTGGCTTCATTGTTTTGGTTACCTTTACGGCATCAATCAGGTCCATTGTCATATTCCCGCCTATTGGGAGGAGGGCAATATCAGGAGTGATGCTATTGAAGGCATCAAGTATGTCAGTGTCCCCTGCATGGAAAAGTGAAAGATTATCACAGGTTAGGAGAAATGACATTGGATAAAATGAACTTGGATGATGGGCAGGAAATGCCTTTACAGCCGCGCCCTTAAAATTTATATTCTCGCCTATTGAAACCGGCTTTTTCAGCGTATCGGGAATATCCAGATTCCTCATGACACTTTCATGGGCAACAACACAGGCTGAGTCCCTTTTCGCAATGCACTCAATTGCCTGCCTGTCGCAGTGGTCGAAATGCTCATGGGTGACTAGAATAAGGCTTATGTCATTAAGATCATCCTCACAAACAGGGCATTCGATGAGTGATTTGTACTTCGCATCTTTCGAGTTGTGATTGATGAAAGGGTCAACCAAAACATTCAGCCCTTTGAATGAAAACTTGAAAAACGAGTGGGCAAGGTACTGAATCTTCATCAAAACACCATAGAACTATAATAGATAAATCTGGGGGGAATTTAAATCAATGTTTTAAGGGAAAAAAATGAAATTCATTAACTAAATAAAATTAATTGGGATACTTTCCGCAATTTTTATTTTTTCAGGATATTTTTCGGCACTCATAAAATGAATAAATTTATAATCAATTAAAGCACTTATAATACTATGAAGAAATTTATTGCACTGGCCCTGTTATTCTGCCTTATTGTTCCCGTGGTAAATTCTCTCAGTGTAAGGGAGAATATTATTACGGTTGAGGTTGACGATGAGGGCAATGCGAAAATAACTGAAAAATATGAGCTCAGTTTTTTCGCCGGGGAAAGGGATATCTTTGCCCAAACCGCGAGTGAAAACACATCAAGCATTGATGCGTGGAGGGCTGATTTCTCCTGGTTTGGCCCGCACTTTGGCGAAATACAGGGGGAAAATAGAATCCATGATGTGAGCATAAGTTATGGTGAAAACTCAGTTACTTTTGAGTATGGGCTGGACGGGATTGCGGTTATTGAATCAGATACTTTAAGGGAAACAGACTGGAAATTCAGGGAGGATGTGTTTCAGAATTTCATAAGCGGCGGGCTGATTTCTATACCGGATGAAACCAAAATACAATTTATCTTGCCTTTTGAGGCAGAGATTTCCGCTGACCTTCTCCCGCCGGAGGCAACGCTTTTTGGGCCTAACAATGTTGAGCTGCACGGCACAAACAGGACAATCATCAATATCGAATACAGGGTACCTAAGCCGATTGTTCCCGAAGGGCTTGACCTGTTTAGCCTAATCAGCGGAATTGTCCTCGAAATTATTTCGGATTATAACTTGCTAGTCCTTTCCGGTTTGTTTTTGCTGATAGTCTTTGGGGGCGCCTATCTCAAAAGAAAAGAAATAAGCGGCAGGGTTCAGGAATATATCGTTAATCACTCGGAACTCGAAACAGGAATTGGTGAAGAGGAAATTGAAGTTGAAATTGAAGCATAGCTATTTTATGCTTCCGCGGAAAACCCCTTTGAATTTTATTCCGATTTTTTTCAGCGCGGCCTGCAGGCTGAAATCATCGGTTATTACTAAGAAAATTTCGTTCTTTTTTTTGAAATCCCTTGCAAGTGCCGCTATTGAAATATCGGCATCGCTAAGCCTGGTTCTTCCAATCTCTTTCATTGTATTCTGGACGCTCAATGGGCAGGCGTCGACAATTTTCAGGGTTTCCATTTTCAGGGCATTATCAACCAATGCCCTTGACCTTAAATCCCTGAATTCGCCAAATACTTTCGAGGTTGTGTAATAGCCCTTTTCAGAATCAAACTCGAAATTGAAGTCATTTAGGACCGCGCTGGAATCCAGCAGAATTAACTCTTTTTTCTTATCTTTCATAAGACAACTTATATATACACCTATTTAATATTTAATTAATTCATTGTTCAAATAGTAGGGTTATTATGGATCTGAAAGCAATTGCCGAGAGTTTGTCAAAAATAGAGCAGGATTCGCTTAAGGCCCTCTCTGAAGGGGGGGAAATGAATGCCAAGGAATTGGGCGAAAGGGCAGGAATTGGAATTGATTCTGCGCGGAGGGCAATGGCATGGATGGCTGAGAAAAAGATTGTTGACCTAAGCGAAAGCGGAGAAATTATGCTTGGGCTTACTGCCAAGGGGAAGACTGCTTTGGAGAAAGGGCTTCCTGAGGAAAGGATGCTGAATTCTTTGAGCGGGAGGGAAAGGCAGGGCTTTGATGATTTGAAAAAGAGTGCTGAATTGGACCAGCAGGAATTCAATATTGCTCTTGGTTTGAACAAGAGGAATGCGTATATTGCGATTGTTCCCGGAAAACAGGAGATTGAAATTACAGAGGTTGGGAAGGATTTTCTTTCAAGGAAATCCGGGAAAAGCATTCTCTCGGAAATTGAAAATACGGCCGAATCTGAAGTTGCGAATTTGATTAAGCGGGGGCTGGTTGAGAAGAGAGAGGCTGTTGAAAGGAAGGTGAAGATTAATTCTCCAGGGGAGAAGGTTCTTTCCCAGCTTAAGGGAGTTAAGGAAAGAAAGTATAACATCCATGGCGAGGTTCCGAAAATATTTATTGGAAAGAAGCAGCCTTATGTTCAGTTCCTTAATAGTGTTAGGAGGAAGTTAACTGAACTGGGCTTTAAGGAAATGTATGCCCCTCTAGTTGTTCAGGAGTTTTACAATTTTGATGTTCTCTTCCAGCCGCAGAACCATCCTGCAAGGAGCTGGTCCGATACCTATCAATTGAAGAATCCTAAATTGGGAAAGTTGCCTGACAAGAAAATTGTCAAGGCAGTGAAGGATGCGCACGAAACAGGAGGTGTTTCTGCCTCTTCTGGCTGGGGTTATAGCTGGGTTGAGGAAATTGCGGCAAAATTGATGCCTGCCGCGCATGGGACCGCACATTCGGCAAGGCAGCTGATTCACAATCTGCAGGTTCCTGGGAAATATTTTGCGATTGCGCGATGCTTTAGGCCTGATGTTTTGGATGCCACGCATTTGATTGAGTTCAACCAGTGTGAGGGATTTATTGTCGGCGAAGATTTGAATTTCAGGCATCTGCTAGGGATGTTGAAACAGTTTGCGATTGAATTTGCGGGGGCTGAAGAAGTGAAATTTTATCCCGATTATTATCCATTTACAGAACCATCTGTGCAACTTTCCGCCAAGCACCCTGATTTAGGGTGGATTGAATTGGGGGGAAGTGGAATGTTCAGGCCTGAGATGCTGGAGAATTTGGGGATTAAGGGCCAGGCAATTGCTTGGGGGATTGGAATTGACAGGTTGGCGATGTTTAAGCTTGGGATTAAAGATATTAGATATTTGTTCAGCGAAGATTTGAACTGGTTAAGAAACAGCAAAATGGTGAAATAAAATGCCTACTGTGGAAGTTGAGAAGAAAGATCTGGAAAAATTAATCGGGAAGAAATTCTCCAAGCAGGAACTTGAGGACGCGCTCATGTATGTCAAGGGCGAGGTTGATGCCTGGGAAGGGGATTTGCTAAAGGTTGATATGAAAGATACCAACCGGCCAGATTTGTGGAGCACTGAAGGAATTGCAAGGGAACTTAAGGGGAGATTGGGTATAAGGAAAGGAATGCCTGAATACAAGGTTAAGAAATCAGGGATTTCAGCTGAGGTTGACCCTGCTCTCAAAAATATAAGGCCAAAGGCAGCATATGCGATTGCGAGGGGGGTTAAAGTTACTGATGAATTTATTCGCCAGATAGTTCAGTTGCAGGAGAAAATCTGCATGACTTTTGGCAGGAAACGGGATGAAGTTGCAATAGGTTTATTTGATTTGGATCAGGTTCATGGAAATGTTAAGTACTATGCCGCCAAGAAGAGTGAGGAATTTATTCCGCTTGATTATGGTGTGAAAATGAGGCTGGATGAAATTCTGCAGGAGCATCCGAAGGGAAAGGAGTACGGACATTTAATTGCGAAGTTTGACAAGTTTCCACTGCTGGTGGACAGCAAGGGCGAGGTTCTTTCAATGCCGCCAATCATCAATTCTGCTGGAAGCGGGAAGATAACTGAAAAAACAAGGAATTTGTTTGTTGATGTCACTGGTTTTGATCAGGAGAAGATTAACACCGCGCTGAAAATAATCTGCATGGCTTTGGCAGACAGGGGCGGGAAGATTGAATCTGTCGAGATTAAGTATAATGGAAAGAAATTAACAACTCCTGAATTTGGAACGAAGAAAATTTCTGTTGATTTGGATTTTGCAAGGAAGATGTCGGGAATTGATTTTACATCTAGACATTTCCTTTCCCTAATTCAGAAATCAGGAATGGTCGGGAAATTGAAGGGTAAGAAAGTTGAGGTTACTTATGCGGATTATAGAAGAGATATAATACATGCAGTGGATGTTATTGAGGATGTGCTTATTAGTGAGGGATTTAATTCCATAAAACCGGAAAAGGTGGAGATGGATGTTGTCGGGCATGAAAGGGTGGAAAGCATTTACCTTGATAAGGTGAGGGATGTCTGTGTTGGTTTGGGCCTGCAGGAAATTCTCACTTTTGTCCTTAGCTCCAGGGAGAGGCAGGAGAGAAAGATTGGCCTTAAGGGCGAGAAATTTGTTGAGCTTGCCAATCCTGTTTCACTTAACTGGGTAATTATGCGAAAAAGGCTTTACCCCGAGCATTTGGGATTTTTATTCAGGAACAAGAACGCAGATTATCCTCAGAGGATTTTTGAAATAGGGAGGGCACTTGAACTGGGCCCTAAAAACGAAACTGGCGTTAAGGAAATGGAAAAGCTATGTATTGTGGTAAGCGACAGGAGATTTGGGTTTACCCAGATGAAATCTGTCCTCGATGCGGTCTGCAGCAATTTGGGAATTAATTATTCCATTTCAGATTCCAGCGACCCTGCATTTGAGAAGGGGAAAAGCGGGGAAATTTCAATGGGAAAGAAGAGGGGTGTTCTCGGGGAAATAAACAGGAAAACCCTTGATGCGTTTGGTTTGGAAATGCCTGTTAGTGTTATGGAAATTGAAATTTAGAAAGCTGGCCCTTGGTTTTATTTTTTTATGCGCCTTTCCCCTCTTTCTCTTCTCGTGGTTGCTAATCGCGGCCCTGCATCTTCCGAAGTTATGACCTTTCCATTGAGAAAAGGGTATTTGGAATTTGTTTTCATAACACGTTTAATAACACGTTTAACCAGACCATCTCTTCTTCCTTTTACTACTTTCAGCCCTTCCTTATAAGGATACGGCTCCCCATGTTCAGACTCACGTAAATCAATAACTTTTCTGTTTTTTCCGGCACCATTAACAATTGCATAACTAAGGGGGGGGTTTCGTCTACCGTAAATTTCTTTAGGCAGCGGGTGCTCTTTAGTCCAGGTTTCTATTTGACGCCTGTCGCCAAGCCTTTTTTCCATTTGTTCTCCTTTTACCATTTTCCCATCAGGAGTCGGGGTAGATGGCTTTCTTGGTTTTCTCATAAAAACACCGACATAATTAGGCAGATTATTATATTTATTCTTTTGGGTAGGTTAATTCATGATTAGAATAATTTGGTTTGGTTGCCGCTTTCTTCTTCCGGTTTCTCTTCGATTTTTTCCTTGGAGCTGAAGTTTTCGCGGAAGATTGACCTTTTTTCAGTAATGTTTTGGGTTCTCAATTCAGCAGCCTCCTCAATTACTTTTTGCACTTTCTTTGTTTCTGGTTTTGTGTTCATTAGGAACGCAACTTCTTTCTCATTCAGGTCAAACTGGGCGGCGATTCTTGGGGCAAGTTCTTTCTGCTCGAAAAGCATCTGCATAAAAGGGAGGTCATGGGCCATAACATCCCTTGCTGAGGAGTGTATTTGTTTCCCCACTTTTCTCCCAAGCCCTTTTTTCAGCTCCCTTATTGGGCGGGATTTTGAAAGTTTAGAGAGGAGTGTTGGGAACTGGTAGGGGACAAATGAACTGTAATCATTCTCCCTAGAAAATGCAATTCCTGAGGTCATAAGTTCTGATGAATAACGGAGAAAGCCCCAGTACTGCATCCTTCTTATCCTCCCGTTAAAAATATCAGACCTGCTGAACCTGTCAAATGCCTTTGCCATATCTGCGCCGGAATACTGCCTAGGGATGTTTTCCTCAACCCATCTTTGCAATAAATCATTGCTTAGGTCAGATGCCATCCTTGCCTTCCTTATCTCCCCTAAATCCTTTCCTTTAAAGACGTATTTCATAACTGTAAATATCTTTTCGCTTCTTTCCCTCCCCCCCATGGACTGGACTTCCTTCATCCCTATTTCATCCTCCATTGCAAGGGTCTGTAAATCCAGAAGCGCAGAACGAAAATCCCCCCCGGAGTTTTTTGCGAGTTCCTTTACTGCTTCAGGATCATACTTTGCATTCTCCCCATCCAGAATTTCCCTCAGGCGTTTTGCAATGGAAAGGTAATTTATTTTCTTGAATTCCAGTGTTGTGCAGGCAAACCTCAGGGAGGAAATATTCCTGTTGGAGTAAATGTCATTCGCGGTTAAAATCATCGGGTTCTGCGCCTGCCGGATTACAGAAGCAATCGCTCCGGCTCCGCCCCTGTCCTTGGTGCCGTGCAGCCCGTCCAACTCATCAATCAGCACAAGCCTTTTCTTTCCGGAGAAGCTCGCATTTGCCGCCGCCGCACCTGCAATTCTTTCAATTATATCTTTGGACCTGAAATCAGATGCATTTAACTCAAACATCTCCCAATCCTGCAGCTTTGCAATCAAATATGCCAGCAATGTTTTCCCTGAGCCTGTCTGGCCCCATAAAAGCAGCGGGGATTGTTTTTTCCCCTGGCCCCATCCATTGGCCCAATCAAGGGCTTTTGCGAGAATTTCGCTGTTTCCGACAAATTCCTCAGGAGTTTTCGGGGAATATTTGTCTGTCCATAAATCAGCCATAATATATATTCTGAGGGAAATCCATAAATATATTGACTGAATTTTAGTATATCCTAATAAGGCTTTTTCCATAAATTGATTAATTGTGGTTGAATGCAGATAGGAATTGTTGGTAAATTCTTAAATCTTATAAAATCTTATATAATGTTAGTGAGAGAGCATAATTTTGATAACATCGTTGTTTTGCAGTTTATAATTTTCAGAAATCTTTTGGCCTGTTTTGCAATTTATTGACCCAATATACTTATCAATAAAATCACTGTGAATTTTGCCAGATAAATCTTTTGGAGTACTTCCTCTCTTCAACAAATAAGCATCTGGGAGAATATTTCCCTGCCCACTTGTCCACTTATTCTGGTCCTCAACAGGATAAACTACTATCAAATCCAAAAGTTCAAATGCTGTTTTATTTAACACGTTCTGTATCCCGGTCGAACCATATTTATCAAGGATATTTTTCTGAATAAAATCTAATCCTTTCCTTTGCTTTTCATCAATATCTCCTTTTACAATCTCGAACTTATCTTCACCTGGAACATACTTTATTATCCCATTTCTCTCTGCTTTTCTTAATGCAAGCTCTGCCGCTCCGGAAGTTGGAAAAATCTTATAATTTGGAAATTCTTTCTTTATTTTTTCATATTTTTCTCGCGCCCCAGCAAGATCTATCTTATTGGCAGCAATCAACAAAGGTTTGCTTTTATCCCTAACCAGCCCGCTAAATCTCAAAATTTCTTCTTCGTTCCATGAATATGGCTTATCACTGAAATTGCCTTCTTTCAAAACATCATTCACACAATCTTCACTTATTCCCAATCCGCTCAACTGTTTTGCCAATGCTACTCCAGGACCCTTCTCATTCAATCCGGATTGTTTACTTATTTTAGCCCAGTTTTTTGTTAAAATGCTTTTTATCCAATATGAAATCTCCCTCTCGAGAAACTTAATGTCAACTGCCGGATCATGCGTTCCTGAACCACAGACATTGCCCTGCGCATCTGTTATTCCGGCAACATCCAAAACATGGATTAAAGCACTTGCTTGCATTAAATCCGACATGAAAGAATTTCCAAGTCCTTTACCTTGCCAGCTACCTTCAATTAGCCCTGCAACATCTAAAAGTTGAATTGGTATGAGTCTAATGCCATTTACGCATTTACTATTCTGGGGTTGGCACTGTTTGCCAAATTCCCCATGCACGCATTTTGTCGTTATATATCCTGTTCCAATATTAGCTTTGATAGTTGTGAATGGCCGCATATCAATTTCAACATCAGTAAGTGTTGCAGCACTGAAAAACGTGCTCTTACCACTCGATGGTTTACCCACACAACCTATTTGCATTAAACCCCTATTAGTTGAGTTAAAAAAGGTTTTAATTAAATAACTATGATTTAGGCCATAGTCGCCATTTTTCTTATAAAAAACACCTCTTTTTACGAGAGTCTGTAGCCTCTTCCTGATACGGGACGGGTGGAGATTTACCTTTTTGGATATTTCCTTAACTTTAAACCTCCCATTTTCCTTCGAAAGATTCGCTCCTTCGTAAAATATTTGACTTAGAATGTCTTTTGGAACCATGCTTTCTCTTAATCCAACCATTAAATCAAAGTCTTTTCTTTTTCTCTTGCAATAAAATCCAATTCTATTTTTGAAGTTTAATAATGATTCTTTCTTGCCCACATTAAGTTCCCAGAATGCAGTAACATATCCTTTTCTCCGCCTTATTATTCTTTTTAGCCTTAGATTGGACTCGACTAAAAATTTTTCATGTAGGATTTTTCTTATGCCTGTTAAGAGTTGAGGAGGCAAAACATTATTTCGATTTTCTTCGGGGATTTTATTTATGCTGTAGGGCTTGTTTATTTTCATTCCAGAAAAAAATTTTTTGTTAATTGCATTAGTACACTCATTGGCTTGCGATAATCCAATTTTATAATTGGTGTTTTCAACCCAACCTTCATCATCAAATAATTGCTGAATAAATGCTTTTTGCATTCTTTTTGAACCATTCACAATAATCTTTGGAACTCCAGAATTTTTATTTAATTTTTTGCCAACGGGCACTCCAACGTTTATTAAAACTCTTTTAACAATTTTGTTAGCAACTATATAAGGAATGCCCTTCTCAGAAATTCTATGATCTATTTTAACATTTCCAAAAGTCTTTTTTATTTCTTTCTCGACTTTATTCAGTAGCTCACTATCCTTGTTTTTATATTCTACGTGCACTTCACTAATAGTTCCATCTCCAATTACTGCTGCTAAAATAGTAGCCATAGATGGCGTATTAAGTTTTATTGGCAATTTAATGTTTTTAGTCCAAGCAATTTCCCTAACTTTATCTTCAACCGACATGTAATCAATGTTTAAAAAATTAAGAATTTTCTTTACCCCTCCTACGGTCAAACTTATATTGTGGAAATAATTGAAAACAGTTACCTTGCATAGTCCAGTTGCATTTGCTAATCTGGTTCTTGAGCCTGCCTTCGCAATTGCCTTATTTATAAATATTTCCCAGAGCTCTTTTTCTAATCTAACTCTTACAGTATCTGGCTCATCAAACCAATGATATTCTGTTTTACAATCAAGTCCTTTAATACCCATAATAAAATTTTGTATTGGGTCTTTAAATACGCCTTCGGGAGTGGGTTTCCGGTGCGGCGTACGAAAGAAGGTGTTATCGAATTAATCCGTTAATTCTTTCAGCACGGCATCTTTTGGCGCAGTGAGGGAAATCTGCCTTGTTTTTCCCTTGTTGCCCATGCTTATAAGAGCTGCAGAAACTAAATTCCTTTTTTCGAGGTTGGTTACGAATTCACTCACCCTGCGCTGGGAAAGGGGCTCCTTTTCTGAAGCGCAGTATTTCTCATACAAATCCCCTGAAGCGATTGGGCTAAGCTCGGCGATGATTTTGAGAACCGCCTTTTCGTTGTCATCAAGCTCCTTCACGTGCTTCAGGGCAGAAACCGAATCCACAATCTCAAATGCCATTTTCAAATGCTTTAATTCAACTTTCCCCGCATTTTCCCTTTCAGCTTCCCTTCCTGCTTTCCAGAGCGCCTCTATCGCAACCCTCGCATCCCCTCCCCTTTTCGCGGCATGGGCTGCGGCAACTGGGATTACCTCTTCATTAAGCGCATCCCCCTGGAAAGCGTAGTTTGCCCTTTCTTTCAATATGTCCTTAATCTGGATCGGGGTATAGGGATTGAAAACAACTTTCTCCTCCGCAAGGGAACTTTTGACCCTTGAGTCAAGTTTTGAGGTGAAAGACGGGTCATTGGAAATTATCGCAAGTCCGAAACGGTTTCTCTGATACTCAATTACCCTCAATAAATCATAAAGCAGATTGGAGGATTCTGTTATGTTCATTATCTGGTCGATTTCATCAAGGATTATTATCGGGAAGAAATCCACCTTTTTCATTGCCTCCAGCATCTTGGAGTAAATCTCGTCTGTTGCAAGGCCCCTTCTTGGAATCGGCGCCCCAAGAAAATTCGCGATTTTTGATAGGATTGCATGGCGGGAATTGTATTCAAAACAGTTCAGGTATAGTTTCTTAGCCCTGTCGCTGTATTCCTCCAGTTCGTTCAGGACATATTTCACGCTCACTGTTTTCCCTGTCCCTGTTGCCCCTGTGACAAAAACATTATGGGGTTTTCCGCCCTTGGCAACAGGATTGAATGCGTATACAAGGCTGTTGATTTCAGAATCCCTGTGGGAAAGCCTCTCAGGGACAAATTCCGGATAGAGATATCTTTCGTCCTTGAAAATGCGCTTTTCACCCCTGGCATTGTCAAAAATGTTCCTTTTCATATTGTACCTATTTAATAGTTGTAAAAACAATATTAAAAAAGAATTGAGTCCCCTTCGTGAAAAGTAATTTAAACATATGAGTCTTACATATAATCCGGCAAGGTTGATTTTGATGAAATGCACTGTATGCGATGGAAATGCTGTGGCCTATAACAAGGCAAAACAGCCTGTCTGCGGCAAGCACACCCAAACTATCGGGAAAGCGCCACTATGCCCTGAATGCGGGATTGCGATGGCTCCTAGAGTTGGAAAATATGGAAATTTCTGGGGCTGCGCGGCATATCCTTCCTGCGACGGAATAAGGAAAATGTGAATTTTGAATTCTGTTTTTATTGGTTTTTTCGGAATTTTTAAAGAAGCAAATTATTATATTTCGTGGAAGTGTTCTTCTTTTATGGGTAATAGGAAAACTACCAACTTAATCCTTCTCAAACCAACTCAAAGTAAACCTTCATCCGTTGACAAGCGGGCTGTAAGCCATAAAGGAAAAACCGCCAGGAGTTTTAAACCTAAAAAACAGGCCCTTTCTCAAATATTGGCAGATTTGAATAAGTCTCATCTTAGCCCTGATGAAATTATTTTAAAAACCGCTTTAAATCATATGATTAATGGCGAAAATAATGCGGCAGAAAGAACACTTAAGAGGTTATTAAATTCAGGGATGAAGGACTTTGAGCATATTCCTTTCATTCTTAGGAGGATGGGGCAGATCGGTTTGATGGGGGATCTGATGGCATCTGCTGAAAGGCGGGGGAATTTTTCAGTGGCTTCCAGCATAGCAGAAGCATTAAATGATAGGAAAGCATTAGAAAAATTGGGGAATATTTCTCTTAGGCGGGGGAAGTATAGACTTGCCGCCATAAATTTTTGCATAGCCAAAAAATTCATAAAAGCTCTTGAGATTTATGAAAAATTACTTCTTATGAAATCGGAGGATGCAAGAACTGTAAGGAGTTTAATTACTGAAGAAATTAAGACGCATACCACTCTTGAAAATCTTGCGAGGAACTATAGAAGAGATGGCAATGTTCGCATGGTTGTTATCTGTCTTGCATTATCAGGAAAACTTGAAGAGGCGCAGAAAATTGTTAATAAATTGCCAATTAGAGGAAAAAGGGATATTGAAATACTGGGGAATCTTATAAAAGAGGTAAGTCAGGACGCATATCGGCAGACACAGAGGAAAGGATGATTGCCTTTTTATTAATTTTACAATTTAATTGCTAATATGGCGAAAATTCTTTTTGGGACTGCAGGAATCCCATGTTCCACAAAAAAGCAGGATACTGTTTCTGGTATTGAAAGGGTTGCCGAACTGGGTTTGGGGGCAATGGAGCTGGAGTTTGTTTATGGAGTAAATATGGGATTGGAACTTGCTGCAGAGGTCAGGAAAGTTGCGGAAAAACAGGATATTTCACTGAGTGTACATGCCCCTTATTACATCAACCTTAATGCAAAGGAAAGGGCAAAACTTGAGGCAAGCAAAAAGAGGATTCTTGACAGCGCGAGGATCGGTGCCGCGGCAGGGGCAAAAATCATCGTTGCACACCCTGGTTTCTATTTGGGGATGGGATCTGAAATTGCTTATGTAAGTGTGGAGGGGGCATTGATGAAAATTGATGAGCAGTTGAAACACGAGGGGATTGAAATCAAAATTGGCCTGGAAACTACGGGCAAGGGAAGCCAGTTTGGTTCGCTGGAGGAAATCGCTACCCTCTCCAATGAGATTGATTCTGTCTATCCTGTGATTGATTTTTCCCATCTCCATGCAAGAGGTGTTGGCTGCCTTAAAGAGAAGAAAGATTTCATTAAGGCATTGGGCACTGTGGATAAAAAGTTCCTGAAGGACGCGCACTTCCATTGTTCGGGAATAAAATTCACTGAGAAGGGTGAGAGGAAGCATTTGAATTTTGATGATGCGGGAAACACCCTGAATTACAAACTTGCAATTGAAGCATTGAAGGAATCGGGTGTTTCAGGAACGGTCATTTGTGAAAGCCCCAATTTAGAGGAAGATGCGCTGAAGATGCAGAAATACTTGAGAAAGATCACTTAGCTTTTGAAATTTCACTATAGCTCATGAGTTCGCCAAACTTGTTGAGTTTTATTTCATACAGGGCGTTGTTTATTTTCACTTCCGCACGCCACCCCACATTTGTCGGCTCCATTTTAATTAGGAAAAATACATTATCCCCGCCAATTTCCTTCTTTAATGAGCTGATAAGAATCTCTTCAATCTTTTCCTTTCCAGAGTCGGCCATAACCTGGTTTTCATGCTTCTTTGCCTTCTTCTTGCCACCAGGCCATCCAACATCAAGGGGCATTTGAATCACTCCTTGCTTCCCATCAAGAGGCTTACCGCTATGCTTGTTGCAAATGCAATCATCGAGGGCGATGCGAAATATTCTATTGAAAACAAAATATCCTGTGGAATCTCGGCCCAGTAAAGCCCAAGCACGACAGAAAGGACCAGGGCAAATGCCGCAGCAATCAGGAGATGCTTTACCCCTGTGAGATAGTTGTGGTATGAGCTCTTTATGAAAATAAATGCCCCGATAAAGAAAACGGCAGCAAGCACCATTCCTGTTGTTGAATTTGGGGCGGCAAGGGTAACTGAACTGAAAACGCCAAACTGGGCGATAATCACATAGCTCAAAACCGCAAGAATGCTCCTGTCGTTCTGCATTGAGTCCAGGAAGCCGCTGGCAGAAAATGTTGTTTTGCCCTCTTGCAGCGGTTCCTTCTTTTCTTTCGCCACTTTTTCCTCAAACACCTCAGACCTGCTTCCGGCAATTGCACTTTTTGTGTGCCTGTGCGCAGAGAGAAGAGCCATTACAAGTGCAACCAACCCCAGGGAAATGCCCACAACACCAACTATTATTAGTTGGCCACTAAAGCCTTCGGCCAGAAGCTTTTCCCCAAAAGTTGAAATGAAAAAGAAAAGGGAGAAGCCGACAATTATAAGGAGGAATAATTTTTTTACCAAGGTGAAAAGAATCTGGCTTGTTTTGAATATAATTGCAATCAGGATTAATGCCGCAATCCCCACTATTGCAATCGCACCCGGGTCAAGGGCAAAAACACTGGGGATAAAGTTGTTCTGGATGTAGTTTACGCTATCCGTAGCTATTTGCTCCACATTCAGAGTGTTCAAATCAACCATTTTGACCCTAATTTATTACTCCATTCGAGTATTTAATCCTTTCAGAAAGCCGGTTAGCTAACTAAAATGAAAGCTATTTAAAGCTTAAAAAGGATAGTTATGTAATTAGCTAACTATGTGATTTGCATGGCTGAACTGACACTTTCATCAACAGAATTCAAGGCCCTGAGTTCTGATACCAGGGTGCAAATAATTAAGCTGCTAAAGGAGAGGAACCACACACTTACTGAAATTGCCTCTAAAATGGAGATGGCTTCTCCCAGCATTAAGCAGCATTTGGACATTCTCCTTAAGTCAGAGATTATTGAGCAGATTGATGAGGGGAGAAAATGGAAGTATTATACGCTCACAAGGAAGGGGAAGAACCTTCTTGAGGGGGATGAGAGCGATACAACAATACTGATAGTTCTTTCAATCTCGGCAATTGCATTGGTTGGATTTTTGCTTTTGTTTGCAAGCAGTTTTGGAATTTATTATATGTCAACAGGCACACTTGCATCCTCTGAAACAATGGCCCCTCCTCAAATGTTCGGTGATGGCGGGGTGGACAATATTGTGGCACCTGTGGCTGATAAGGATTTAGTCGATTCCGGAGGAGGAACCACTGTGGCAGGCGGGGAGGAGCCAAAACCAGCTGCTGAAAGGGAAGATGAGATAGGGAAGGCCGGGGAAAATCTGGTTCCTGAAGATAAACAGGTAATGTGGACCGATATCCCCACAGACCCGATAATTACTTTTGAGCAGGCAATTTTGTTCCTTATCCCAATAGTCGCAACCGCACTTATTGTGGGCTTTTTCGCGGCGGTTTTAATTAGGAAGAGGAAGGGGTAACTGGCTGTGGGGGGTTTGAACCAGGGGCAATATGATTAGATTACTTAGATGAATTACCTGAATATCTTTTTACAAGTCATGTCCCATATCCAGATAGTTCATTATTTTTTCCAAATCTCTTTCACTGGGAACATACTTTGGATCTTCAACCATTCTTAACAAGGTTTGCTTAAATACTGTCTCAAATCTAGAGGGCAAAACACTCTCAAATTCATAATCTAAATCCCAGCTTCTTTTTTTAGCAAAGGTATCTGAAAGTGACTGATGATCTGCTCCAACAAAAAGCATATCAGTTAATCTTCCATCTTTAACCTTTAAAGATTTAAATCTTTCTTTTACTTTATCTTCTAAAGTTATTTCAATCATTTTATTTCTAAATCTTAAATAATTTGTTCTGGCAACTAAGTATTCCATTGCAGCTTTCTTTTTTGATTCAATATCAGTTTTTGGAATTTTTCTATAATTTCGAAGAGAGTCATCCTTATACAATTCATGACTAGTCAATTTTACAAACCTGTTAGGAGAATAAACCTCGATAGGCTCAATAGATACTCCTCTTTTTATACATCCGGCAAACAATTCAACGGTAAATTCAGGAAAAGGAACCAGTTTACCATACTCTTTTTGAAGATCAGATTGAATCCCCTTTTCATCCCGATATTTTCCACTTAAATAGTTACTTCGAATTCTTGAAAAACCATTCATAAATTGTTTTTTCATTTCTTCACTAATGGGGCCCTCCAAAAAAACGAGGTCATATTTTCTTCCTTTCTTTTTGGATTTATCTAACTCCTCTAAAATTTTTTGTGCATTATTTCTTTCCCCATGTGAACTAAAAAAAAGCTTTACTGAATAGGGCCATTCCCTGCCTAAAAACTTTAAAACCCCAAAATATCTTTTTTTTCGGGATAGGTAAAATCCAGTACCTGCTGCGGCACCAGTTCCCAATAAACCAAGCATTTTCCTTCTCGAAAATTTCTTTTTTGGTTGATTTGGAGAGGATGATTTTTCAGCAGTTCTTGTTTTTGCTCTCGCCCTTTTTAAAGCATCTAATGGCACAGATAGAAATTTCCTTTTACTAACCATGCATAATTTAAGTTCGTGACGGTATTTATTACTTCCGAAACCCTGGGCAGCGCCAGCTCCCTTTTTGTGCAAAATCCATCTTCAGGCAGCCACCAACCCTTTCGGGGTGTGGGGGGTTGAGCAAAAAGACCTTTACAGAGTGAGTGGGGGAAATAGCCCACAAAACAAAAAACTCCAAACTAAAAAGTTCAAAAGGGAACCAATAATTAAAAAAAGACCGAGCAAAATAAAAATAATCCTTCTAAAAGACCCATAACTTTTTTCATCACTATTGAAAACAGTGTTATAAATAATTTTAGGTGGCAGGAAATCTGGCAATCCTATTTCAAATCTTACAATAAAATCTGCACATTTTTTACTAAAAATAATAATAAGAATTCCGCTAATCAAAAAAATTATGCTCACGATAGCTGAGAAAAAAATACATACTGAAGTAATATCCATAACTCACAAATAAGCCCAAACTGGTATTTATGCCTTCCGAAACCCTAGGCAAAAAAGGGCAATTGATTATATTCGTCAATTGACGTAATATTTAAAATAACTTCCCTTCATCATTTCCTTATGTTTTATGAGGAAAAAGCGCAGATTTCTGTGGAAATGATTATTGTCCTTGCCGCGGTTGTTGCGATAGTTTTGCTTCTCGTAAGCCAGCTCCAGAAAACAACCGAGGAGGGGGCAAAGGTAATCGACAACAAAACAAGCGAAATATTCGAGCAGATTGAGGATATCTGAATGCGCGGACAACTAAGCCTGGAATATATCATACTTCTGGCCGCATTCTTTTCCTGCCTGCTTTTCCTTGTTCCTGCGATAAACAATACTGTCCAGGCCGCCAAGTTTGGCCTGGATGTGAGGAATGCCGAGCACTTTATTGATGATTTAAAATTGGGGATAGAGAGGATGAATGTCCTTGGTGATGGAAGTTCCCTCCAAATTTCCTCTAACGTGATAAATCAATGGGAACTCAAAAACGAGAACATGAAATTAATCCTGATAGTTGAAAGTTCAGAACTTGGGAGAGGGAAGAAACTCGAGAGGGAAGTGAATGCAAATTTTTCCCTTTTACCTTTCAGGGCCGAAAATGAAATCAGGCTGAAACTGGAAAAAAATTCCGGGAAAGTTTCAGTGGTAAATGGTGAGCCTTAATTCTTTCAGCTGGAGGGAATCATCAAGAAAAAATATTGATGAGGACGTTGCGTCCATTCCCGCAAAATTTCTTTTATTGTGCCAGTATTCACTTCCGTCAATTTCAACAAGAACAGCATGCATGGGAAAAACCAATTGGATGTCAGAAAGGATTTCCCTCTGCGAAAATGAGCGCTGCATCATCCATACCGCCAATAGGTCATTCCCCTTCTGCACAAGCAGCACCTCGGAATAGGATGGGCTGGAAAAGGAGGCTGGGAGCAGCAGGACTGAGCAAAGCAGAAAGAGGGAAAATAGGGCCTCAGTTGAGAGATGCATCACACACCACCAGCCTTAACAATGCCTTTTCAGGCAAGATTTTTTGCATCAGGACAAATCTTTCAACTGAGATGCATTCGCCAGAAAGGGGGTTTTCAATTATTTTTTCCTTTTCCCTGTTTTTGTATTCGATTTCCAAAAGTGAAATTGAAATTCCATTAAGGCCAAAATTTTTATCTGAAATTGATTTGAGTAGTGAATAATCAATTTTGTTTGTTTCCACCCTTTTCAGGAGAGGATTGTAACTGGCCGACCCTAAAAGCGGATTTTCAGGACTCCGGTTTTTTACAAGGGAATCCGCAAGATAGATTGCCTTTCTTTCCAAAGAGAGCCTGTTTTGGAGGGAAGCGTTATTTTCGATTAGTGAGGCTGAATGCAGGAGTATGAGAAAGGCAATCGCAAACATAACCATCACCGCCACAGCCAAATCCAGGCTGAATATAAGGCCCCTCTCACCTATAATGGCCATCCCCATTAACCTCAATCATGCTTAAATCCCCCTCAACCTGCACTGCAGAATTGCTTACAGTGAGGGATGCCTTTTCCCAATCCCCAAACTTTGAGGAAATCCCGTTTTCCGAAATAAAGCAGCCAAATTTGTTTTCATTCAGTGTCCCCCCTCCATTCGAATAGAGGGCATCAACAAGAACCGCGCATTTTTCTGATTCATTTCTTGCAATGAATGCGCCTGATGAAAAATCAAACAATTGAATCTGTTCCCCAATTCCTGCGGCAATAATTCCGAGAAGTATTACAAACACAAGGAAGCAAATCATCGCCTCAATACTTATCATCTAACCACCGTAATGATTTGCGTGTATCCTGCCGGAATCTCAAACAACTGCTCGGTTTTTGGAGAGGAAATTACCGCAAAGAAGCGATGGTCTTTCATCAGGCCCCCGGAATAATCAAATTCCACGATGAAAATATTTTCCTCAAGGTTCAGAACCATTACATTGAAGTAGTTGTGCAGCTCCCCTTTTCCCAGTTTCCTGCGGGCCTTTTTTTGGGGAATTTTCAATCTTTGGAAATCCTGAACTAAATTGAATTCCATTTTCGGGCTTGCACCGTAAATGCTTTCAGTTTGGGAAACAAAGGAATCAATTTCATGGTTTAGTTTCTGCTCAATCAACTCAGGCTCGGAATTTCCAAAGAAAACCTCCCTCTCAACAGCCTTTTTTATCAGGAAATCCAGATTCTGCTCCAGCTCGGCCCTTTTCAGGGAGGAGTTTTCAAGTTCAATGAGGGTGTTTATGGCTTCCCCAATTTCCCTGCTGGTTGAGGAATTGATTCCTGCAGAAACAACAATTAGCTGGATGAAGAGCAAAACCAATATGAAGGAGAAAATTCCTCGGGGATTCATGCAATAATGGTGCTGGGAAAATAACTTAAATATTACGTTGATTGACGATATTTATATTTAAAGAAATTAGTACGCAAAAAGGGGCGATAAACAGACCTAAAGCTTATTTAAGTGATGCCGATAACAAATAATTACTGCTTTTAGGTGGTTGTTTTGGAATCCAGGGAAAGAAACGATTTAATCATTTCATGGTTAACCATCAGCCTTGGGTTTGCATGGGTGCTGTCGGAATTTCTGAATTTTGGTGATTTTGGGGAAAAACTTCCCATCGCACTGGTCGGGGTTGGAACTGGCTTTATTTTGCATGAGCTTGCGCACAGGCAGGTTGCCAAATATTATGGGCTTAACGCAGAATACAGGGCATGGACAACAGGATTGCTTTTCACAATACTCCTTCCGCTGATAACTTTTGGAAGGTTTTTGTTTGCCGCACCTGGCGCAGTTTACATATCTGGCAGCCATATAACAAGGGAGCAAAATGGGCTAATTTCTGTTGCCGGTGCTGCCACAAATATTGTTGTGGCATTCATGTTCCTTATCCTGCTTGCCGTGTTTAAGCCGACGGATTTGGTGTCAGACATTTTCTCTTATTCGGCAATGATAAATTTCTTCCTCGCCCTGTTCAATCTTCTCCCTATTGGGCCTTTGGATGGCTCCAAGGTTTTTACATGGAGCATTCCTGTTTGGGGGGTGGCAATGGCGATTGCCGCAATAGGTGTGTTTGCCCCGTGGATTTATTTTTTAATCCTGCAGCCAATATTCTGAAACAGCCTATCTGGCATAACTTGGCTTGAATTCCGCCATCTGGGTCCTGAAAGCAGCATATGCGTCTGCTGTTTCCTGGCTGATGCTTGGAACTATTTTAAGAAGGGCGGCATCAATATGCTTTTTATCGACCACAATTGCCTTGAAATTGGATTCCTGCAGCGCTATTAGCGCAGCCTCTTTTATCACGCCTTCCAAATCGGCTCCGCTATAGCCTTCAGTCTTATCTGCCAATTCCTCAAGGGATATGTCCTTGGCCAAGGGGACATCTTTTGTATGCACCTTAAGAATCGCAAGCCTAGTCTCCTTGTCGGGTGCGGTGACCCTTATAACTTTATCAATCCTCCCAGGCCTAATCAGGCCAGGGTCAAGCAAATCAGGCCTGTTTGTGGCGGCTATGAAAACAACATCTTTGAGGTTTTCAATTCCGTCCAATTCAGTAAGCAGCTGGTTAACAACCCTTTCCCCTGTTCCTGCGTCATGATTGCCTCCCCTCCTTGAGGCTATGGAATCAATCTCATCAAAGAAAATTATTGACGGGGAAACCTGCCTTGCGCGATGGAAGACCTTCCGGATTCCTTTTTCGCTCTCGCCGACCCACATTGAAATCAGCTGCGGGCCCTTGATTGAAATGAAATTTGCCTCACTCTCTGTTGCGACCGCTTTCGCGAGAATTGTTTTTCCGCATCCTGGCGGCCCGTAAAGCAAAACCCCCCTCGGCGGGGATATCCCTAATTTTTTGAAAGCTTCAGGTTTCTTCAGCGGCCATTCAACCGCCTGTTGCAGTTCCTGCTTAACCTCTTTCAACCCACCTATATCCTTCCACCTGACATTGGGGATTTCTATTGCGACCTCTCTCAGGGCCGAGGGCTGAACCTCCTTAAGCGCATTCATGAAATCATTCCTGTTTACCTCAAGGGATTCCAATACCTCGGGAGGGATTGTTTCGTCTTCCAGATGTATTTTCGGAAGATACCTTCTCAGGGCTTTCATCGCAGCCTCTTTTGCAAGGGCCTCCAAATCAGCCCCGACAAAACCATAGGTTATGGCTGCCAAATCATCCAAAAAAACAGATACCAGCAGGTTTGATAAATCGCTTCTGGATTTTTCATCCAAGGAAGACATTAACTTTCTCTTTTCATCCATTGTTTTTGTTTCTGAAAGCTTTTTAAGCAATTCTTTAGTGGTTTCAGACGCATAATTTTCCTTTATTTTAGTAAGGGCATGGTCAATGCTTTCCTTTTCCAATGGCGGAGCGATTGGCATTCCCCTTGTGTGAATCTGCATAATCTTTTTTCTTCCGGTAACATCAGGCACCCCTATTTCAATCTCCCTGTCAAACCTTCCTGGCCTTCGCAAAGCCTCATCCAGTGAATTAAGCCTGTTTGTGGCGGCAATTACAATCACATTTCCCCTTGCCTCCATGCCATCCATTGCGGAAAGTATCTGGGCAACAACCCTTCTCTCAACCTCGCCGACCACTTCATCCCTTTTTGGGGCAATTGCATCAATCTCATCAAAGAAAATTATTGATGGGGCATTTTTCTCGGCATCCTTAAAATGTTTCCTTATTCTCTCTTCCGCTTCCCCGACAAATTTACTCATTATTGAGGGCGAGGCAACAGAAATAAAGTGTGCCTGGGTTTCGTTTGCAACCGCTTTTGCCAAAAGGGTTTTTCCGGTTCCCGGGGGGCCATGCAGCAAAACCCCTTTTGGGGGGGCAATGCCCAGCTTATTGAAAATTTCCGGATGGCGCATAGGAAGCTCTATCATTTCCCTGACTTTTTGCACCTGGGCCTCCAATCCGCCAATGTCCTCATAAGCAATGCGTGGAATTCCAGCCAAATCATCCTTGACAGGTTCCTGCTTCAGGACAAATTGGGTGAAATCAGTAATCTTCACTATTCCCCGCGGGTTTGTGTCAATAACAGAATAAACAAAGCCAGAGCCGAAAACTGAAATCCAGACATTGTCCCCTTTTGTCAATGGCCTGCCGATAAAATTTTTCTTCAATATCCGGTCATATCCTGAGGCAATAATCCTTACCTCCTGTGTCGGCGCAAGAACAACCCTTTTTGCATCAGTATAAGCCGCCCTCCTTACCCTTACTCTTTCCCCCAAACCTATGCCCGAGTTGTGCCTTATGAGGTTGTCCATCCTAATAATGTCCTTTCCCTCATCCTCCTGCCTTGCAGGCCAGATGACTGCCGCGGTTTTTCTTGAGCCTTCCAGCTCGACTATGTCTCCTGATGTAACCCCTAATTTTTCCTTGGACTGCCTATCTAGGGTAATAATATTTCTTCCCACATGGCTTGGGTCAGGGTCCTGGACCCTCAAAACAATTTCCTTCAATTTATCTATCAATGAACTCCCTCTAAATCCAATTAGCCGAAATATACTTATATATCTATTCCCTGATTTCAATTCCGCCATTCGGGAGCATGGAATTAATCTCATCCAAATCAACCGGATTTTTCCCTCCAATCTTCCTCTCAAGAATCTGCTTAATTTTCTTTGCCGCAGCCCCTTTCTCCAAAGGGCCTTGTTTAAGCCTTAGAAAGTGTTTTGTCTGCTTTTTCACCGCAGATTCAGGCCCGGAAATTACGATAAATGAACCTTCTTCCTCAATTAGGCCAGTTGCAAAGGCAAGCGCTGTTTTCTTGAAATACTCCCTTTCCCCATAAATCATGAATGCCCCTGTGCCCAATGCCTCGCCGCTTGGGGCGTTTTTGCTGACCTGTTCCGGGGAAACAGAATAAACATCAATTGCGGGTATTTTTTCCCTCCATGCCTTTGAGAAGGCGGCGGCAAATTCTGCGGCCTCTTTTTTTGTCGCCTCACTTACCTTTTTCCCATCTGCCTTAACTATTACATGAGGGGCTCCCTGGATTTCCGCATGGAAGTAAAGGTCATCTTTTTCCATATGCCTCTTTACCACAATCTCATTGCTCTTTGCATCCCTCCCCCCAATGATGAGGAAACCATCGCTTGAATTGCACCAGTGGAATTTTTCAAACCAATTCTTCTTCCTTTTCATTATTGCCTTTGCATCCCCAAGCCTTGCTGCCTTCTCTTCCAGCTCACTTTTCCTTTTCTCAGAACTAAGCAGGGCCTTTTCCAAACCAATTAGCTTTCTTTTGGATTTCTTCCCGGCATCAAAATAGAGGCTGGCATTCTCCTGCAGGGATTTTTTCAGGTTTATTATTACCTTCACGTGAATCCCTTTTCCTTCCTTATAAGCTCTATCACTGAACTTGTCCTTGAAACGTTTTTGTAATAAGGTTCGGTGGCATAAAATATTTGCCGATCCTTTATCAGCTTGTAAATTCCAGGAATGGACTCATAATATCTTTCCTGAACATTTTTGTGGTAGGATTCCACATCAGGATAGATGTGGTTGGTCATAATGTTCAGGTTGCCTGACCCAATTATTGCCGTCATCCTGTAGAGGTGGGGATCACCCTCTGCCTGCTTCAGGAATTTTTTGAATATGTCCTTTTCTGAACTGTCAATCTGCAGCATTACCTTTGCCTCAAGGTTGTAGCCGAATTTTTTAAAGCCAACCTTTGGGCCATAGCCTTCAAGAACCCCTTCTTTTTCCAGAAAATCAAGGCTTGCCTTTATCGTTGCTTTGTGGTAGCCGGTGATTTTTTGCAGCCGCCTTATGTTTGGCTGCACTGTCCCCTTCCCTAGCAGGGCATTAAGGATATTCAGCCTTATCTCGTCATCTATTTGTTTATTGGATGCTATAATTACCACCTGTAAATTATAACATATTGTATAACGAAAGGCAATTAAATGTACTTTTTTGTACAACTAAAACTACTAAATACTTTTAAGGTGGATAAGCAGTAATTATATCGTACAAGAAATTGGGGGGATCCAATCCTAAAAAGTAAAAAAAATCAAAAAAATAAAAACCAAGGGACGGGGTTAGGCTCACCAAGCTAATTGGTTTATTTTGAACCCCGTTCCCTAACTTTTAATCTTTCTTCGCTGCAGCTTTCTTGGGCTTCTTTTCTTTTGCAGCTGATTTCTTGGTTTCCTTTGCGGCACTTTCCTCTGCATCTTTCTTTTCTTTCTCTTTTTGTTCCTTCTCTTCCTTCTTTTTTGCCCAGTCCTTTTTGCTTGCGCAATTTGGGTCAATGCACATTTCATAGCGATAGCGTTTTCCAAAAACCTTTATTGCCCCTTTGCCGCAGGTCTTGCAGAGTTCAGTCGCAGTAATGATTCTTCCTTTTTGGGGAAGGGGATATGTGTTTGTGCATTTTGGGTAATTGGTACAGCCCAAAAACCACTTGTTGTTTCTGCTCTTTATCTTTCTCAAATCCCCTTCACACACATCACACTTAGCCAGAATTGAATCTGCCTGAAGGGCCTTCCTTAAATCAGCCCCTATTTTGTCCTTATTTTCCAGGAGCTCAAGGAGCATCCTTTTCAGCATTTCCCTTGAATCTGTAACAACTTCTTTTCTGGTTTTCTTTCCGGCAGAAATTTCATCCATTTCCTTTTCGAGTTTGGCTGTCATCTCTGGTTTTGCAAGATCCTCAGAATACTTCTCCAGCGCCCCTATCACTGAGAAGGCAATTTCATTTGGCTCAATTGCCTTAAGGCCGGAGATGTAATGCCTCACAAAAAGCTTCTGGATTATTGTATGCCGCGTTGATTTAGTCCCCAAGCCATTATCCTCCATCAACTTTATGAGCGTTGCCTGGCTGTAGCGGTTTGGCGGCTGGGTTTCCTTCCCATCCATTGAAAGTTTTACAAGGTCAACTTCATCGCCCTTCTCCATCTCAGGGAGATGAACCTCTTTCAAGGTGGAGTAGGGATAAAATTCTTTCCAGCCGGCTTTCTCCAGCACCTGGCCATGGGCAAGGTAAATCTCTGAATTCAGGTCAATTTCAACAGTAACATTGTTTGTTATAGCCTCCTCCCATAAGGTAGCGAAAAACCTCCTGCATATGAGCTCATAGATTTTCCACTGCTTTTCACTGATCTTTGCTTTTGGTGCGGCGGTAACCGGGTGTATGGGTGGATGATCCTTGGATTCCTTTCCTTTTGATGGGTCAAACTTTGGCATTGCGAGGAGTTTCCCAGTCATCAGTGAAAATTCAGGAATTTTGGAAAGTTCATTGAGTATTTCTCTCAGGTCTAGCGTGGGGGAATAGACGCTGTTGTCTGTTCTTGGATATGAGGTATAGCCTGACTGGTACAGGGATTCCGCTATACTCATTGCCTCTCCTGCGGTGTAGCCGATAGCCGTTGCCGCACGAAGAAAGCCTGTTGTGTTAAAGGGGATTGGCCTTTGCAGTATCCTTTTCTTCTTTATGGCATTTATGACCTTTCCTTTCTTCCCGCCTTTCTCAAATGCCTTTTCAGCCTTTTCCTTATCCCAAAACTTCCCTTCCTTATGCTGGGCCTCGAATTTTTTGGAATCCTTTTCAAACTCCGCATTCAGATCCCAGTATTTTTTTGATTTGAATGCCCTTCTTTCATTCTCCCTGTCAACTATTATTGCAAGTGTCGGTGTCTGAACCCTTCCTGCCGAAAGGAATTCTTTCCCTAACCTCCCTGAAATGAGCGAAAGGAACCTTGTTAGAACAGCACCCCAGATGAGGTCAATTTCCCTCCTTGAATCTGCGGAATCTGCATAATTATAATCAACCTTTGAAAATTTGGAAAACGCAACTTCAATGTCTTTAGGGGTTATTGCAGAAAAATATGCCCTCTCAACCTTGATTTTCGGATTTGTCTCTTTCATATAATTCAGTGCCTCAACACCAATAGCTTCCCCTTCCCTATCGGCATCAGTAGCGATTACAACACTGTCTGCATCCTTGGCCGCCGCTTTGAGCGCCGAAATTATTGCCACTTCCTTGCCAATGTACTCTATATCTGCATCAACCAGTTTTTTCAAATCAGTGCCTAACCAGTAGCTGTACTGCTTTGGGAATTCAACATCAGATATATGGCCGCGCAGGGGAATTACCATATTTTTGCCCTCACCAGACCCAAAACTGAAAACCTGTGCATTGCCCAGCATGGTGGATGGGACATCTTTTCCCGCCAGAATTGACGCAATTCTCCTTCCTGCTATTGCCTTTTCTGCGATTATTATTCTCAAGTCAGCTCACCAACAAAAACCCATCAACAAATCAACATTAGATTTTCTTACATCAAAAAGCATAAAAATACAGGGCGCCATAAGCGTAATTGAAATCAAAGTTTTTTCTGGAAGGAGAATATGGGGAGAGAATTGCTTTTCTTCAGTTCGCTAAGAATCATCTGGGTTTTTATGTCAAGAATCCCATCCAAAACCCCAAGCTGGTTAATGAATTTCTCGGCAGAATCAATGTCCGGAAGCACTAACTTCGCAAGGAGATTATACTCGCCCAGAATTTGGTAGAGTTCTATCACATAATCAAAATCAGAAAGCCTCTTAACCAAATTTTTTGTCTTGCCCATTTCGGAGCGGATTTGCACAAAAATCGGATTTTCATAGCCCAAAACCTTGAGGTTCAAATCGGCAGTTATTGAATTTATCACGCCCTTTCTCTTAAGCCTTTCAACCCTTTTCTTTATTGCAACATCGGTAAGCTGGACGTCTTTTGCTATGCTGCTGAAACTCATGCGCCCATCCTCAAGAAGGCACTGAATAATCTTATGGTCGGTCTTATCAAGGGTTATTTCCAAATTAGCACCATTAGTAATTCTAAGCGAAAACAAATAAAAAGTTTGCTTTTCAAAGAAAATCCACTTTTGCCTGGCAATAGTTAAGAATTGTTGCAAATACAGTTAAATAAATGAAAGTAAAATCAAAGCCAGTAAAGGAAACTATAGGTAAGATTGCCAATGAATGCCGGGAGGCTGGTGCAACTAAATTCGAGGCAATGAAGGTTATCAAGGAGATTTCAGGCATTGGGGGCGGGGAGAAAGAACTCAGGAAACTGGCTCTCGAGATATTGTGGGAACTGAATCCTGAAGCTGCAAAGGTCTATAGCTCTTTTGAACGGCTCCAGGTTTACACTTCAGGGGAGAGTAAGGAGGCATTTGACAGGGGAAACATAACCAAATCCCTTCTTCGGGAAACAAGCCTTTCAAGAACTGTTGCTGAGAAAATAAGTTCTGAGGTTGAGGACAAAATAAAGGACCTAAGCATTGGCTTTATTACCACCTCACTCATAAGGGAGATGGCTGATGTTAAGCTTCTGGAGTATGGGCATGAGATTGCGCACAGGCAGTATACCCGCCTTGGCCTGCCAGTGCATGATGTGAAAAACAGGATTGGCAAGCTCACAAACGAGAGGGAAATACTGAGGGAGTACAATTTTCTTGAGGTGATTCCTGAAGATATGAGGGCCCTGCACTTTGAGTCAGTAATCCATATCTCAAATGTGGCTGATTTTTCAACAAGGCCTTTGGCATATTGCATTGAGCCTGAAAATGAGGATGGCTTTGAGGAAATGCTTATAGGGCTGAATGCGAAAATCAATAAGCTTGAACCGGTGCTTTCATTCGCGCCGTCTATCGCATCCCCAAATATATATTTATCAAAATTCCTTTCCGGAAAAAGCAGGAAAAATAAGGAAAGGATTGTCAGGCTTTTCTCCAAATTGCTGGACTCCTCCTATTCGGGAAATTCCCCCGCAACCATCAATCTTGGCCTATTTATTCCCGACCATCTCCTGGACTTTAATTCCTCAAGAGAGGATGCGTTTTTCTTTGCAAATGAATTTTTGCGTGCGAATAAAAATCCATTTCTCCAGGCATGCCTTTCTGTCGACAGTAAATTCAAAACCAAGCTGATTGATGGGGACATCAAATTATCAGGAGTAAGCCTTCTGAATGCGAAAAAGGACCGGACAAGAAACTGCAATGGCTTTGTTCTGGAGAATGCTTCAGGGGTGCTGCTTAATTGTGGGGTCAATCTGATTAAGATTGCGGAAAATTCACAGGATAAACCGGAATTCCTGCAAAATGCCGCCAAAGTGATTGAGGGAATTGGCGGGCTTGTTAAGATTAAGGAGGAAAATCTCGCCAGGAGGGATTACCTTCCTTCAGCAGGAATTGAAGCAAAGGAGCTTGTTTCATTTGTTGGGTTTTATGGCATGGAATTTGCGCTGAAAAAGTTTTCGGAAAAGAAAACATCCTGCAGGGAACTGCGCCAGAAGCTTGTTGATTTAGTGCATTCTAAAAACGGCATGCATACCAACATGTTCGGCGATGTTGGGGGCATTAGAAGATTTGGGAAAGTTAACGGGGAAGCCCTTAAAAAAACCGGGATGGAATCAGAGAGATGGGGCTGTGGAGATTGTGGGGGATGTTTCAGCCTGGCCAGGGCCGGAAATTTGAAAGATGCCGGAAAAATTATCGACAGTGGAACAGACCTAGTTGGCATTGACTGATGCCGGTGCCGCTTTTGGTTTTATTTCCCTGTTAACGGATTTAACCAACTCAAATTTGTGCAGGTAAATAACCGATTTTACTATTTCCAGGAAGGGGATTATGAACACCAGTGAAATCAGGGGTGTGATGAAATTTCCCGCAAAAAAAAACTGGTCAAGGGCAAACTCAAAAATCCCCAATGCAATGAGCATTAGCGCCCCGGCAATAATTATTTGGGCAGATTCCTTAAGGTGGGACATGAGAAATTCCGCACTTGCAATTATTGAGCTTCTTATTCCTGATTCGTCAATGACCACTGCCTGAGGGAAGAAGATTAATAGAAGTGATGCAATAAGTAAAAGCAGATTAACGGCCGCGATGGGTATTCCCACTAGGGGGAGAAATGACTGGAGGGCAAGGGCCGCAAGGGTAAATGCAAAGAAGAAAATAAACAGTTTGAAGGAGAATTTCTGTATTTTCTCAGAAAGATAATACTGTACCCTCACTTTGCTCATGTTATTCCTGACCGCAAAAACAACAAGGGTAATAAGTATCGCATAGAAAAACTCAAAGACCGCAATGGCAAGCAGGGCAAGCACTGCATCGATTGCTCCGCTCTTGATAATGTTGAAATCGGCGAAGATTGACCCTGATGAAACAAAGAAATTCTGGGATAGGACAAAGAAAAGCACAAAAACAAGCAGGAGGGCAAAGCCCAAAGCAGTCTTGTAGTTCTGCACATATTGCTTCAAAGATTCCCTAAAAACCATTCCCAACCACTGAATTATTGAATTGGGAAGTGATTAAATATTTATAGCTCAGCCATTGCTTCCAGATAAAATGGATGGGCCCTTAAAATCTTCACTTTTGCCATTTTACCCATCAAATCCTTCCCTATTACAACCGGCTTGTAGGAAAGGTTTCTGCCCACAAAACCGCCCTTTGGGCCCTTCTCTGAAACAAAAATTTTAAGGGTTTTTCCCTCCATCGCCTTATTTTCGCCAAGAAAAATCTCCCTGCAAAGGGAGGAAAGTTCCCTGCTCCTTGCCTTCTTATCCCTTCCATGTATCTTTCCATCCATCTTTTCCGCAGCAGTATTTGGCCTGTCCCCATATCGGGAAATGTTGACAACCCCTGGCTTTAACTCTTTCAGCAATTCGACGGATTTTTTGAAATCATCTTTGCTTTCCCCGGGAAAGCCAACGATTACATCTGTCGAAATATTCAGCCCGGGGATTTTTTCCTTGAGTTCTTTTGCCAGGGAAAGGAATTCTGCGGCAATGTAATTCCTTTTCATTGCTTTCAGAATCCTGTCAGAGCCTGACTGCACAGGAATATGGAGGAATTTGTAAACCCTTTCATCCTGCATCAGCGGAATCAGCTCGTCCTTAATCCGCATCAAATTTTTGGGATTCATCATCCCAATCCTTATCATATAGTTTCCCTCAATCTCCAGCAATTGCCCCAGCAATTCAGGAAGGGAATTTCCCAAATCAAAGCCATAGTCTGCGGTGTCCTGCGCGGTAAGCCAGACCTCGCAAGGCCTTGCAATTTCCTTTGTGAAATTCTCCTTAAGTTCTTTTATCCCGTAACTTTTTAGTTCTCCCCTGACCTGTTTTACGCCGCAGTAGCTGCAGTTGTTTCTGCAGCCTCTTGAGATGGGGATTATTGCAACAAATTCATTCTCCCTTATGCTTTCAATTGCAGGCGAGAATTCAGTTTCTTCAATGCCTAAATGCCTGGCGAGCTCTTCCAGGCTTGGGGGAATTAGGATAATATCCTTCGATATTTCCATCACCTTTGCGGCATTCATTCCTGCAAGGCAGCCAAACACAATAAGTTCGGCATTATTTGAATCGCTTATTTTCTTCAGTTCCCTTATGCGGTTCAGCATCTTGAATTCGGTAGGTTCCTTCACCGCACAGGTGTTGATTATTATTGTTTCAGCCTTATCAAGTGGGTAAATTGTGCAGTTGTGCTTGGACAGGAAATGGCGTATCTTTTCGGTATCAGACCTGTTAAGTGAGCAGCCATAGCCCTCTACATGGAATTTCATATTTTACCCAAAAAATCTGGCTGCATGAGGGTTATAAATTAATCCTCTGGCTCTTCCTCAATTTTCTCAAGTACCATTTTTGACGCCCAGCCAAGAATTCCGGCAAGGACAAATATGAGGAATGCTGATTCCTTAAGGTTTTCGGCAAATTGCGCAGTCAGTGCAGGGAGCAGCTTTCCGGCAGCTTCAGAACTGCAACCGGTAAAGGGTATCACCTCCCCGCCTACACTCGGGGAAAGAGTTAGCAAATTGCAGTTCTGCCAGAAGATTGCAACATAGAATGCAAGTACTGCCATCAGGAAAAACACTATCGGAAACCATAGCGAATGGCCAAATTCAGTATTGAAGTATTCATCCATCCAGCCAATAAGGAGGTAAATCAGGAAGAACCCCGGAATTGGGATAAGGAAAAACATGTAATCCAGATTTCCAAGCCCGACACTTAAATCTCCCCAGGGATGCATGGGGAAAATTCCGATCATTTGGGTCAAGGCCGGCAGGAAATAGAGCAGTATGTAACTTACTGCAAAAAGCGCTAACAGTTTAAGTGGGCGGTTAAATTCCAATAAAATCACTCTTTTTCAATTATTGCCGCGGTTCCATAGGCGAGGATTTCAATTGTTCCGGGAACTATCTGTGAGGAAACCATCCTCACATTAAGGACTGCATTTGCCCCCAGTTCTTTTGTGCTTTTGTTCAGCCTCTGGAGGATTTCGTGCCTTGTCTCATTCATGAGGTCCCTGTACTCGTGAATTTCCCCGCCAAGAAAAATCCTTACCATCGCAATTATGTCACTGAGAATAAATTTGGCCCTTACACTGCTTGCCCAAACCAGGCCCTTTATCTCCACTGTCCTGTAGCCAGGCACATTTTCAAGGGAAACTATCTGAATCCCTTTTTCCGGTTTTTCGGTATTAATTTCGGCCATTGCAACACCACTAAAATATAACATCTATTACTTTAAAACTGTTTTGATGGAATGATTTTTTCGGTGGGAAGATGGATTTAGAGCTGCCTTGGGTTGAAAAATACAGGCCAAAGAATTTGGATGAGGTAATCGGCCAGGAAGAAATTACTAAAAGGCTTAGCAGATATGTTTCCAACAGCAATGTCCCGAACATGATGTTTTCAGGCCCTGCAGGGGTGGGAAAGACATCTGCAGCTGTTGCGCTTGCTAATGAACTTTTTGGCGAGCATTTTGGGCAGAATTTCCTTGAATTGAATGCCTCTGACGACAGGGGAATAGGGATTGTAAGGAAAAATATCAAGGATTTTGCAAGGACCCTTGCATTTAACACTAAATTCAAGATTATTTTCCTTGATGAGGCAGATGCTTTAACTCCTGAGGCCCAGCAGGCCATGAGAAGGACTATGGAAAAATACACAAAAACCTGCAGGTTTATACTGAATGTGAATTACTCCAGCAAAATAATTGACCCTATTCAGTCCAGGTGCGTGATTTTCAGGTTCAGGCCGCTTTCATCTAAAGATGTTGATGCAAGACTGGAAAAGATAGCGAAAATTGAGGGAATTAAAATTGCAAATGATGCATTGGTTGCCATCAATTATGTTTCAGAGGGGGACATGAGGAAGGCCGTGAATATACTGCAGGCAGCTTCAACACTTGACAAGGATATTTCTGAGAAAATTGTTTACAGTGTTTCCTCACGCGCAAGGCCTGAAGAGGTTAAGGAATTAATCGAACTTGCGCTCGGGAAGAAATTCATGGAGGCAAGGGACAAGCTGGATAAATTGCTCTACGAGTATGGGCTGAGTGGGGAGGACATAATTGTTCAGATGTACCGCGAACTTGTAAACCTTGATAAATCGGTTATTGATGACAAGAGGAAAATTGACCTGATTGATACAATTGGGGAGTATAATTTTAGGTTGGTTGAAGGGGCGAACGAGAGGATTCAATTAGAGGCGCTGCTGGCGCAGTTTATGAAGCCTGAGAAGTAGGTGTGGATTTGAAAAAAGTGCTGGCCAGAAAAAGTGTGCCTTTGCAAAAAGTGCTGGCCAGAAAAAACTCTTTAAAACGGGGGAGATTGCGTGAGCAAGTCCTGTCCATGATGCGCGCCGATGAAAGGCTTCTCAAAGGAAAAAATTCAATGCCGAAAAAGCAATTTCATGCCCTAGTAAAAAGATTAATAAATTCCAGAGAACGATTGTTCAACAAAAGGCTCGAGGAGCTTGAAACTGAAGCATTTAATAGAAACGTGCGAAGAAATCGGGCGCACGAAGGAGAACTAATGGCGCGTTTAGAGGCCGAAAATCTGAGCTTGAACTGAAAAAGATTCTTTGAAAAATTTTCGCATTATGATGCAGCCAGCATTGTTAATTATTTTAGGGGGCTTCTCCAAAGTGAGGCGGATAAAATAATTTTCATGGATGTAGGGGCAAGAATTGGTTACCAAATGGCTAATGCAGTTGCAAGGGGCGCAAAGAATGGAAAAGCGAAAAACCGGCTAATCCTTCTGCCATTTAGTGCCGATAGAAACAAGGATGATAAAACACAAAATGAAAAGTTTCAAACAGCACTGAAAAAATACCGCGTTTTGCCTAAAAATAAAGGGGAATTTCCAAAAGAAATAACGGTCGTCGATATATTTATAGGCGATTATTCACGACGTTGGAAAACTGTGCCGTCATCCCATATTCTCGCGAATAAATTGAAAGAACTGACTGGTGCCAAAGTAGAGGTATCTAGGCTGTTTTACGGGAAAAATCAGATTTCAATGCCACATACTTTTGAATGGTTCACGCATCGGAGGGGCGACGCCAGAACTGTTGGCAGGAAACCTGAGGGGGATGAACTAATCAGCAGATATTCCAAAGAACTGGGCAGCATGGTTAAGAAATCGGTAACTGCTGAAAGCGCAAATTATGGCTTGTCAGTCATTTTAAAGCTCCTGGAAGAAGAAGCAAGGTATAAGTACCCGAGCGTTAATCTAAATAGAGATTTACTTGAAAGCCACTTGCCGAAGGATTAGGGGATGGTGGAAAAATAACGGCGTTAACTAATACAATTAAAAAACTAATTATAGTCAATCACTAAAGTGAATAAGCGATGATTCTTGTATGCCTTGATTTTGAGGGTGTTTTTACCCCTGAGATTTGGATTGGAGTGGCTGAAAAAACAGGTATTGAGGTCCTGAGGAAAACAACCAGGGATGAGCCAGATTATGATAAATTAATGAAATGGCGGCTTGGAATCCTGAAAGAGAACGGCATTGGGCTGAAAGAGATACAGGAAGTGATTGGCTCAATGGGTGTTCTTGAGGGAGCGAAAGATTTCATCCAGTGGTTAAGGGAAAGGAGTGTTCCAATCATTCTTTCTGATTCATTTTACGAGTTTGCAATGCCATTGGTTGCGCAGCTTGGCTATCCGCCGCTGTTGTGCAACAACATCGAGGTTAATGGAAACGGGGAATTGATTGGTTACTCCCTAAGGCAGCAGGACGGGAAAAAGAAGGCCGTTCAAAAATTCCATGAAATGGGTTTTAAAATAATTGGGGTCGGGGACAGTTACAACGATATTACGTTTTTGAAGGAGGCGGATAGGGGGGTTTTCTTCAGGCCGCCCAAAAATATCATAAAAGAAAAGCACGGGATTCCAATTACCGACACATATGAGGAATTAAAGGCGGAGATTGAGAAAGGGATTAAGGAACTGGAAAGTTCTGATTAATACCATTCACTCAATTTGCGCTGTGTTCTTATTCTTTCGAGGATTTTGCTTTCCTTTCGGTAGAATTTCATCGGGATTTTTAATCTGGATTCGATGTATTTTAGCACCAAATTCAAATCGAAAAATTCCATTGGTTTTTTGGAGAAGGCATTCCTTACCACCTCGCGAATTACCCAAACGCCCATTGGCGTCTGGTAGCCAGCTCCAATCTCCCTGAAAATTAACGCCCCTGCCTGCCTCTTCTCTTTCACCAGATATTCTGCAACTGCAAGCTTTGCCGCATAGTAGGCGCCTGCAACATTGTCCGCATATTTCTTCCTCCCTCCGTAAAATTCGAAATCAGAAATTACACTCGGTTCTTTCGCCCCCTCTGTCCACACTCCTCCAGGAGCCCATGCCTCAAGCTGCTCGAACTGCCATTCGCCAGGAATCAGGAGGACAAAAAAGTTGTTGTCAAGGTAGTTGGAATTGAACAGGAAATGGGAACCTATCTGCTGGAATCCCTTTACCTTTTCCTCAACCATCTCTTTTGCGATGTTGGAGTCTGCAGCTGTTATCGCCCACCTGGTCGGAACAAACTTTCTTCTTTTTTTCACACCTAAAAGGCCGGCACTTAATAATTTGCTCAGGGAAGAAACAGGAATTCCTGAACGGTATAATTCGTTGAGGGCGGTTGTGCTTAGCACATCAGTATCAGAAACCAGGTAATCCACTTTAGTGGGAATTGATGGATTTTCAGTGAGGGTGAATTTTTTCATCTCCGCACTAGGCCCCATTGGTGCAGAGGAATCTGAGAAGGAAAGTTTTGGGATGGGCCGGTTTTTCAAATCAATTTCAACTTCTACCGGGGAGGCTGCCATTGCGGTTTCCTGAATTTCGCCGATTTGGTAGGAGGGGTCCCTTGCTGAATTGATTTCAACCTTTATATTGCCCCTAACCAACTGCTCGCGCATGGAAATTATTTTTTCCTGCGACAGGCCAAACCACCTTTCAGGGGATTCCAGAATGGAGGAATCCTTGAGTATCGATGGCGGGGAAAGCGGGGCTAAATTCACTTTTGGGTAGCCGTATCTTCCCACAAAAAGCGCAGGAGGGCTGTTTCCATGCAGTTCTGTGCCTGAGAATTGGGAAAGAGCCTTCAGCTGGTTGGTGTGCTTTTCGAGAATTCTGCAGTTTCCCCCACACCAGCCCCTTCCCTTGCACCTTACGCAGAACGAGGGCGAAATCATATAAAATTTTGGGAAAGAAGTGCTTTAATCTGCTTCTGCGCGAAATTGGTAAAATTCAGTTTATGGGCTTATTATATTAAATTATTTATTAATGAATTCATAGTAAGCATTATAGTGGTGAATATGGATATTGAACTTACATTTCCGGATAATTCGAAAAAGAAGTTCAAGAAGGGCATTACCGGCGGGAAGATAGCGGAATCAATAGGCAGCGGCCTTGCAAGGGCCGCGCTCGCGGTTAAGGTAAATGATGAATTGCTGGATTTGAACAAGCCGATTGAAAAAAATGGGAAGATTGAGATAATCACTTTCAAAAATGATGAAGGAAAAAGCGTTTTCTGGCACAGCGCATCCCATATTATGACCCAGGCAGTATTAAGGGTCTTTAAAGGCCAAAATATTGGTTTGGGCGTGGGTACGGCAATAGATGACGGTTTTTACCAGGATTATGATATAAAAGAACTGCATCCCGAGGACCTAAAAAAAATTGAGGAAGAAATGCGGAAGATTGTGAAGGAAAAACGGGGGATAAGCCAAAGGGATGTTCCCAAAAAAGAGGCACTCGCCTTTTACAAAAATGACCCATATAAAACTGAACTGGTTAATGCAGTTAAGGGCGGGAAAGTCAGCATCTATCGCCAGGGCGAATTTGATAACTTATGCAAAGGGCCACATGTTCCAAATACGCATTATATTAACGCCTTTAAATTGACAAAAATTGCAGGGGCTTATTGGAGAGGAGACTCAAAAAATAAAATGCTTACAAGAATTTATGGAATTGCTTTTCCCGAGAAAAAAATGCTGGATGAGTGGCTGCATTTGATTGAAGAGGCAGAGAAAAGAAATCACATCAAAATTGGAACTGATCTGGAGCTTTACTCATTCCACCCTGAATCTCCGGGGGTTCCCTTCTTCCATCCGAATGGAATGGTGATATGGAATGAGCTCCTGAAATTCTGGAGGGATGAGCATTCTAAGAGAGGCTATGGCGAGGTCAACACACCCATAATCCTGAAAAGGGAGTTGTGGGAAAAGTCAGGGCATTGGGACCACTACAAGGAGAACATGTATTTTACGCAAATTGATGAGGAGGATTATGCTGTTAAGCCAATGAACTGTCCTGGAGGAATTTTAATTTACAAAACCAGGAGGCATTCCTACAGGGATTTGCCATTAAGGATTGCCGAGCTGGGAACTGTTCACAGGCATGAGCTTTCCGGGGTTCTGAATGGTTTGTTCAGGGTGAGGAAATTTACCCAGGATGATGCCCACATTTATTGCACAAGCGAGCAGATTAAGGGCGAGGTTATCGGCGTGATTGATCTTTTTGATTTCATCTACGGGACATTTGGCTTCAAGGATTACAGAATCGAATTAAGCACAAAACCAGAGAAGGCAATGGGTTCTGCTGAGATGTGGGAGGCCGCAGAATCAGGATTGAAAAATGCATTGAATGCAAAGAAGATTGATTACAAATTGAATGAGGGCGATGGCGCATTTTACGGGCCAAAGATTGATTTCCATATCAATGATGCTTTGGGAAGGAGTTGGCAGTGCGGAACAATCCAGCTTGATTTTACTATGCCTGAGAAGTTTGAACTTTCCTATATCGGAAAGGATGACAAAGAGCACAGGCCAACCATGCTCCACAGGACGTGCTATGGCTCGATTGAAAGGTTTATGGGGATTCTTGTTGAGCATTATGCCGGGCGGTTCCCACTTTGGTTGAGCCCTGTTCAGGTTAAGGTTATTCCTGTCAGTGAGAAATTTAATAATTATGCGGAGGACGTGAATGGAAAACTGCTGGCCGGGGGAATCAGAACCGAACTGGATTTGAGGACTGAAACTGTTTCCTACAAAATAAGGGATGCGCAGATGAAAAAAATTAATTACATGGTTGTTGTCGGTGAAAGGGAAGAAAAAGGAAAAACCGTAACTCCCCGCACAAGGGATGAAAAGGTATTGAAGGCGCTTAAGATTGGCGAATTTGTAAAAAAATTGAAAAAGGAAATTGAAACTAAGGAATAGGCTGATTTTATAATTCAAATTGGCGAACGCAGCGAACAAGGTTCCCCGTAGGGAGCCGCCGTGTGCACGGAGCTCGCTTGTGCCCGGAAGGGTGCAAGTTCCCGGAGGGAAATAGCCGTGCCAAAACCATTAAATAAAAGAAACGTTGTTGATTAATGGGATATATATGTCTAACCCTTTGGATGATCTGATTAGAAAGGCAAAGGAAAAAAAGGGGATTAAGGTAGAGGGGTCTACTATAGAAACTGGCCCTGCAACTTCGCAACCTATAGCCAATGGTCCTTCTGCAGATGAATTTTTGGCCCGCCAAGAGCCAGTGGCTGCCCCGGTAAAAGAGGAGACTCCTGAAATTGAGAGCAGGAAGGAGGGGATTATGAACATTTTTGAGAGGAGAAAATCCCCTGAAGTGCCTAAGGGGCCTGCCTCGGTGGAGGGAATTCCCGCCAAAGAAGGAGAGGAAGAACCGGATAAATCAACAATCGAAAAGGAGATGGAAAATGTAAAGAAAATTAAGGTTGCATCTTACGGAAATACGACAATATATGAAATTCCTGGCCAACCCCTGATGTACTACTATACCCCTGTGCCAAGGCCGACGAAGGGGGATAAAACAATAATCAACACAATAAAGGAAGCTGCAACAAGAATAATCAGCATAATCCCCTACAAAATCCGTGACCCTGAAGAGAGGAGAAGTGTTTACCAGCAGAAAATAATGGAAATCCTGCAGACCTCGAAAGAGTTAAGGATTCCAACTAGAAGATTTGAGTTTTATGCAGATGCTGTTGTGAGGGAGATGGTCGGATATGGGCTTATTGATTCCCTGATAAAGGATGACAGGCTTGAGGAAATTATGGTTATTGGCGCAAAACGCCCGGTTTATGTTTTCCACAGGGAATATGAAATGATGAAAACCAATATTGAATTCTTTTCCGAGTCCGAGATAGAGGACCTCGTAAACAGGATAGGAAGGCAGGTGGGAAGAAGGGTTGATATTTCCGCCCCCTTGCTGGATGCAAGACTCCCTGATGGGAGCAGGGTTAATGCGACCATCCCCCCCATATCTGTAAGTGGTGCAACCCTCACTATAAGGAAATTCAGGGAAGACCCGTTGTCAATAGTTGATTTGCTGAACCTCAATACAGTAAACCTTGAAACCGCTGCATTCCTCTGGCTTTGTGTTGAGGGATTGAGGGTAAAGCCCGCAAACATTCTGATTGCGGGAGGAACCGGTTCAGGGAAAACAACAACTTTGAATGTTCTTGCCTCATTTATTCCTGCTTCTGAAAGGATTGTTTCAATTGAGGACACTGCAGAACTGAACCTTCCCTTAAAACACTGGATAAGGCTTGAATCAAGGCCCCCGGGAATGGAGGGAACTGGGGAAATAACAATGGATATTTTGACTAAAAATTCCCTCAGGATGAGGCCTGACAGAATTATAGTTGGTGAGATAAGGCATGATGAGGCATTCTCGCTTTTTACCGCCATGAATACCGGCCATGAAGGCGCATTAAATGGAGAAACATTAATTCAGTTTTCAGACGGGAATATTGAGGCAATTGGGGATTTTGTTGAAAGGCAATTTAATGAAACATGTCCAATAAGCGACGGAGAATTTAAATTTGTTGAATTAAGTGAAGAACTGCTTGTCCCAAGCTTTAACAAAAAGACATTGAAAATTGAAAACAGGCCAATTACGCGGGTCTGGAAGAAGAAAACAAAAGAAATGATGAAAATAATAAAAACCCGCTCAGGAAAACGCATTTGTTTGACAAAAGACCATCCGATTTACAGGATACATAATGGCATTCAGGAAATAAATTCTGAAGAGGCAAAGGGGGGGGATTTCATTGCATTTCCAAAGGCAATCACGATTAGTGCCACGGAAAAAATAAAACATCCCTACTTGGCAGGATTGATTTATGGAGATGGGCACATTCACAGCGAAGGGATTCAGTTTGTGAACAACGAAAAATCAGTCATTGAAAATTTTGCGGACGGGATTGGAAAAACCACCAAAAACAAGGTATCGGTCAAAAACTATGGAAACTATTCCAGAGTAAATGTTTTTGACAAAAAATTGGTTAAACTTTTTGAAGAGGAGTATGATATTCCTCTAGGGAATAAAACAAAAAAATTCAAAATAACGAAAAAGGCTTTAAGTTCAAGTGAGTCAAATATCGGGGAATTATTATGCGGGTTTTTCGATGCTGAGGCCCATGTGAATCTGCATTCAAACTCAATCCAATTCTCAACATCAAACCCCGACCTGGCAAAAAAACTTCCGATGATTCTCCAGAGATTCGGGATTCACTCCTCAACAAATATTCAGGAAAAAGACGGCAAAGGAAATATTGGCCCTTACTACAGAATTTCAATTTATGGTAAGGATAACCTTGAAAAATACCAGGGGAAAATCGGCTTCAGGCATTCTGCAAAAAGGCAAAAACTAGCAGGACTATTGAAAGTTTCAAAAAATTCGATGGATTTGTTCCCGAAAATTTCCGGTTTAATCAAAAGGGCGAGGAGCGATTGTTACTTAACGCAAACAGAATTGGCATCTTTTATGAATGCAAAAACAAGGTCAACGATTGAGGCATACGAAACTAACCAAAGAAATCCGTCGAGAGGGCAACTGGAAAAAATTGCAATGATAACTTCCGAAAATTCCATTGGAAAGGAACTTTTAAAATTAGTTGAATCTGATTTCAGGTTCGAGGAAATAGTTGAAGTGAAGGACCGGGAATTCGAGGGATATGTTTACGACCTGACTGTTAAAGATAACCACAATTACATTGCCAATGGCTTGTTTGTTTCAAATTGCATGGGGACTGTCCACGCAAACTCTCCCCAAGAGGCACTAGTAAGGGTCACAAGCCCTCCGATGAATGTCCCTAAGATGATGCTTTCAGGGCTTGATTTCGTGCTTATAGAACACAGGCTTCATGACAGGAAAAAAGGCACCATTAGAAGAATTACCGAGATGGCGGAGGTTGGCGGGGTCTTGGAGGGCAAATCAACAACCCAAACCCTTTTCGAAAGGGATGCAATAACTGATCAACTCATTCGGTCCAATTTCTCCAGCGCATACCTCAGGACACTTGAAAAATACACCGGACTGTCAAAAAAGCAGATTGATGCCGAACTTAAGGACAGGGAAAGGTTTCTTAAGAGCCTTGTTGACAAGAAGATAAGGTCTATAGAAGAGGTATCAAAAGCCTGCCAGGACCACCTGCTAAAGAAGAGGGGAGAATATGCCTGAACTTGATGATCTGAGAAAACAGGTTGAAGAAAAAAAGAAAACGGCCAAAAAGTTCGGCGCGATTGAAAAGGATGAGGAATCAATCGACCTTGATGCGGTGGACAAGATTGTAACCAGGATGAAAAAAAAATATCGGGATCAGGGAGTTGAATTTGAGGAAGTTGGCGGCAGATTAAGCGAACTGCGGGGAATAATTGCCGAAAGCCAGCTGTCAAAAATAAGGGTGCAGGGAATTGAGGATTTAACTGAATTCAGTTCCCCCACAATCAGGAGCTTGGGCAGGGTTTATCTTTTGTTTGAGCTTCCCTTAAAGTTCATTTCAAAGATTCTGAGAAGAATGCCGGGGGCGGGGGAGTTAGGCTATTACCTTTACAGCGCAAACATGAAATACAGCATCCAGCAATATCTTGCGATTTCAACCTCTGTTTCAGTGATTGCTGCATTCTTTGTGCTGCTTTTGTTTGCAGGACTTGGCTGGTTCCTTGACAACAACTTAATTTTGCTGCTTTCGCCGATTATTGCAATTTTTGTGTTCCTATTTGCAGCCATTATCTGCTTCCTCAACCCAAAAAGTAAGGCAATGAAGAGGGGTAAGGAAATCAGTGTTGAGCTTCCCTTTGCCCTCAGGCATATGTCAACAGAATTAAAGGCAGGAATAGGGCTTTACAAAACACTGCAGGCAATCGCTGTTTCTGATTATGGCGTCCTTTCAGAGGAATTTTCAAGGACCATTTCCGAGGTTGAGGAGGGAACAGACACTAAAGTTGCCCTAAGGCACTTTGCACTGAGGACAGAATCCAAATCCTTAAGAAGCGCATTGCTCCACATAATACGTGCGCTTAAGACAGGGGGAAACCTCTCGGACATAATGAACAAGATTGCCGAGGATGTTTCTTTTGAGCTCAGGATTGCGATGAGGGATTTCGGGGAGAAGATGAATTTCTTCGGGGTGATATTTATCTTTATGGCAATTGTTATTCCTGTGTTTGTTGCCGTTATTGGGGGAATAACAAACTCCCCACTGCCGAATGTTGGCGGCCTTGGGCTTAACCCCACAATGATGGGAATATTCTACCTGGTGCTTATGCCAGGGATAATGATTTTACTTGTTTATTACCTAAAAATAGCGCAACCGACGGTGTGATGTTATGGCATTGAGACTGATGGAAAGGATTCCTGTCCTGAACAGCATAGGCTTTTTGAAATATTACTCAAAAATGCTTGCATGGAGCGGATTCAGGTTTGACCCTTTCCTTTGGATTTTGTTTTCCATTTTTTTGTCGATTTTTCTTGTTGTCGGTTCCTGGGCAGGTTCTGATGCCCTGATAAACTATCTTGAAATGGATTCTCTTACGAGCGTTCTGGCTGGCCTGCCATTAGTAGTTTTTATAGTTGCCATTGACCTTACAATCGGCTTTCCCCTGCTGAACGCACTTAAAAGGATTGATGAAATTGAGGAAACCCTGCCTGATGCGCTGAGGCAGATGGCCGACACATTGAGGGCCGGGGGAACATATGAATATGCCCTGAGGGAAGTTGCCGCATCCGAATATGGGGCACTGAAAATGGAGATGGGCTATGTCCTGAGGAAGCTTGAGGAGGGGGAAAACTTCGAGAATTCGCTGAAAGTTCTTTCCAAGATTGATTCAAGGCTTATACAGAGAACTGTCACAATAATTGTTGACTCTGTCAAGGCAGGTGCTGGATTGGCAGATATCCTTGAGCAGATTGCGGAAGATGTCAGATCCACACATAGAATAAACAAGGAAAGAAGGTCAAAAACAGGCCTGCAGGTAATCTTCTTAGTAACTGCAGGCTCATTGGTTGCTCCCGCAATCTTTGGTTTTATTTCAACTGTTGTAAGCTTCCTAATACTTGCGGCCCAGGGTGTTGCAGATGATGCCGCAATCAAAGCTGCTGATAAGGCAAGGGAGGACATAACCCTGCTTATCCAGATATATGTTCTTATAGAAACCCTTGCGGCAAGCATAATGATTTCACTTATGAGAGATGGAAAGATGAGCAAAAGTATTATATACTTCCCACTCCTCTTATTAGTGGCATACATCTGCTTTACAGTTGTATTGTTTGGTTCAAGGTCAATAATGGGTGGTATTTCATGAAAGGATTGATTTTTGAGGAAAGGGCGCAAAGTTCGCTTGAAATGCTCCTTATTTTAGGGGGGGTTCTGGCAGTTGCAGCGGCAGTTGGTTTTTATCTAAAAACACTTGGCCGGGAGCTCCAGGATACTTCAGGCGAAGCGCTTGAGGAAAGTACTGGATAAATGCCGGAAGAAGGTTTAAATACTAGAATGGATATGTTTAGATAGATTATATCATATTTATAACCAACAAAAGGAGGATGAACATATGGATAGAAAAGGACAAGGTGCACTTGAGTATCTGCTGCTGATTGGCGGTGCTGTGCTTGTTGCTGTGGTGGTTATAGTATTGCTGACAACCATAAGTGACGACAAACCGGCAAGAATTAGTGCTGCGAAAGTAAGCTGTTTGAATACTTATGGCGGTACTATGGGAGCTGTAGGCGGCACTGGCTGTTTGGGTGACGCAACAGACAAAGCTTTGGGTGATTTCGCACCTGCTAATGCAGACTACGCTGCTGGTTGCTGTTGGGACACTATAGATAAGGTTTGTTCTGCAAAAGAATATGCTACACCACTTCCCGCACTTACAGATTGCTAAGAATGATGTGTAAAGCATGAACAATAGGGCACAAGTTTCATTGGAGTACCTTATCAGCATCGGCTTTGTGCTGGTGCTGGTTTTGGTAGCTTCGGTTGTAACCATGAACTTGGCTTCGATTGCGAATGTTGCGCAGGCAAAAATTCTTTCATTCAGGTCGGAAACTATTGAATCTCTGATGGGCTGATAACATGCCTATCAGCTTTCCTATTTTCTTCTTCATAATTTCAATAATCGCCCTTATTATCGCCACATTTACCGATTTACGGGAAAGGATTGTTTCCAATAAACTCACATTTTCACTTATTTTTGGCGGGCTGATTCTGCAGGGAATCAGGTCCCTGCTTGCGAATGACCCTTCAATAATCATTGTAACCGGCGCCGTAACCTTCGCCACCGCCGTTGGCTCATTGCTCCTTTACAAGGCAGGGGGATGGGCGGGGGGCGATGTTAAGCTGATGACAGGGCTTGCCACAATCAACACAGTAAACCATGGTGTCCTCAGGGATTTAATTGGTTTAGAAAGCCTTTCACTTCTCGGCATTACTTTTAATTTTGCGTCTGTTTCAGAGCCAATCTTCCCTTTTTCGCTTTTCGTTTTCAGCATTATTTCAATGGTCCCATGGGTGACTGCAATAACATTAAAGCGCATGATTGATAGAAGGGAAATGATAAAGAAAATGAATTTGAAGGGGGTTGTTGTTGCATTGGTGAAAAGAAAAATTAACGGCATTGTTATAACAACTGCGGCGATTGTTGGGACAGCAACCCTTCTTATTTTCCTGGGAGTTCCTGAAATATTCCATCTGCCAATTGTTACAGTGATTGGCTTGCTTGGGCTTAAAAAAATAAGCTATCTCCTGCAGAAATTCCTTGCGGCCATTCTGTTGGCCTTCGCGCTCTACCTTTCTGTGCCAAGCGCAATATTTAGTTTTGCCGTAGTTTTTGTTATCATTCTCACCATTACTCTCACAATTGAAATTGTTGTGCACCACAGGCCAAAAAAGGCATTGGCAAGGCTTTTGGGAATGGAGAAAGATGTCAGGGACCTGGAGGAGGGGGAGATTCCGCTAAAAACCATTGTTGAAAAGGGCGGAAAAATAGAGATTCTGGAAGGGGCCTCTATAGGAACACTTATAAAGCAGTTAATGGATAATAATTTGGATGCCCTTAACCAGGCGATTAAGCCAGGGGCAAGGGTTGTTGCAAGTTCCTCAAGCGCCGGCGGCCTTACAGGGGAGCAATTAAAAGAGATTAAGGAACTTGCGAATAAGGGCTTAATTCCGAAAAAGATAGAGGTGAAGGGAACAACAGCATTTGTGCCAGGAATATTGATTGGTTATTTGTTGCTTCAATTGATAGGGGATGTTTTATGGGTTCTATTTCCTTTTTTCAAAATTTAGGCAGGCGGGGTCAGGCCTCTATTGAAATAATTATGCTTGTGATGATTATTGCCCTGTTCATTCAGACTGTCGTTAACCCTTCGCTTACAATTGCCGCCGCAAGCGGCAAGGAAACCGCAAGGATTGGCCAGGCGAGATTTGCCGCGGAAAAGCTTGCAAATACCATTGATGCTGTGAGCGTTGCTCCCGGGGAAAATAAAAGGACCATTACTCTTTTTGTGCCTGGGAACACCATCCTAACCTGCCAGTTAAGCGATATTGGCGCAACTTGCGTGAATGGGATCTGCTTCCAGGTTGCGCTGGACGGGATTTTATTGAATGCTTACTCGGCCCCGTCTGCCTGCATTAATGACATTGATGGGGATAATGAAAAATGTGCCAAGGTGTTTGACTTATTATTAGATAGTAGCAGTGTTAACTGCTCAGGCGGATTAAAAATAGACAATATGGATAATTATGCCGGAATAGTGGTAACTCTTGAGGTTGAAAAAGATGGTTCTACAACCACTGTCAAATTGGCTTAGTAATTCCGGCCAGGTCAGCTATGAGCTGATTATCGTTTTCGCGGCGGTAATAGGTTTGGTTACCATGATTCTTTCCAATTACGTGGTCATAAAAGATTCAACAATTGCGCTGATAATTGCAAAGGAAAAAACAATCGACAAACTGAGCCAGATTGATTCTATGGAGTACATTGAGGAAATACTTTTTGAGACTGTAGGCGATGACACAATTAAGCTGGATTTAATTCTTTCCGGGGGCAGCATGAACCTAGACACCACCGCATTCAAAGATTATCTTCGGGACGAGATTATTTTGAGGAGCAAATATGAGACTGTGCATGTGTGCATTAACGGCACAGATAGGGACAATATTCCTTCTAGCACTAATTGCCCGAGCTGATTGGCTTGATTGAAAAATTCCTGGAGAAAAATGTCGGCAATTTCAGCCACCGCACATATCTTGTTTACAAGATGCAGATTCTGCTGCTTGTTATTATTGCAGGGGTTTTTCTCAAATTTTTGATTCCTTATGAATTATTTTTGATTGCGGAATTAATTCTGATTGTTATTCTCCTTTATGAGCTTGCAACAGAGGGGCGGGAGGAATTCAAGGAGGATTTTTTCGCATACCTCTACTTCTTTGTCGGTTTGATTATTATTGCCCAACTGAGCTGGCTTGGGCCGGTTTTTGCCCCTGAATTTTCAGGCCAGAGCTTTTTCTTTTTTGCGCTTATTATTCTGCTATTTATTTTCATGGCAATTTTCTGGGTGGTTTTCAGAAGAAACTATGGTTTTGGAAAGGTTATTATGAGTGACGGGGAGAACTGCCTTGTGGAAACAGAATTTGATCTTAGGTCCTGGACTGTTGCGAAAAAGCACAATATAAAATCAGGCTTGAAATTCAAAAAAGGGGAAAGGGTTAAGCTTAGGCTTAAAAGGGGCCTTTTGGGGCCCAGGCCTGTCGAAATAGAGAAAATCTAATATTCGTCAATTGACGAATTATTTATCTTCTTTTCTTTTCCAAATAAGCTATGGAATTCAATGATTTTCTGGTGAAAAAGATTTCTCTCCTGGTTTCCCTTGCAGGAATTATCCTGCTCCTGTTTCTGGCGTTTATGGAGGAGCCATTGGAAATCTCCCCCGGGGAAATTGATGAAAGCTGGCTAGACAAAAGAGTTATTTCCCAGGGAAAGGTTGGGGAAAGGTTTTTCGCAAATGACACATTGTTCTTTTCACTCGGGGGGGAAGGGGGTTTGAGGGTTGTTGTTTTCTCCCCAACTGTCAGGGAATTGGCGGGGGTAAGGGAAAATGAATTTGTGAGAATCAGGGGCGTGGTTAAGAAATATAAGGGGCAGCTGGAAATCATCGCCGAGGAAGTGGAAAGCGTTGATTGAGATTCTGTTTTTTATTTTTGTAGGTTGTTTTTTTGGAGTTGCCACAGGCCTGGTTCCAGGAATCCATGCAAACACTGTTGCCCTTGTTGCGGTCAGCCTTTTCGGGGAATTTGGCCTGGGTGTTGCGGTGATGATTGTCGCAATGAGCACAGTGCAGTCATTTGTTGATTTCATCCCAAGTGTTTTTTTGGGGGCAGGGGAAGAAAGCACTTTTCTTTCGGTTCTTCCCGGGCATAAATTACTGCTTAAGGGGGAGGGGGTTTCGGCGATAAAATTCACAATCATTGGCGGGGTTTTTGGGGGTGTTGTTGCGGTGCTGATTTCCCCTGTTTACTTTCTCTTCATTGAGGAATGGGGAAAAATAATTTACCAGTTTGTTCCGTTCATCCTTATCCTGATTCTTCTCTTTATGGTTTTCTGGCAGAAGAAACAGAATAAAATCCTGTGGAGTTTTGCTATTGTAGCGCTTTCCTCAGTAATTGGATTAATTTCACTGAACTTCCTTGCAATAGGCAATCCAATATTTCCGTTGGTTACTGGTTTTTTTGGCCTATCCACGCTGCTCAACTCCTTAAGGGTGAAAACAAGATTGAGGAAACAATTGGTGAAAAAGGATTCATATCCATTAAATCCTGTCTTAAAATATTCCCTTCTTAGCACACTGGCCGGGGGTTTTGTTTCCATACTGCCCGGGGTCGGGGCAAGCCAGGCAGCATTCATGGCAGGGAAACTAAAGGGGAAAATGAGCAGCAAGGGCTATCTTGTAATGCTGGGCGGGATTAATACAACCAATATAATTTTCAGTTTCTTTATCCTTTTCCTGCTTGGGAAAACAAGGACAGGAGCAGCTGTTGCGGTCAAGGAATTGGTTAAACTGGACTGGAATACCCTGCTGATTTTCATTGCGGTTATCTTGATTGCGATTGGGGTGGGGGCAATCGCCGCTGAGGTGATGGCAATAATTGTTGCAAAGAATCTTTCGAGATTCGATTACTCCCTAATTAACAAAATAATAATTATTTTACTTTTCTTTTTGGTCTATTGGTTTAGCGGGGTTGTTGGAATTCTTTTGCTGGTTGTTTCAGCAGCTGTTGGGTTGCTCACAATTTGCACAGGGACAAAAAGGACAAATTGCATGGCGTTCCTGATGGTGCCGGTGATAGTTTTTTACCTGGGAATTTGAATCAGGCATAAATAAATAGTAGTTTGGGCTTATTCGTTTGCATGGATAAGAAGTTGATTTTGATTGTCGGTGCGGCTGTTCTGATGACATTGGTTGTCGTAGTTGTTGTTTCGGTGGTGCTAATTTCGATATTACCTCCGATCAATCCCGATCCCCCTAGCCGGCTGTCTGGCGCAAAAATATCATGTATTAATACATATGGTGGCGATGAAAATAACTGTAAGGCTGATCCATCAGATTTAGGTGATTTCGCCCCAGCTGGAGCCAGCTATGCTATGGGTTGCTGTTGGTATGTTAAAAACCAAGTCTGCTCTGCCAAGGAATACCCAAACGGAATTCCTTCCCAATTGGAAAATTGCTGATTTGTTGCGGTATTTTAATTTTTCTGCCCTTATTATTTGGGGTTCCGATGTACCGAATTAAAAAGGAAACAATAGAATCAATAATTATTGCTTCTCACAATACCTATCCTAACGAGTTCTTTTCCCTTCTTGGCGGGGATAAGAAAAATGGCATTATTGATGAATTGGTCGTGGTTCCCGCAACTTATGGAAGAAATTTCACCGCAATAAAGAGCTGGCTTATCCCCATAGATTCCAGGGTAATGGGGAGTGTCCATTCCCACCCATCCCCCAATGCATATCCCTCAATGGCGGATTTAAGCAGTTTTACAAAATTCGGGGATTTCCATCTTATTGCAGCATATCCATATGACCTGGAATCCATCGCTGCATTTGATTCTGGGGGAAAGCAACAAGAATTTATAGTAGTTTGATTTAATTAATATCGGTTCTGATGAAGATTTTACTTGTAATTCTGGATGGTCTCGGGGATAGGCCGGTTAAGGAATTCGGGGGCCTTACTCCTTTGGAGAAAGCGAAAACCCCAAACCTTAACAAACTTGCAAAAAATGGAATCACTGGCTTAATGGACACAATCGGAAGGGGAGTAAGGCCTGGGAGTGACACAGCACATCTTTCAATTCTTGGCTTTCCTCCTGAAAAGTATTATGCAGGGAGGGGCCTGTTTGAGGTTTTGGGAATTGGGATGAACCCAAAAAAGGGAGATGTTTGTTTCAGGGCAAACCTTGCGACCGTGGATAAAGGCGGGAAAATAATAGACCGGAGAGCAGGGAGGATTGGTGACACTTCCCCCTATGCAAAGAAACTGGATGGGATTGCAATTAACGGGATTAAATTTATGGTTCAGCCAGGCACCGCGCACCGCATGGGAATTATTGCAAGGGGAAAAGGATTATCGGGGGATGTGGCCGACAATGACCCCCATATTGCGGGGGAGAATGTTCTTGCCGTAAGGCCCACCAAAAATACAAGGCAGGCGAAATTTACCGCAAAGGTTATGAACAACTTCCTGGCTAAGGCTAGGGATGTGGTTTCCAAAAATCCTGAAAATGCAAAAAGGAAAAAATCCGGAAAACTTATTCCAAACTATGTCCTCATAAGGGGCGCGGCATTTGTCCCGAAACTGGAAAGTTTTGAGAAAAAGTTTGGGCTGAAGGCAGGGTGCATTGCAGGCGGGGGACTTTACAGGGGAGTTGCCAGATTTTTGGGAATGGATTTGATAGATGTTAAGGGGGCGACAGGTACCCCTGCAACAAATGCCGGGGCAAAGTTCAGGGAGGCGAAAAAAGCCCTGAATAAATACGATTTCATCTTCCTGCATGTAAAGGGAACTGACTCTTTGGGTGAGGATGGAAATTGCAGGGGCAAAATGAAGTTTATTGAGAAGGATGATTTGGCGATTGGTGAATTAAGGGGACTTAAGAATACGGTGATTGCGGTTACAGGGGACCATTCAACTCCCTGCTCACTTAAGGCACATTCAGGCGACCCTCTCCCTATCCTGATAAATGGCCCAGGGGTCAGGGTTGATGCTGTAAAGGAATTTGGGGAGAGGGCCTGCGCATCAGGGGGATTGCAGAGGATTAACGGAAGAGATCTTGTTCCTGAGCTGATTAATATTGCGGGAAAAGCAATTCTTTATGGTGATTGAATGCAGAGGGGTCAGGTAAGCATTGATTTGACATTAACCATTTTGGTGGCAATGCTTTTTGTGCAGGGAATGGCAATTTTAATGGATGATGTCACTGAAAGCCAGCAGGCGATTTCAATACGTTCCCAGGGAAGGGCAATTTTAAACGAGGTTGCAAGGATTTACACCTTGAATGAGGAGCTTTCGCAGTCTTTTACTGCGGGAACAGGGGCAGAAATCACCAGTACTGTTGATATTACGTATTCGGTGCCAAAACTAATTCTTATTGGCGAGAGACGGGCATTGGATTGTGAGATAAATTATGCCGGCAACAAATTGACAATGAATTTTGATTTTGATGATGCGGGAAATATTTATGGTGATGCCCCGGAGGAACTGGCTGTTGCTGTAACAAGGGAGACAACGACCCTTAATGGAACCTTTCCAATAAAATGCGGAGAAACGGTGGATGTTGGGTGATATGTTGAATAAAAAAGGCCAGATTTTTTCATTGGATTTTATCCTTTCCCTCACAATCATAATTCTTGCAATTGGGCTGATGCTTCAGTTTATGGAGTTGCAGGAATACAACCAAAGGGAGGCGGAAATCAATAACGAACTTTATTCAGTTGGGGAGACCGCCACACTTATCCTTATGAGCAAGCCTTCCTTTCTTGCGACAGATAATGAATATTTTTCCTGCAGAATGGCAGGACGCGATTTTGCAGGTACGCTTACCTCTCTTGCGCCTGTGATGGGCTGCATTCCTCTTTTCACGGCTCCTCCCCCGGAATTAGAAATAACAAAGGAAAAATTGGGGATTCCATCTGACTATTCCTGCAATATTACTGGAAATGGTTCAGTTTCTGGCAATATCACTGCTGAATTAAACCTGACTGCAAATGAATGCGGAGCTATTTTTGACGGGTCCGCAAGCAATGTGTATTCATCGACAAGGGATGTTGTTTTTCTTAATGGCACACAAGGCCCAGGGTTTGAGGAGTGGATATTCAAAAAAGAGTTATACCATAATTGCATTAGGGACAATGACAGTTTAGGTTGCCCTTTGGAGCAGGGGACAATAACGCTAAAGGTGTGGAAGAATGTCTGATAAAGGTTTTGCTTTCAGTGTTGACGCCATGTTTGCAATAGCTGTGGTTGTTATTCTTGCGGCCGCCTATGCAAACCTTTACCTTGTTGAAAAGGCAGATGTTGAGGCCGCCAAAAGCACAAGGCAGCAGGCAATTGATGCTGCAATGGTTTCTTTTTATACGAGACCTGCCGGTGGAGGAATCCCTCCCCCATTAACAGGAGCATATGGTTACTGTGCAAGGGCATTCAGGTATGATTTTGCGACCGGGGTTACTGTTGATGTGCACTGCGTGGAGTTGGGATGATGAATTATAGGGGGGTTTACACCGCAACCTTTGCAATGGTTGCATTGGTGCTGATTTTCTCCAGCATCATACTTATGTCTATCTCTGTGAGGGATATTGAAATTGAATCCAAAACCGACACAATTCTGGAATTGCAGTTTATAGCCGAAAATGCGATTTATCTCGCAGACCAGGCAGTTAGTGACGGGATTGCCGATTATCTTTACACAAACGGCAGCACAGATTGTGATCCTTCCGTGGAAAATTTTCTGGGGGCAGTAGTGAGTAAATTAGATATTGTTATGTCCCGTATTTTTGACGAGACAGGTGTAACTTGTAATTATTTTCTGCTAGAGAATAATGTGGCTGCACTTCCAATAGAACTTCCGACAGGAACACTATCTGCAAACTCTCCACCCATACCAACTAATTATTTTAATTACCGGATTACCTGCGAAACCATACTTGGCTCTGAAAAGATTTCTGTTTCCAAAATGGGGCGTACAGGGAAGATGGTAACTGACCCCAATGTGGATGCCACCCCTTTATGCATCGGAGTAGATATATGCGATATTTACAGCGGAATCTGCGATATTAGGGACGGCGCAATTGCAGGCTGCACTTGCTAAATTAGCCTAAATCCTAAGCAAACAAAAAGGTTTAAGAAGAAGGAGAAATACAAAAGATAGAGAGGTGTTTTAATGGACAGGAAAATTGCGCTTATTGGAATTGTCGGTTTTGTTTTGGTTATTGCAGTTATGCTGAGCACTGTTTTGCTCATGCTTTCTGATGGGGAAGAGGCAGCAAATGGTGTTTCAAATATAAATATTGAGGATTATTCCTACAAGGCGTCTGTAAAAAAGCCTGCGGCCGTTATTGCCGAATTTGCCGCTGATGAGGGAAGTGATGAGAAACTTTCCAGCGAACTTACAATCTACAATGAAAATCTGGCACTGGTAAAGGAAGTTAGGAGCCTGTTTTTGCAGAAGGGCCTTAATGAAATTAGGTACAAGGATATTGCGCAAAGGATTGATGCCACATCAGTAATGTTCGTTGACCTGGATTTTCCGGAAACTTTTGTTGTTGAGCAGAATTATGAGTATGATTTGGTTTCAAAATCAAAATTGCTTGAGAAATATCTGGACAGGGAGATAACTGTTGAGGTTAACAGCGAAACCGGGACAAAGATTTACACAGGGGTGCTTTTGGGCTATTCCGACGGTGTGCTGCTGCAGACAGAAACCGAGGTTATCTCAATAAGCGATGTTGACAAAATCTCCTTTCCTAAATTGAGTGATGGACTTCTTACAAAACCTACCCTGGTTTGGAAACTTTACACCGAAAATACCGGGACAAGGGATACACAAACCATTTACCTTACTGACGGGATTAACTGGAGGGCAGATTACATTGCAAAGGTCAATGTTAATGACACCAAAATGGATTTCAAGGGCTGGGTTACTACTACTAACAATTCAGGAACCAGTTACCCAAACACAAAGCTGAAACTTGTTGCAGGGGATATTCATAGGGTTAGAAAAGCAGTGCAGAGGGAAATGAATTATGCGTATGGGGTCGCAGCTGACGGAGGCTATGCCCCGGAACAGTTTGTCGAGGAGGGCTTGTTCGAGTACCATATGTACACACTTGGAAGGGAAACAAACATCATGAACAATGAAACCAAGCAGATAAGCCTTTTGAGCAGCGATGAGGTTCCAATAAAAAAGGAATTCTATTATGATGGGGCTTCGCAGGGCGAAAAGGTCCAGGTAAAGCTTAATTTCAAAAATGCCAAGGACCAGGGATTGGGCGTTCCGCTCCCGAAGGGAATTGTAAGGGTTTACAAGGAAGATTCCGACGGGCAATTGCAGTTTTTGGGCGAGGACGAGATTGACCACACAAAAACAGAGGATGAGGTCAGGCTCTATATAGGGGATGCATTTGATGTTACAGGGGAAAGGACAAGAACTGAATCAACCAACATTGCAAAAGGCTGGTACAGGAACAGTTACGAAATAAAACTGGAAAACCAGAAGGATGAGGCTGTGGAAGTGGTTGTGCACGAGTATGTTGGGAGGAGTGCCTCAATTACAAAATTCTCCGATCCTTATGAATCCAAGAGTGCGACAGAGATTGAATTTACCGTGACAGTGCCGGCAAAAGGCGAAAAAACAGTAACATATACTGTTGAAAACCGCAATTACTGGTAATTAGAGGGAGTAATAGTACTCCCCCTTCTCTTTTTGTTCGCGGTCCTTCACAGAATCCAGTTTATTTGCCCTTGGCCTCCCCCGTTGCAGAGCATTTTATGATTAATGTTAGGTTAACCTAGTTGACATGAATTCCATCAAAAAGATACAAATTTTCATTAATCACCTCCTTCGAGGAATTTTTTCCTACGACTCGGATTTTCTCGGCTTAAACCTTTGCACGTTTAAATTAGCATACTTGTGCAAAGGATTTAATGCCTCCAAAACCCGCAAGACGGCTCCGGAAAAAATTCATCTTTCCAGGAGGTGATTTGGTTGATGAAAATTCCATTTTTAACAAATAAAGAAATTCAAAGTTTAGAGATTTTAAAAGAGTCTAATTTAGAAGAACTGACGGACAGGGAAATATGGCTCTTGTCAAAATCCGGAAGTGATTTGTAATGAGTCTCTTCATTTTACTTCCGGTTTCGTTTTTCTTGATGTGTTCAGTTTCCGCGTTTTCAGAAATGGCAGTAATGGTGATTTTAGCATGAATCCCGCACCGGAAAGGAGGTCCCGAAACGACGATATATTTCCTAAAGAACAAATTAATACAACTATGATAAAACTCGAAAATGACAAATTTTACAATAGCAAGTTCATTGGCAACCAATTGAATATTGCCGCATGTACCACTAACAAGAATCCAACTTTAAGGTCAAGTTTCAAGATGGTATCCCTCTTAGCTGCAAGAATAATCTCTGAGCAATGCAATAAAAACGACTATCTTGAGTTCAGGAATTTTTACAAAAATTACCTAAATGCAAATTTTTTACTTAAATCAGTAAAATTGAAACAATATATAAAGTCACAAACTTTCCCAATAACTCTGCTTAGAGCTTTAACTCTTTACCTAAAAGATTCAAATGTAACAGAAGAACTATTCACAAATTGCGTAGTGAATTATAAGGGCCAAGTAATCAGATTTCCATTGGACAAAAATAACTTGCTTGATCCAAAATTGGCATATTTGGCGGGGGTAATTTATGGTGACGGTTATCTTAATGAGGAGCAAGTAAGAATATATGATGGACATTACAAAAAAGAATTGCTACATTTTTCAAAACAATTCATAGACTATGTTGGGAATATCTTTCAAGAGATTTTTATAAGTACGCCAATAAATATTAAACAACGGGGAAATATGTTCGAATTGATTATCGTTTGTGAACTACCTGCCGCTGAAGCGGCAGGCGTCTTTGTAATCAATTGAACTGCAGCAGCGTCGTCTGCGCGGGTTTCGGCTTTTCCGCTTTCCAGTGTTTTTGCTGGCTTTCTGTGACATATTTATGCATCGCTTCAGTTGT
>JBDRHK010000014.1:0-5346 GCA_043816965.1 Candidatus Iainarchaeum sp. | reverse complement strand
GGCCTTTGCCAGTTCATCCATTCCTTGCACCTATTTACGGAAAATTGCAAGGAAGAGCATGGCCAGAATTATCAGTTCCATTACATTCTCTGAGGGGTCTGAAAGGAAATTGCCCGGGCTAAGGTAGAGGTCAATTACTTTGAACAGCCACTTCAGCGCAAAGAAAAGGAATGCCAGGGCGACGAACAGCATCTTGTTTGTCTTTTTTTTGGCATAGGCTTTGAACGCAATTACGAACATTGCCGCCGAAAGCAGGAACACTATGTATTTTGTAGGTGCCTGCAATGCTGTTGCCATTCCGGCAATATCCCTCAATGGGTCCCAGGGCTGTGCCTGCGCAAAAACTACCCCAAATAGGAGAATGAGAAATGCGGAAAAAATAACTATTTTTGTAATAGATTTCACTCTAATTCCCCCCTGCAATTTGCAAGATTGAAGACCGAAAAAAAGAAAAAGGGCAAACAACCGTGAGGTGAAACAATTCACAATTGCTGCCGGTTTTTTCATGGGTGAACATGGGTTTCACAATTAATGTTAATTCCTTAACTCCTGCATTCATTGCTGTTTACCCTTTATAAAGGAATTTTGGTACAATTCTCAATTGGTACAGTCATCGAATTGGGGGCGAAAATTCGGGAAAAAGGTTAAATTTAAAGTTAATTCACTAGGAAGTTTTGTATTATGAGTGGTGAAATAAAGGATATTGAGATTGGGAAAATTGGTTCCCCCCAGGAGATGGCCAGTGCACTGAATGCCACTGGTTTCCAGGCATCGCATTTGGGGGAGTCTGTTCAGCTGATTGGGCAGATGAAGAAGGAGAAATGCACTGTTTTCTTTGCATTTACCGCAAATTTGGTTGCGAGCGGTTTGAGGGGAGTTATCAGGGATTTGTGCAGGGCAGGTTTTGTTGATGCAATTGTCACAACCGCAGGCGCGATTGACCACGATATAATTAAGTGCGAGATTCCCTATTTGCAAGGGAGTTTTCAGGCTGATGATTCTGAACTGCATCGCAGGGGGATAAACCGCGTGGGAAATATTTTCATCCCAAATAAGGGATTTGAATTCCTGGAGAAAAAGATGCAGGGGATTTTCAGCGAGATTTATGCGAAAAAGAAAACCGTCACTCCTAGGGAGCTCGCTAAAGTTATTGGCGGGAAATTGGATAAATCAAGCTTCCTATACTGGTGCGCGAAAAATGATATTCCGGTTTTCTGCCCAGGCGTTACTGACGGGGCAATTGGTTTGCAGATGCATTTTTTCAGGGAGGAAAATAAGGATTTTGTTGTTGACCCTGTAGGGGACATGAAGGAGCTTGCTGATTTGGTGCTTAATGCCGACAAGACCGGGGCGATTGTCCTCGGAGGGGGGATAGCAAAGCACCATGTAATCGGCGCAAACATCCTTCGCGAAGGTTTGGATTACGCGGTTTATGTTTCCACTGCCCCTGAATTTGATGGCTCTTTAAGCGGGGCACAGACCCATGAGGCAAAGAGCTGGGGAAAGCTGAAGGAGAAGGGGTCAGCGGTAACTGTGAATGCTGACGCAACAATAGCATTTCCTTTAATTGCTGCCGCGCTGAAAGAAAAAGGAATCATTTCCTGAGGGTAAAGGTTTTCAGGAACTTAATCCAGCCTTTTACTTTTTCCTCTGTCGGGGCCCATGCCTCGCCGAAATTATCCAATTGCTGGCCGCCGTAAAGCAGGTCCATAAACTGCTGGAATTCATCATCGTCAGGCTGGCTGCCTTCTATAGATTTAAGCAAATCCACGCAGTAGTTGTCAATCTTCTTCCCTAAAACATATTTGTCCTTTTTATCAAGGGCAAGGAATTCCTGCAAATCCTTAATCAGCCTGTCCCTTGTTGCAGTTATCTTGTTTTTGAGAGCATCATCCATGTAAAAGTATTAGGGATTATGTGTTTAAATAATTTTTCTCCGGAGTTTTGGGGGAATTTATGCAGGAAAGAAGAACTTCCCAAGAATGAGAACAACCACTGCCAAAAGAACTGCCGCAATTACCACAAATTCAGGGCTCATTTTAGGCCCGCCTGCATCTGTGTCAAAGAAGCGCATTATTCCCAGGGCCGAACTTGGCCCTGCCACACCTGCACCTGTTTTCTGAAATTTCATGCCATTCACCAATAAAAAGGATTATATATTATTAATTTCCTAATAAGATTGGTATATTTAAGTAATAAAAATGTTGTGGTTGGAATGGAACTAGGCGAAATGAGGGGATTATCAAAGGATGCATTCCATGTGGGGATACTCATTGGTTTGGTGGTTATCCTCATAGGGACGATAATTTTTGTTTTTGGATGCGGGTCTGTTGACCAGTTTATTCCAGGAACCTGCGGAATCTGGTGGACTGCTTTTGGCAAGCCTAGTGTTCTGATTTTGCACGGGGATGACGGATTGGGGGAGCCTGAACTGCTTGGGGATATTTTCAAGGACCCAAGGCATTTAGGCATCAGGAATGTCCAGATAAGGCATATGAAAAGCCTTTCACTCGGAAACCTCCGGCAGTATGATTTGGTTATAGTAGACCATGCAAGGACAATGAGCACTGAGAAGATGAATATGCTGATTGAATACATGGGCGGAGGGGGAAGGCTTGTTTGGCTTGGTGATGCAGGGGCACAAACTGCGGAAGGGGACACCCTCCTGCAGCGCTGGCAAAGGCCTGGGTCTGATTTCAACAATTATGATGCCAACGCAACTTTCGGGCCATGGGTCAGGAGAGATGGGAAGGATATAATTGGCTTGGATGAATTCATAGGCGTGAATTATGTGGGAAATTTCTGCGATGTAAAGAGCTGTGACAATGAATTCCCTTTTGTTGGAATTCCTGACTTGGTGGAGCCTGACCATGACCTGGTTAGGGGGACAAAACCAGGGCTGGCCCTTTACGGCAATTTTGCGATAGTGAGAGTGAGTGACAGGACTGCTGCAACAACCATTGCAAATATAGATTTTGGAAGTGTCCTTATTTCAGACGACGGCAGGAATTATGATAATATTTTCCCTTTTATTGTAACTGCTGGTTTGGGGGAAAGGGTGACATATTACTCAATTCCGCCTGAAATGTTCACATCTGATGAGATGCCAAATGGGGAGAAGTATTATTCCTTTGTGGAGAACATGTATTATTCGGCGGTAGAATAGGGGGTTTGGAATAATTGAATTCTCATTAATCAATTCTTTCTGTCGCTTTTTCGCCTGTACTTTGAAAGGAGTTCCTTGTATTTACTGCTTCTCATAATGCAGTAGCATTTTTCATCCAGTTTTCTAAAATCCTTTACCAGTGTTTTTTGTGTTTCTAATGCATTTTCCAGTTTTAATTCCCGTATATTTCCAAGAATGTTAGTATATTCGAGAGAGTAAGGGCAGGGCAAAATGCTTCCATCGCATCCTATCGACAAGCCATATTTAAAGTAACCACAAATCTCTTCATGTGGACAAATGTTTGTGGGGCCTTTATTTGGGGAGGATTTGAAGGCAAGTTCTTTTAGCTTTTTTATCCCAGTTTTGTTCAACGCTCCAAAAAGATCTAGATTATTTTCAGCATTCCCAGTAATCATCGGGTAATTGAATATTGGAAGTATGTCGTTTCCACAGAATTTTTTCAGGGTTTTTATTTCCCCAATATTGCTTTTCATTAGCAACATGTTTATTGCCAAAAAAAGAACCATATTATTGTTTTCGTATTTTATTTTTTCAGAATATATCCTCCTGCAGTTTTTTATGTTTTTCATGACTCTATCAAAAGTGCCCCTGGTCCCTGTAAGTTCTTCATATGCCCCTTTTTTTAGGCTGTCAACACTAAAGACTATTGAAACATTGTTTGACTCAAGGAATTTTGCCATTTGCGGGTTAATGAAATAGCCATTCGTAAAAATTATGCTGTGCAATTTCTCGGAGTTCGCATGCCTTATTATTTCCTTGAAATTGGGGGCAAGAGTTGTTTCTCCCTCCCCGATAAAGGCAACAGACCTTATGCCAAATTTTTCTCTTGCTTCAGAAATAATCGATTTCACTTGGCTTAACGATATGCCGACTCTTTTGTTTGGAACAAGGTTACAGCATTTTTTGCAGTTGTAATTGCATGTTCCTGAAATGTTCAATAGCAGGAAATCCCTTTTGTTTTTCCCCAATTCGGCACTTAACTCCAAATGCTTCGGGGTTCCTGCAAGCACTACCTTGTCCATAAAATATATTCGTTTCACAACTTCATAATTGTTTGTTGTACGCTATTGGTACAATTATTAAATAGATTGGCACCATTATATTTATGGCTCTTGAAATTTTTGATTTCCTTGGTTTGAGCAAGCGTGAGCAGGAGATATATCTGGTGCTGCTCAAAAAAGGCGCGTCAAGAGGGGCAGACATAGCAAAAAAGTTGTCGATTTCAAGGCCGCATATTTATGATTCTTTAAATAGCCTGATTGATGCCGGGCTTGTAAGTTATATTACCAAAGCAGGTTCCCGTTATTATTCTGCAGCCTCCCCTGAGAAAATTATGGATTTGCTTAGGGCAAAGAAAGATGATTTGCTTGAAAAAGAAAAAAAACTTCAGGAATTCTTGCCAAGCCTTCTGTCGATGCAGGAAAAAACAAAACCCAATATTAATGTTGAAATTTTTGAGGGAAAGGAGGGCACTCGTACGGTTTTCAACGACGCAAACAGGCAGACTCTTGAAACAGACAAGGAAATGGTTTTGTTCGGGGCCGCTTCAGGCATTTTCAGAAAACTTGATCCAATTTTTCACAAAAAACATTACAATGAGAGAGAACGATATGGCATAAGAGCCAGATACATATTCAACGAAGGCGCAGATGTTGTAAAACATCCCCTAATAAAAATGAGGATTCTTCCAAAAGAATTCAAAACCCCGGCAGTTACATGGATTTTCGGCAACAAGGTCAGCATATGGTCGCTTTCCGAAGGGCACTGGATTGCGGCAGTTATAGAAACCCCGTCCCTTGCAGATTCATACAGGGACTACTTTGACTTTCTTTGGAAAATCGCAAAGCCAGGCAGATAGGGTACAACAGAATCATTTTTTTATTTTATTCGGCATTATTATTGTTACTTTTGTTCATTTCCCTTTTCTAAGGGTTTTTTGTGCAAATTAACCGCCTAATAAAACAACAGAAACCCCGTATCTGAGTTTTGAAGGAATTTGCCTACAAAGCCGGGGGGATGTGCTCTGTAGAAATCCTTTATAAATAAAAAAGCGTTCATATTATCGAGGTGACAACAATGAACGCTTTATATCCAATACACTGTTCGAACTTTTATACTTTATGTTTGCGCATTTTTGAGGAAATCCGCTTCCCAGTGCG
>JBDRHK010000013.1:0-5763 GCA_043816965.1 Candidatus Iainarchaeum sp. | reverse complement strand
TGCGACCTCAACCATCATCTTTCCTGCAGGATGGTCGATGCTCATTTCGCTCAGTATTGTTGCACCATCATTGCTGATTGTGATATCCCCCAAATCATCCACTATCATTTTGTCCATTCCCTTTGGGCCGAGAGTGGACTTAACTGCATTGGCAACTGCCTTTGCAATTAATATGTTAATTCTCTGTGCATCCCTTCCTCTGGTCCTTCTAGTCCCATCAGTAAGGAAAACAACAGGTTGCTGTGTAGCGTCTTGTGCCATTATATCCCTCCTAAAAAGTGCTTAATTTAAAAATAGCATTATACATTATTGATGGATATATATGTTTATAAATCTTCTATCATTCTTGATGGATATGGGTGTTGGGAAGAACTATTATATATCTTCTCCAATATTAATTTCTAAGGTGATCAGATGGTACTGCCAAAACGACCAACAAGGAAAACTATGTCAAAACTCGCTGCAGAGAGATCGGCTGCCGCAACACAAGCAAGAAATATAAATCCTATACCTGGTGGCCAATTCCGTCCAAGGGAATCGGCCGCTGCAAGACAATCGAGATTTCTTACTTCTGGAAGTACGCCTGGCGGCCAATGGCCACACTCGCCAACTTACGAAAAAGTTAGGAAAAGAAAAAAACCTGTAAGACGTCTTAGGCCATAAAACCCGCTAAACAAATTATTCTGATTTCAGCACGAGAATATTCCCTCTTCATTTTTTGAATTTCCGGGATTCATCTTCTATAAATGCCATCATGGTGCTTAAGTTTATCAAAAATAATAAACTTCTCTTTCTTAAAAACCCTGAACAACAAAACAAAGCTCTTGTCTATGTGCACCCTTTTATATTCTTTATAATCGTGTTTTAGATTTTTGTAATACTCAATAGAGTCTTCATCCCTGGAAGCAATTTCTTCAACTTTTTTTAGCACAATTTCATATCTCTTTTTGCCTTTCTTAAAGAGTTTTGCCAGAGTTTCCTCCAGCTCTTCGCCGAAGTCATATTTGAACGGCAATTATTTTCCCTCAATAATTTTTCTCAGGTCATTAACACTCCTGCTCCTGAACCCGTATTTCTTGATATGCCTTTCAGTGGATGCAATAACCTCCCTAATTAACTCGTCCTTAACTTCCTTATCAACAAACTCCTCGCCAAACATGTCTGCGAACTTATCCAGGGCCTCTCCCTTATCTCTAAGGCCGTATTTTTCCTTCACAACCCCAAGAACCCTGCTGGAATAATCCTTTACCTTCACATTCATAGTAACGGTTTTGCCCATATAATATCACCTAATATGAACTTAGTTGAACTAATTTATAATCTTTTCTATTCCGATTTCAAAATCAGAATGTTGAGCCAAACTCAATCCCCTAAAGTTGCTTAAATAAAGGGCTTGTGCCAAATGCTTTTATATTTGAATCTTCCTATTAATCTTTTATGGTTAGCATTGAGGGCCTGTTGAAAGAAAACAAATCCTTGGCAATAGTGGCAATGGTTTTGCTGGCATTAATAGTGCTGTTCTTTTTCTTTCAGGCAATTGGCGAACAGCCAAAACCCACCATTAAAAATTTTTTCATAGAATATGCCCCGGTTAAGGCAAGCAAAATTGTGGAAATTGGCGAAGAAAGGACTGAAACAATTTTCCTTTCTGATGCAAACCGTTTTTCAATAGTAACCGTTGTTCCGAAGGCATTGGAGGAAAAGGCATCAAATATTAAACTAGAACATAATGCAAAGATTTCAATTTGGGAAGAAGACCCGATAATGCTTTTCACTCCCAAAGACGAGAATATCAAAATAACAACAATCTACAAAAATAACAGTGATATCGGCACTGTGAACCTTATCTTCCCGTCAGATTTTATTCTCGCCCTGGACGAAGGGCAAAAACAGCAGATTATCGCAGAGCTGAACGAAATCGCTAACATGGACCTTAATGACGATGGGGCAAATATGCTTGAAAACCTGCTCGGGGAAAACCTTGTTGCCGTCTTTTCTTCGGCAGAACAGGAGTTGAAAGCAAATAGTCCCCAAAAAACAGTTAATTTTTCGGCGTCAGAGCCGATAGTCACGTCCGTGATCAATGCAATGAAAGCGGCGGTAAAGAAAGCAAAGGCCGCGTATGAGGAATATAAACAGCCAGACCCGAAAAAGTTATCCCTGGAGCTGGGGCAAAAGTATATTGACCCATACAAAAGTGAAACCCTTGGAATTTCCGTAACTTCAAATTTTGCAGTGCCCAAAGAGGATTTGGAGATTAGGATTACAACTGAAAAAGGGGATGTTGTCAAGAGATTAGTGCTCAACGAGGACTTAAAAGTAAACAGCACCCAAATTTTCCATTGGGACTGCAGAAATGAAAATGGGGAAATTGTGATAAAGAATTCAAAGGGCAATGCAAATGAAACCTTTGTAGTTAAGTTATATCACAAAGGAGAATTCATCCAACTTAAGCCGGTAGCGATAGTCAGGCAGGATGAAAGGTGCCCGAGCAAGGAAGAGTTAAGGGAAAAGTATCAGTTTGAACCCTACATTTCGTTTAAATTGAGCGAATCCAACCAGATAGAAAACCAATCCTTAATTTTGGTTCAGCCAGGATATGATTTTGAGGAAGTTTTCCCCAAAGACATGTATGCCGAGGGGGAGGCGGCAGAGTACCTGTTGTTCAACTTGTCCGACAGTTATGTATTGTGCGAGGGGAAAGTAAAAGAGCGCAATGACTGGAGCGAGGAAGATAAATCTTTTTTTGACATTATAAGTAATGCCGATCCGGCTTATTTGACGGATGATAGAATAGAACTGGTTTTTGCCGAATCAGGAATTGAAGATTATGGGGAAAAAATTGATAGGATGGTTGCTGACGGAATATTGCTTAAGGGTAAAACCCGAATCCTGGACGTAATGGTGGACCTGACCGGAAAAATTGACTGGGTAAATCCTCCAAGCTATTTGGGAGGAAAGGTTGTGCTTGATTACGGCGATTATTTATTTGGTGAGGATAGGTTCATTGAAACCAATCTTGCACTAACCAAAACAGAAATACTGTCCAAGGGCAAGAGGGAAACTTATAACGAAAATGGCAATGTGGAATCTTCCTTCGAGGAATGGATAAGGCCTGACAGCCGCATTATGGAAGAGGAATCCAAAAAAAAGATGGAAGACCAGATTCCAATTTGGGAAATTCCTCCTGGCCAGCTTGCGAAAGAGCAGAACACGGACACCTTTTACAATGAAGATGGCGACAAAACAGGAGAACACAAAGAATCTTCAATTTATGGTCTTGACGGAGAAAAAGAACTGGTCGTAAAGGAGGACTTGGCCTTTGCCAACGGCTTCACGCCCAGTGAAGGGGAATCCGAACAAATTTGGTATTACTCTTTGGGTTATTCAGATTCTGAACCTTACAAATCGATAATAAAAGAGTATGAGTACGAACCTGCGCCTGGGCATGAACAATATTATTATGATTTGCCGAAGCTTGTTACAACTTACTTATCCCTGCCAGAACTTGGGATTGATAAAGTAAGAATCAAGCAGAAAAGTAAGGATTATGTTTTTGGCAGCCACGAATTTTCCGGCGGCTGGTCCAAAACATACAATTTCAATGGAGAAGTGGTTCTGAAATCAGAAATAACAGAAATAGTCGGACCTCCGCTGCATAATGTTACTATGCATACCAGAACCTATAAGTATGATGGGGATTTTGATAGCAGTCAAACCAGAAAACTTTTAGAGATACAAGAAATTACTGAATCTGCCGATGATACGTTTGACCAGAGGAAAACGGTTACTGAAACATTTGAAAGGGCGCCTGAAACACCTGAAGATAAGCCTGAAACATTCAATGAGCCTAAAAGAATTTCAAAAGAAACAAGCATTAACAAATCAGAGTATTCGACGGGTTCCAGATCTGATGAAACAAGCAATGAGCTTGTCAACTACCGGGATTATTTCACAACTTCACGTTCCACAGAAAATATATTGGATGCCCAGGGAAATCTTGAAAAAGTAATTATGAAAACGTCTTTCCTCAAAAGCAAATGCGAAAAAAACTGCAAGACATGGTCTTACATGGAAATGCAATATGGCCTTTTTGACGGAACCAGCAAACAAACAAGAGAAATAGCGGTCAATTTCGACGGGGAAACAAGCTCTGAGGAAACAATCTTTGAATACAACCAAGTTAATGGCAAGCCAGAGGATGTTGTGACAAAAAGATGCTTTATCGGGAGCATAACTGACACAACACCTGGCGGAACAGAATTCAAAAGAATCACCAAAATCACATCTTATTTGGATGATGATGGCTTTCGTCCTAATTTGGTGATTGAGGAGATGGCCCAAGCAGAAGGGCTAGAAATAGGCAATGGATTGTCAATAGATTATGGTTGCCCTAGGCCGAGAACTGAGCTTAAGGACCCAAATGAGGAAAAACCCACCGAGGAGCCGGCAGAACAACCTGTGAAAAAGGTTATAGAAGAACCTAAATTTTTGGGTGATGGGGATTTTGAATATAATGAGGCGGATGTAAAGAAGGCAAGGAAAAAAACATATGAATACAAATATGATGGGGAGGGCCATATAATAGGGAAGAAATCGAGTGAAACAACAATAGAAAAGAAAATACCGATTGAAAGGGGAAAAATCTCACTGGAGCTGGTCGGAAAAATCTGGTCAACATCGAATTATGCTGCTAATTTAGAGTATGATGCCTCCGCCGATTATTCCACTCTTCCGTTCGAGGATAAGTGCTGGGACATAACTAGACTTGATACCGGATATCCAAAAGATTCAAAGAGCAAACCTACCGAAATAATCGAAAAATATGCCCGAGTATCCGAAACAGGAGAAATAGGTGAACCTTTTGCGACCCAGGTAATACATAATTACTTTTACGAAGCCCAGGAGCCGGAGGACATTAAAATTACGGAAACAAGCCTTTTCCTGAATGGCGAGCTGGCGGAAAAGAAAACCGAGCATTTTGATGTAGAAGGAGTGAAATATTGCACCTATGCAAAGTTTAACTGCGGAATGTCTGTTTTGGTGCCGTCTGAAGTATCTGGGAGCAGCATGAGCTCAGAATGCCGCTGATTTTTACTTAGGGGGTGTTGGAAAGGATATTAATAAAACCTCCGAAGACATAATTTTTACATGGCTAATCCACATAAAAAACCAGCTAAAAGAATAGGCCCTTTTGGAAGGATGGGCAGGGCAATGCATCATGCGGGAAAATCTTCAGAATCTATATCTAGGATTGAAAAAATGGCAAATGTGATTACAGAAGAACGTCCTTTTGACGTAGAGAGGAAAAATGCGGAAGTCAATAACATAATCTGCCAAAGTGAAATGACAAGAGAATTTCTTGAGGAAGCGGCAAAACCCATAAGAATGTCATCTGAAAAGCGTGCAGCAATCCAGCGCCTCAGTAAAAGTCTTGCTGGCAAAGTCCATATCGATAACTTCTCAGGACATGTTTTTAGTCCAATGATGTTAAGATTTCATAATCCGGAAATTGCAAATGCAAGGTTATTGGGAAAAGGAACAATAAGCAAAATTTTGAAAAATCTGGAACTTTTTGAAATTTTTTTTAGATCGGTTGACATAAAAACAATGGAAGGACACTCTATCGCAAGAGGAGCCGGCAATGCAATACATCTTATAAGGGAGTTATCCTCTAGGATGGATTAGAAATATTTATTCCGACTTCAGCACGAGAATGTTCCCGCGCCCTTTTTTGAATTTCTTTATCTTCCCCATATGCTC
>JBDRHK010000012.1:0-8882 GCA_043816965.1 Candidatus Iainarchaeum sp. | reverse complement strand
AAGCTTCAGCCTGTAAACCTTGAACAGGTTCTTGTCCTGCAGGGGTTTTATGTCCCAGCCAAAACTCTCCATATTCCAGGTTATGTTCTTTACATTGGTTTCCAGGGTAACATAAAGCCCTGCTTCATTGAAATCCTTGGCTCCGCGATAGAGGAAAGTTGTTCCCATAATTGTCTTACAGGTTCCGGCACCTCCTGCAAGCAGTACTGTACTTCCCTCAGGAATCCCTCCCTGAATCAGGTCATCAAGCCCTGTTATTCCTGTCTTTATTCTCTCCATATGGGAAAACCTCCATTAGTTTTTAATTTTATAAAATTCATCAACCTTCTTTTTAACCGAATCAAAAACCTGTTCTTCATTTAGAGAAGTGGTATCTAGTATAAAATGGTATGGGCTAAGGTCTTCACCGTATTTTATGCCATAAAGCTCGGAAAAAATCCTTTTTGTTTTCTCCTCCTTCCCCCTTACTGTTTTCACCAATTCCCCTGATTCAGAGCCATCCCTTTTCATTACTCTCTTAAATCGAACTCCCTCATCAGCACTGAGCCAGACCTTAAACCCATCTTTGCTGAGCCAAGGCATTGTCCAGGAATCAAGAACAATATTTCCCTTTGCAATAAGTTTTAGCAGCTCCTCATCAAGCTTTCTGTCAAAACTTTTGTCCTTTTCCCGTTCCTCAATAAATTTTTTTCCCTCTTCGCCCTCCCACCAGCCGTCATTCTTGCTCAAATCAGCCTTATTGACCTCGCTAAATTCCTTCCCCTTCAGCTGCCTCAATAGGGAGGATGTGGGATAATACTCCAGGCCATACTCTTTTGCAAGCCTTTCGCAAAGGACACTTTTTCCAGTTCCGGAAAGCCCATTTATCAGAATTATCATTTTCTTCATTTGCATGATAAAAAAAGGGAATAAGGCTTTTTAATCCCTTTAGTTAAATTCTTTCCACAAGGATATTGTCAAAATAGCTGCCACTGTTTCCCCAGCAATATAGTGCAATGCTGCCTGAAGGAATTCCAGGGTCAGATTCCTCAAAAATCTTTTCCCCATCAAGGGAGACCTTGATATTAGTTCCTATGGCCTCAATCGTCAGCAAATAATCCTGGTTCAGTTTATATTTCACACTATCCTCTGCAAGAATAGTGAAATTGCCATTAACATTCTTCACCAATCGCCTGTATTTTCTCTCCCTGTCCATTGAAAACCGGTAATAATTATCCCCATCTTTGTACCTAAACATAACGCCTATGGCATCATTATCAGTGGACCTTAAATTGAGGTAAATTGTGTAATCCCTCCAGTCACTTTCCCCGGTCCAGGCATAAGTTCCAAGTTTATCTGCAGGAAGTTTTGATGTCGGAGTATGATAGATGTTTGAATACTGCTGCAGTTCGCCATTTAGAATCCGCCATTTTGATGGTGTCCCCTTATTTCCCTCATCAACAATAGTCCATGAATCCATTTCCCCTGATTCAAAATCATCAGTAAGAAGGATTTTATTTCCTCCGCTGCCACTATCCATTTGCTCATAAAGGTCATCAATTGATTGTTGGGCATTTTCCTTGGCATTATTTGCCATATAGAACATAAGCCCTGCAACCGTACTTACAACCAACAATGCCCCTGCAATCAGCATAAGGTACTCCAATGAACTTTGCCCTGATTTACCAAATCCCATTTGAACCATTCTAATAACCACTTCCTACAATAAAAAGGTTTTTGTCAGGCATTGGATAAATACTGGTCAAAACTAAAGATTAAATACTGGGAAGAGGTAACTGTATTATGGGCAAAGCAAGAAAATTCAAACTCAGGGCAACCCCTTTTGGCAAAAAAGAAATTCCTGAGCGAAGAGAATTAAGTAAGATATCCCAAGATACAATATCTGAAATGCCTGAAAATAGGTCCCTTATTGGTGTTGCCGATGATTTGTATGATAACAGGGGGATAGAATTCAGGGGAAAAAAGAAGGGATTCCTGGCAAAATTAACGGCGCTCTTGACAGAACGCGGAGAAATACGGAAAAGGAAACTAAGGAAAGGCTATACTATAAGGAAGGAGGTAATAAAGGAATAAAGCCTTGAAAAAAACGGAAGATTTTTATATAACCAAGTATATTAATTTCCTGACATGGCAAAAGCATTCAAGAAATCAAAATTCTACCTTATGTCGGCATATCTCTGGATAGGCTTTGCAATAATCCTTCTTGTGATTCAGGTTGTGCCTTTTGCAATGGGAATAATCGAGGAGCCAAACATTTTCTTTACGGTCCTGACTTCGCTCGCACTGACCATGTTCGGGATTTCGCTGGTTCTTGCGAAGTTGTATGATTAAATCAGCATTATCAAATGAGAATCTTCTGGTTAACTGGTTCTTTTACCAAGCCAGTTTATAACTTTCTCATTTTTTATTGTCCTTTCTTCGGAAAGATATTCAAAAAACCTGTAAAGTGAATAGTATACCTTATCAATATCTGCCTTGTTTATTATGTGCTGTTGTATAAATTTTTTTAACCCGGTTTTAAGCATAGGCTTAGATATTTTTTCAAACGATTCAATATCTGTTTCATTTTCAAGAAACATAAGTAATAGGTTAACATTCTCGGTGTGCCTGTCAGCTGTCTTCTCACTTAAGTTGTATTCTGAGACCAGGTATTTAAAAAAGCCTTCTAAAAAGCTGTTCCAAGAATCACGAAAATCATTAATCTTTTTAAGATGCTGGAAAATGAGGTCATCGTCCCATGGCGCAATTATTCCGGGAATAAAATATCTTTTGTCCCCCTTCGAGGTTATCTGGGCATATGCTGCCACACCCGGATTTATCTTGGATAGGTCAATTGTTTCAACAACATATTTTTTTCCACGCACATCAACGAGGTTAAGGTTTTCATCAGTTTGTCCCTCCACCCTAAAAATTTCGAAGTGTTTATCCTTACCCGCAAGCAAAACTTCTTTTTCATCATGAGTCAATTTCGAAGAGTGCTTGTTAACAAACCAGTCTATTAACGGGGCATTGTCTTTATAAAAATTTAAAATAAGCCACGCAGTAAACATTTTATTTTCCATTTCCTCATTAATCGGGGTTTTTTGAAATAAATTGCCATGCCTAGCAGAAAAAACGGAATTTGATATTTGCATATCTTCTTCATCCAGACAGTCCATTATTTTATGCACCGAACTATTCCATAGCTTAGAGTGCAGAATTTTGTCTTCCTTCCAGTTCATAATAAACCAACCTAGTATTTTAATATCAAAACAAATATAATTGTCAGCATTTCTAACGATAACTATGTTCCTCAGAGGGAAACTTTCCATCCTTAACTTCGTTCCGGAAGTTCTCAGCAGCTTTCCTAATCTCATTTCCAAAATCAGCATATTGCTTTGCAAATTTTGGTTTCTTTCCATTTGTTAAACCCAAAACATCACTTAACACCAAAACCTGCCCGTCGCAAAAGGGCCCAGCACCAATCCCAATTGTGGGGATTCCAACCAATTCAGTAATTTCCTTTCCCAATGAAAAGGGAATGCATTCAAGCACAAGGGAAAAGCAGCCTGCCTTCTCCAGCGTGCGGGCTTCATCTTTCAATCGTTCAGCATCCTCGCCAGTCTTACCCTGCACATTATACTGCTCAGCGGTCTGTGGAGTTAGGCCTATGTGGCCCATTACAGGAATTCCCTTTTCACGCAATGCCCTAACAACTTCAATCTTCGGACCCTCAATTTTCACCCCATGAGCGCCAGCCCCGAGAAATTTCTTCGCGTTGATTATTGCAAGAGAGGGATTTGTGTAGGTGTTAATTGGCATATCTCCAATAATTAGCGTATTGGTCGCGCCCCTTGCAACCGCTCGCGTATGGTGCAGCATCTCCTCAAGAGAAATTGATTTTGTGTCCTTGTAACCCAAAACACAATTTGCCAAACTGTCCCCGACAAGAATCAGCGGAATGCCTGCCTCCTCAAGAAAGCGAGCAGTGGGGGCATCATATGCTGTGAGCACCGCAAATTTACCGCCCTTTTTTAAATTCTCGAAATTCATTTTCCCACGATAAGATTAGAAATAATTCGCTTTAAATAATATTTCGTGAAAAGGGAAAAAGAGAAGTCATTCGACGAATTAGTGCGGGGGAAACTGCGCAAAATTCCACAGGGAAAAGTAACAACATACGGCGAAGTAGCCCGCGTGCTGGGAAATCCGAAGGCAGCGCGCGCAGTGGGAAATGCCTGCAACCGAAACCCTCACGCTCCAAAAGTTCCCTGCCATCGTGTGGTGAAAAGCAATGGTGAAGTGGGGGGTTTTGCTGGCGGAAAAAGGAAAAAGATTGAATTGTTGAGGAAAGAGGGGGTTGGAATCATAAGGGGCAAAATAACAAATCTGGAAGGAAATTTATTTTCGTTTCAATAATTTTTTATCTGGGAAGAAATGAGTAAATTCTTTCACCAGGTGAAATTGGATACAATTCCAATATTTTTCTCAATCTTTGATTTGATGCCCTCCAACCATTTTTAAGTCCCTGTTGATAAAGTTCAATAGCTCTCTTCCTTGCACCCTTTGTCTCTTCATCAAGACCAGTTATTTTCTTTAGATATTCTGGTTTGTAAATTCCCCTTTTCAATGCATAATAAAATTCTATAAGATAAGATTCATATTCAGTTGCATCAATAAGTGAGTGCGCCAATTCATGAAAGGGGGTAACTGAATCAAACTTTGAATTATGCCATCTTCTGCCAAGAACTACTTCCGTTCCACTTTCCCCAATAACTTCTGACCTTTGAGATCTTTTTTTTGCCTTAACACGGTTACGTCCGTCGATAGCATCCAGATACATCCTTCCAAAATCAAATATCCTTTCAGGCTTTCCATTACCAATCTCTTCCTCAACATGCCTCCGACCGATAGGTACTATTCTTCTTTCCAACCGACTAATAAGGTTTTTTCTCTGCTCTACACTTTCTCCGGGACAAAGCAAAGTGACAGCATCCCTAATCTGCCTTTTTATCTCTTTTTCTTCCACAGGGGAGAACTTTGCAAGGTAAGGATTTCTCCCTCGCATATTTTCATGTTCTTTATAATCCAATCCACGCCATGAAAAATCAACTATTGTATTGATACTCAATCCTTTAGGCACCTCACCTGTCCTTAAAAAAACCTTTAACTTCTCTCGCTGAGCAGGACTCTTTTTCCTCAGCTTCTTCAGAAACCTAATTATCTCTCTGCCTTGCGCTACGTTTTCTCTTTGCTTCCTTCTAGGCATATAATTAACATTAAGCCCTTAACCCCTATTATACTTTTCTTTTTAAATTTGTCAGTTTTAATTGCGAGAGCAAATGATTTATATACTTTTTAATAAATCAATTAATACTGTTTAAGGTGCTTTTATGGAAGAAGTTGAATTTATCTGGATGGATGGAAAGTTTGTAAAGTGGAAGGATGCAACCACGCATGTGCTTACCCATAGCCTCCATTATGGAACTGCGGTTTTTGAGGGAGTTCGCGCCTATGATACTCCTAAAGGCCCTGCAATATTCAGGCTTAAGGATCATACAAAAAGGCTGCTGGAATCTGCGGCAATTATGCAGATGGAAGTGCCAACCACTTATGATGAGATATTTGAGGCATGCAAGGGAATAGTCACCAAAAACAATCTGAAAGAATGCTATATCCGCCCGCTAATTTATTACGGCTATGGGAAGATGGGACTGGACACTGTAAATGCCAAGGTCAATACGTCAGTTGCCGCCTGGCCATGGGGGGCATATCTTGGGGAAGATGGAATTAAGAACGGAATAAAGGCAAGGATGTCCACTTACAAAAGGCATTATGTAAAGGATGAACTTGCGCACAGCAAAACAACCGGGCATTACACAATTTCCACTCTTGCAAAAATGGAGGCATTGAAATCAGGCTACAATGAGGCGATTATGGAGGATTTGAATGGGAATATTTGTGAGTGCACCGGGGAGAACCTATTCATAGTAAAAGATTCCAAATTAATAACCCCCACAACCAAATCTGCTTTGGTTGGAATTACAAGGGATTCAATAATGCAGATTGCAAAGGATGAAGGAATTCCAGTTGTTGAGGAAACTTTTGACAAGGAGACTTTGTATGCTGCGGATGAGGCATTTATGACAGGAACCGCTGCCGAAATGACTCCAATCAGGGAAATTGATGGCAATAATATTGGCGTGGGAAAGCCAGGGCCAATCACAATAAAACTGCGGGAAAAATATTTTGATATAATTCATGGAAAAGATTCCAAATATGAGAAATGGCTGGACTATTGTTAGTGGTTTAATTGGGGCTGGCAAAAAAACCTAAAAATAATTTGCGGGGCCCTAATTTAAGTATGGAATTTGTGCAGCCCCAGTACCACAGTTTATTGCAAGAGTTGCAGAATTGCAAGTCCTCGAGACAACGGAATGTTGTTGGGATGAGAATCAAGAAATTGGCAACCCAAGATAAGAAAATCCGAGGGGTATTAGAACCGATTTTGCGCAAAGGAGAGGAACATTCAAAATTGAAGATTGAGGCTTACAACATATTGGCAATGCCCTTTCTGACAAATGAACAGAAACTGGAATTATTGAATGAAATCGCAAGAATCTCAGAGATATCCCACAAACTTTCTGAAAACCAGGGAGCAAGCCTGCAAGAGATGATTAATATGTTTGAGGAAGAAAACATCCATGAAGGCAGGATAAAACTGAAGAAATAATGTCCTCGTAATATTTATAAATGATTTAAGCTACTATATATACTGTTGATTCAGATGAGTAAGGGTAATTTTTTGAATAAATTGCTTGTTTTGCTGGTCCTTGCTTTGATTTTGGTACTGTAAAGTGCCCTCTGAATCACTATCGAATTTTAGAGGGCGGTTAAAAAAGAGGAGATATCTATATAGAAAAAGAGAGTATTTGAGGATGAAAAAAAGGTTTTGAGGATGAAAAAGGAAAAGATAATAATTTTTGACACAACTCTTCGTGATGGGGAGCAGAGCCCTGGCGCAACACTAAACCATCAGGAGAAGATGATTATCGCCAACCAGCTTGCGAAGTTGGGTGTTGATGTGATTGAGGCTGGGTTTCCTGCTGCTTCCCATGGAGATTTCAAAGCAGTCAAAGAAGTGGGTGAAACTATTAAGGGCCTGAAAGTTGCTGCACTTGCAAGGTGTTTGGAGAGGGATATTGATTCCGCTGCCGCGGCGCTGAAGAATGCGAAAAATCCAAGAATGCATGTTTTTCTCGCAACATCCCCAATTCATATGAAATACAAGCTCAAAAAGAGCCCGAAAGAGATCATTGAATTAGGTGTGCAGGGAGTAAAAAGGGCAAAGGATAATTTTGAGGATGTTGAATTCTCCCCTGAAGATGCATCGCGCACAAAGCCAAAATTCCTTTTCGAAATTCTGGAGAAGGTGATTGATGCAGGGGCGACAACAGTAAATATTCCTGACACTGTGGGGTATGCCCAGCCATATGAGTTTGCAATGCTTATAAAATCCATAAAAGAAAATGTTCCAAATATCGATGATGCAACAATCAGTGTCCACTGCCACAATGATTTGGGTTTGGCTGTTGCAAATTCTCTCGAGGCTGTGAGAAACGGGGCAAGGCAGGTTGAATGTACAATAAACGGAATAGGTGAAAGGGCAGGCAATGCTTCGTTAGAGGAAATTGTTATGAGCCTCCATACAAGAAAGGACCATTTTGGCTATTCCACCAACATAAAAACAAGGGAGATTTACAAAACCAGCAGGATGGTTTCTGATTTCACAGGTTTAATGGTTCAGCCGAATAAGGCAATTGTCGGCAGGAATGCCTTCGCTCATGAAGCAGGAATACATCAACATGGGATGCTGAGCAAAAGGGAGTGCTATGAGATAATGGACCCAAAAATGATTGGTCTTAAGACAGAATTAGTAATAGGGAAGCATTCAGGAAAGCACGCCGTGAAAAAGGTGCTTAATGAATTAGGTTATAGGCTTACCAAAGAGCAGCTTGCGCAGATTTCGGCAAAAATAAAATCCCTTGCCGACAAGCAAAAGCATGTTTTTAGGGAAGATATACTTGCAATTGCAAATGATGTCACCCAGCAGCTCACAAAAGAGGAAAGGATTATTGAACTTGATGAGCTGATTGTCGTAACAGGGAATAAAATCAAGCCTACGGCGACAGTAAATTTGATTGTTGACGGAAAGGCAATTGCAGGAATGGGTAAGGGAGTGGGGCCTGTTGACGCGGTGAATAAGGCAATCTCCTCAGTAGTTGGCAATGGGGTGACACTGAAGGAATATGGCCTAAAGGCAATAACGGGGGGAACTGATGCATTGGCTGAAGTGGCAATAAAAGTCGAGGATGGCAAAAAGAATGTATATTCGGCAGGGGCGATTAACGAAGACGTTATAATGGCTTCTGCAAAGGCATTAATAAAAGGCGCAAACAAGGTTTTAAACTTCGAAAGGAACCTTAAAAGGAAGAGGGGCAAAGTAAAATGAACGGTGCTGAAGCAATAGTGAAAACCCTTATATCTGAAGGGGCAAAGCATGTTTTTGGCTTTCCAGGCGGGTCTGTAATCCCACTTTATGATGAATTCCTAAAATATGACAAGGAGCTAAGGCATGTTCTTGTCAGGCATGAGCAATGCGCAGCACATGCTGCAGAAGGATATTCAAAGGCTTCAGGAAAGGTCGGGGTTTGCATTGCAACCTCAGGGCCAGGGGCAACTAACCTTGTTACAGGAATAATGGATGCCTATATGGATTCTATCCCGATAATCGCTTTTGCAGGCCAAGTTCCCACAACTTTGATTGGGAATGATGCATTCCAGGAATCTGACATGATGGGAATAACAGCACCGATTACAAAGCACAATTTCCAGATAAGGGA
>JBDRHK010000011.1:0-4931 GCA_043816965.1 Candidatus Iainarchaeum sp. | reverse complement strand
ATAAACAGGAATTTTCCCATCCAACTTGTCCAGGATTCCGTAATATGCATCCTCAATTCCGAAGTAAACCTGCCGTATAGATTCTATGATGGAGTCAAGGGCGCCCAAATTATCACCAATTCACTGTATCTAATAATATCTAATATATTACTTTTAATAATAGTTTCTAGTGGTTAATAAATCTTTTGGATAGATTCTATCTGAAAATTATCGGGAATTTTGGGATAAACGGCACAGCAAGCCCCGCCCCAATAATGAGGATAATTAGCAAAAAAAGGTAAATCAGGATTTTCTTCTGGTTTTCAAACATGTTCTCATCCCCGTCCAGGTCAGCCGAAGAGCTCCTGCCAATAACATGGCCGACATATGCGGCATAAAAGATAACTCCCACTTCTGCCAAAATTCCGATTGGATGGTTCAGAAATGGTTTCCCTAAAAAAATCCCGGCAAAAAACATTGCAACCCCGCTGAATCTCCCGAAGTAAAGTGCGCCAAGTATCACTGCCCCAAGGCTCAAAATGGCGAGGTCAATAACCGGAAAGCCGGACTGAATTGAGCCAAAATCGAAAATTGTCAGGGCACTTAAACTGAAACCAATAAGCAGAAGTATAATTGAGGTAAGAATTAAAATTACATTGTCAATGGACATGGGCATCCCCCTTTAGGAATCATTCTTCGGGTTCCAGTTCATAATGAATTCGTCAGCACTGACCTTTATGCAGACGTCGTCGCTGCTCACCCTTTGCATGATGTTCTGCAGGTTATGCTCGGACTGCATGATGCCCTTTTCAGTTTCAAATGCAAATGCTTTGGGATTGCCATCTCTCCAGTTTGAGCTGTCCTCTGAACAAATCGACCTTATGGTAAAATTAGTCCCTGGGCTGGCAAATGTCCAGAGTTTCAGGCTTAGGCTTCCTTTCTTTGAAGCCATGGCAGATATTCCATGCCCAACAAGGGTTATTTTCTCACCGCAAAGGCTAGTAGCCTCTGTCTCATCATAGAACTTGTCGCCGATAAGCCCTCCTTGGGGTAAATTAGAAGCTGTCGAATCACTAACAACTTTCCAATGCAGTAATGGAACAATTGCATTGTCCCTCCTATCAGATAGGCTTTTGTTGCTCACTGGATAAAGCACCTTATATACCTGCCCGATTTCCTTGCTCTCGTCCTTGGAATTCTTTATCTCGAGAGTTGTGGTAACAAGTTCAGATGGCGAGAACTTGAATGAGCCTGAATTAATTTCCAGAATCCTTCCCTTGTTTAACTTATCAAGGTCAGGCAGGAATTCAAAGTCCCTTTCCACAATTCCGCTGCTAAGGCTTTTCTCAAGGGCAAATACTGAAGAAGCACCATAATCCGAGTCTTTTGCCATCAAATAAAGTTGGTTCTGTGCATCGCCGGTCACCTTATTCAAAGCAAGCCCATAATCACTGCTCCCCCCCCTCTCAAACTTAACCGGGCCGTCAATAGGCAGTTTGAGGAACGGGTTTTTCTCATACCTGTAGAAATCATCGCCCGCCTCAGGGAGCTTGCCCTCAATTTCTTTCAGAGTGAGGTAGTTATCGCTGTTGTCGAACTCAATAATGAAATCGCCGTCTTTAATATCTCCTTTCCAGTTGTAATTCAATATAATCGGATAGCCGCCCGGGCTATCAAGGTTTATCTTTGCATCAGTCCCGCCCATTTTGCTGAACTTCCAGTCCTTGAAATCCAATTTATCCATAAGGCCTTTTGGAACATCATTATTGATGCCGTTGAAGTACTCGTGGAAATCATCCCCAAACTCGGTGGTGTAATTGTCCTGCACCAACAATGCGGTGAATTCAATGTTATCGTAATGGAATGTCAGGAAACTGCCGTAAGTCTTTTCGGCTTCTCCGAGTTTTTTAAGCAGGCCATCATCTGCACCTATCTTAACATTTGCTGCCTCTTCCATAATGAAGTTCCTTTCCTTTATTGTAAGGTCATCCCTGTTTGTAATCCCCAGCCTGAATTCAATAATCGCCTTGTTCAGGGCGTCAATGAATTCGAGGGTAACTTGCCCATATCCCTCGGCCTTTATTTCGATTAAATTGTCGTCGGCATCAAATTTACATTCATTAAGGGTAGTATTGTTGTGACATCTTTCAATTCCCTTCATAACCTCTGTTTCAAACCCGCGGAATTCCTCGAAAGTAATGTAATAATTTTCTATAGTTCCAACTTTCTTCTTCTCAATTCCAATAGATTCACGCATATCATTATATTTTGCAGCGTCCAACCCAGATACCCTGAGTTTTCCTACAATTTCATAAGCCCTGTCACCGTAATACTTCTCATCTTTTAGTTCGTTCATGGCTTTAACCACACTTTGGATGTACTGCAAGTAAAACTTTCTTTTATCTACAGCAGTTTCAGATTTACCTGCCTCAGCTAATGACCCTGTTAAAATACCATCCTTCAATTCAGCAATTGCCTCTGCCTGGTCTTCAAGCACCACCTTGTTTTCCAGCAGTTCATTACCCTTCACAAAGAAGTAGAATGTCTTGCCCTGCCTCTTGTCCTCTATGGGCACAGTCATCTTCGCAAACCTATAGAGGTTTTCAGCATTTTTGGGGCAGTCTGTCCCGCCATCCATCTTGCAGTCATTGGGGAGTTTTGCCGCAACAGCCTGTATTCTTTCCGCCTTTTTGGACAATTCAATTCCAAACTGGACGGCATCGCAGAATTTGGCTTCTTTAGCACTTCTTATTTCCCTTTTGTTATCATCATCTTCACCTGATTCTACAGGTGTATCTTCATAATCATCAATCGGCTTAAACGCATCGCAGGAATTGGACAATACTCCATCCTCAATTCTATTGTCCTTCTTATTATACCTCCACTCAAAGAGCAATCTATCAAGGCCATGTTTCTGGAAAACCGAGTCAGCCTCAAAGAAACCCGCCTCTTCAAGTCCCTCACAACTTACCTCCTCAACTCCTACAGGAGTATCTGGCCCTGAAGTTCCCTTTGTGCAGACATTAACCGGAATTCCGACCCTTACTGTTGTGCCAGGCACAGCCCTTGTGACATCCGCATAAAGTGTCGTATTCAGGGTACTTGACCTGTTGTTTGTGTTTAATATAGTTACTTCAATCTCATGCCCTGCATCATCAATCCTGAACCAGTATTCAACCTCGCCTTTTTTTACCATCCCTGGCTTCAAATTCGAAATCTGGTCCATGCTCCCGCAGCCGCCCTTCTCATTTCCCTGGTTGTCCTTGGTCGCATATTTGAAAAGCCCTCCCCCAATGCTTGTGTTGAAAAAGAATTTTCCATCGGTGAATTCACTCTCCGGAACACAGCCCGCATATTGGGAAGTTATATTCAGGGCACCAGGTTTAACGCACTCCTTTGCAGGGAAGTTTGGGTCACCGAAACTCGGAATCCTTGCCGCATGCTCTAAGGCATTCCACCAGTCCTCAATCTCCATCTGGAAGCTCACCCCTGACTTGCTTCCATACTTGTTGGTGAAATTAACGGTCATATTGGTTTTTCCCTTTACGGCATAATAGCCTGAGGTAAAGAAGTACCTAAGATTGCCTATTGTCGCAAATGGATTTCCCCCGTCAACGAAAGGCACCCCTCCGCCGCTTGCCTCCGCAGGATATGGGGGGGCATTATTCTTGTATTGGGAAACATTTTTTTCAATATCAAAGGTAATTATCTGTGTTACGCTTCCATCCGGCGATGATTCGGTTTCCTCATCAATTGCCGCCCAGTTGCTTATCAAATCCTTTTTCTGGAAGTTGATTGTTGAGTTGGAAAATACTAGCCTGACACCTGAATTGTAGCAGGAGTTAATAACCCTGAATGTAACCGGCTTGCTGATGAAATCATTGAACCTGAGACTTGTTGTTGAAACACTGATGCAGTCCCTGTAATTCTTTGCCAATTCATTCTCAACAGTAACAAGCAGTTCCTCTATTTTCTGCGGGGCCTCATCGCTTCCCTCAATCTTTGCCTTCACCTTGAGAGGGTACTGGCCCACCATATAGCCTGACTGCAGCTCAATAGATTCCTCACTTCCCTTCTCAATTGTAATTTTCTTCTCGGCAACAATTATTGCAGGGTTTGGCTCAAGGCTAATCTCAATATTGGATGCGCAGGAATTGGTTATGCTGAAACTTGCCCTGCCGCATGCAAAGCCCTGCGTGTACTTGTTGTCATAGTTCATGTAATCAGTTGTGTATTGGGGATAATTGTATTGCTGGTAAGGATATGTTGCCCCAAGGTTGCTGGCGCTTCCAAGGTAACTTGGGTCTGAGCCTGTGTAATTGCTGGAACCATAGCCCTGGCTTGAGTATGGGTCATAGCCCGGGAAGTAACCTCCATAGGCGGAGTTCATTCCCCCGCCATAATTCCCATAACCTGTGTTGATTGGGCAGCTGCTAATAACGAGTGCGCTTGGCAGATTCACCTGCAAACATTCTGAAAGGTTGTTTACACTAATCTCGGCGGCAATCTTGTCATTCAGTTCCTCAGGCCCGTCAACTGTCTGGTTTGTCGCCTGTACAACAAGCTCTATTTCCTGTGACGCGGATGAAACATCATCAGGCTTGAATTCAATTGTGAGTTTTGCCTCCTTCCCCTCGCCAAGTGAATTGGCCACTGTCTGGAATGAATTGCCCAAGGTAATTTTGCTGCCGCCCTCCAAATCTGACTCAACCTGGAATTCCCCAACCTTATTGTCAGAGCCATAGTCAATCCTAATCTCAAGATCCCTCAGACTTATCCCATTTCCGCCGACCTTGCAGCCATTCTTCACGGTAAATTCCTTGGTGACATTTGAGTTGGAGGTGAAAATTTCCCAGTTGTTGGGGAAAACGCTTAAGCAATCCCCGTCATCAACCGATTGCCCCAGACTAATCCTTACAGTAACAGGCAGGGTGCTTACCCATGTCCTTGCA
>JBDRHK010000010.1:0-3266 GCA_043816965.1 Candidatus Iainarchaeum sp. | reverse complement strand
ACAACTGAAGCGATGCATAAATATGTCACAGAAAGCCAGCAAAAACACTGGAAAGCGGAAAAGCCGAAACCCGCGCAGACGACGCTGCTGCAGTTCAATTGATTACAAAGACGCCTGCCGCTTCAGCGGCAGGTAGTTCACTGAATCTAACAATATCTTTTGAAGGCTGAGTCCTCTGGCCCCCAACAACGCCACCAACAAGACTCCCTCCAAAAGCCCCTGCAAGCCCGCCCCCAATAGTTAAACCACCCATTACAAGGGCAATATTCCTAAGACGCATAACTGCATTAACTTTTCGGGCTACTTTCTTACTGTCCGGCATTGCAACACTACCATAATAAATTTACCATGGATGAAAGTATTTTAAAACCATCATGCGTCAATTATTAGGTAATAAATTCTTGCCTCAGTAGCTCAGTAGGTAGAGCGTCCGTTGGTTTAAGATGGCGTGGAAAGACAAGAAAAAAGTGGCAGAATATATCTCCTCAAGGAGGAGAAAATACAAGAAGAAATTAGTGGAGTTGAAAGGCGGAAAATGTCAGATTTGTGGATATGATAAGTGCATGGGAGCACTTGAATTCCACCATGAAGACGAAAAAGACAAGAAAATTTCCTATATTTATAATCGAGGATGGGATCGAATATTGGAAGAAGCCGATAAAACTCTATTAGTTTGCGCAAACTGCCACCGGGAAATCCACGAAAGTCTTTGATCAGGCGCAGCTGTTACCTGCTTTGCAGGCAGAGACCGGCAGGTCGTAGGTTCAAGTCCTACCTGAGGCGTTTTTTATTTTTTTAAAGCTTTAAAGAATATCGGTTCTATTTTCTTGTGAGCAATAATGTCTGATGAAAAACTTGCAAGGGCTATTGGTGCGAGGTCCAGAAGAAATATTTTAAAGATTCTTTGTAAAAGAAAACAGGTATCTGTGCATGAACTCGCCGATGAACTTGATTTAAGCGAATCACTTGCTTCAAGGCATTTGAAGATGCTTTATGATTTAGGGTTAATTGACAGCGAATACAGCCCCCCTGAAAAATTCTATTTCCTTAAAATAAAGGAACTAAATCAGTTCTTCAAGGCCTATGACAAGGTTACAGAAAAGATTTAATTGAGTATTGGAATATATTTGCGAAGCCCTAATTAAGAATCCTTTTTTGATTGCCTACTTGAACAACCATGAAACAATTTATAAGTATTTTCAACATACTAGCTAACGCATGATAGAGGATTTCTTTCTGGAGCTTGCGGCGGTAATTATACTCGCCACCTTGCTTGGTTTTCTGTTCAGAAAGCTGAAGCAGCCCATCCTACTTGCGTTTATTTTTGCGGGGATTATCCTCGGCTCCTCTTTTTTGGGGGTAATAACCTACAAGGAGCTGCTGGATGTTTTTTCAGAACTTGGGGTGGCCTTTCTGCTGTTCCTTGTAGGAATCAACCTTGATTTAAGGATTTTCAAAGAGATAGGGAAAACATCACTTATAACCGGAATAGGGCAGATAACCTTTACCACCATTATTGGGTTTGCAATTGCATCTCTTTTGGGATTTAGTTTTTTGAATTCCCTGTATATCGCAATTGCGTTAACCTTCAGCAGCACCATCATAATTGTAAAACTGTTATCTGACAAGAAAGAACTGAACTCCCTATATGGGAAAATATCGATTGGTTTCCTGCTGGTGCAGGATTTTGTCGCAATCGTTGCCCTTGTCCTGATATCCTCCCTTTCTTTTTCAACTGACCTAACCAGCCAGCTTTCCCAGTTTGTATTGGGTTTGGTTGTGCTGTTCCTGCTGTTTTTTATCGCCTCCAAATTTTTAGTTAAGAGAATATTTGATTCCCTTTCCAAAAGCCAGGAACTTCTTTTCCTTGGTGCAATTTCCTGGTGCTTTGCTTTTGCTGCAGTGGCCATTTTTCTCGGTTTTTCCAAGGAGATTGGGGCATTTCTCGCAGGAGTTTCAATAGCATCCCTGCCCTATACTCATGAAATATTGGGAAAACTGAAGTACTTAAGGGATTTTTTCATTGTGCTGTTCTTTGTTGTTCTGGGCTCGAATCTCGTGTTTGCCGCATCCGATATAATTATCATCCCTGCAATAATTTTGTCAATTTTTGTCCTTGTGGGAAACCCAATAATAGTTTTTATCCTGATGGCCAAGCTTGGCTACAAGGGCAGAACAAGTTTTCTCTCAAGCCTGACAGTTGCCCAGATAAGTGAATTTTCGCTGATACTTATTTTCCTGGGCGCAAAAGTAGGGCATGTTTCCAGTGAAGTTGTCTCAATAATAACTTTGGTTGCAGTGGTAACCATTAGTGCCTCCACTTACCTGATTATTTACAATAATAAATTGTATGACCGCCTGGCTTCTTTTTTGCCTATTTTGCGGAGCAAAAGGTTTTTCGAGGATTCCCTGCATATGGTCGAGGATAAGGAGTACTCTGCGGTTTGCCTGGGATTTGGGGAAACCGGGAAAAGAATCTTTATTGATGGGGCCGCGAATGAAAACGAGGTGTTGGTTGTTGATTTTGACCCGCGGGCATTAAAAGAGGCAGGCAAGCTAAAATTCAATACCCTTTATGGTGATGTGTCTGATTTGGAGACCATTGATTTTATTCTGAAAGTAAAGCCAAAAGTGGTTGTTTCAACTGTTATGGCTGTTGATTCAAACATAGTTCTGGCCAAAAAGCTGCTGCAGAAAAACAAGGGCATAATCCTGATTGTTATGGCTCATGATGTGCCTGATGCAAGAAAGCTCCGTGCGGCAGGCATTGAGTTTGTTTTGGTGCCTTCAATTATTACTGCTGAGAAGGTGAAAACTATCCTGCAGGACATCAAATCCGAGAGAAGTTTAGAGCTAAGCTGGTTCAAAAATATAGAATTTAATTATAAAGAGTGATTAGTGTTTGAAATAATCCTTATTTTCCGCAACCAATCCGTCCAGAAGCTCAAAGCAGTCCAGGTCCCCCACAATCTTTCCGTTTTCGCAAACAGGGAGATCCTGTAGTTTGGCTGCGCTGGCCGCACGCAAAGCATCATCCAAATTATCATCCAGTGAAACCGATATTGCCGCCCTCATTATGTCTCCTGCTTTCAGGTCCTTTTTTTTATCCAGCCACTTTATTATTTTGGGTTTCATTTCATCAAATATGTGGTCAAAAATTTCCTGGATTGTTATTATCCCAACTAAATCCTTTGTTTCGTTAATCACAAAAACAGTTCGAGTGGCCTTATTTGCCCCCATAACAGCAATAACCCTTTCAATGCTAT
>JBDRHK010000009.1:0-20830 GCA_043816965.1 Candidatus Iainarchaeum sp. | reverse complement strand
TTTATTTCACCCATCAACAATCACTTTTCCATCTTTCACATTAATTTTACCCTCAGAAAACAATTTAATTGCTTTTATTATCAGTTCCTGCTCTGCCTTTTGCACCTTATCCTTAAGGGAATCCACAGTATCATTTTCCTCAACTTTCACCTCTTGTTGCATAATAATCGGCCCCTCGTCCACCTCTTCAGTAACGAAATGCAGCGTACACCCTGTTTCCTCATCCTGGTTTTTCAATACTTCCTCATGAACATTTGTATCCATTCCCCCAGAATACTTAGGGAGCAGGGATGGGTGAATATTCATAATTTTGTTCCTGTATGCCTCGCAAAGTTCCTTTCCGACAATTTTCATATATCCAATCAGCAGGACCAAATCAACATTAGCACCATCTAATTCTTCCCTCAATGCATGGTCAAACTCATCCTTAGAGGAAAAGTCCTTAGGATTCACAAATTTCACAGGGAGGTTATGCTTCCTCGCCCTTTCGAGTATGAATGCATCCTCCTTGTTGCTAAGAACAAGTGCAATTTCCGCATCCAGATCCCCATTTTCAATGGCATCAATAACTGCCTGCAAATCTGTTCCTTTGGTGCTCCCCAAAACCCCTATTTTAATCTTCGACATTGTGAATCCTCTTTGCAGCCAGAACAGTATTCTCCAGAAGTGCGGCAACAGTCATTGGCCCAACTCCGCCAGGAACAGGGGTAATCCATCCTGCCCTTTCTTTTGCGCCCTCAAAATCAACATCCCCCACAATTTTCCCGCTTTCCAGTTTGTTAATCCCCACATCAATAACAACAGCCCCCTCTTTCACCATATCTCCGGTTATCAGATTCGGCTTTCCAACCGCAACAACAAGAATATCTGCCTGCCTGGTGTAAGAGCCCAAATCAACAGTGTAGCGGTTGCACATCGTAATTGTTGCATGCAAATTAAGTAGCATTAATGCAGTTGGTTTCCCGACTATTGAGGAAGTTCCCACAATAACCGCATGTGCCCCCTCAATCTTTTCCCCTGTTGATTGTATAAGTTCAATAATTCCCCTGGGCGTTGCCGAAATGAAAGTTGGTTCCTTAATCAAATTCTTCCCGTGGTTGTAGGGATGAAAACCATCAACATCCTTCTCAGGCGCAATAAGCTCAGCAACCCTTTTCTTTTTCATGCTGTCCGGCAAAGGCAATTGCACCAGAATTCCATGCACTGATTCATCCTTGTTTAATTTCTCTACTGCCTCCTGCAGTTCCTCAAAGGAAGCTGTTTCAGGCAAAGTAACCAACTCATCCTTAATGCCAACCTCTGCTGCTGCCGAGGTTTTCATTTTGACATATAAATCAGATGCAGGAACATGCCCGACCTGAACAACAGTCAAGCCAGGGGTAATTCCCTTTGCCTTTAATTCCTCAACCTCTTTTTTCAGCTCTTCCCTTATCTTTGCTGAAAGGGCCTTTCCATCAATGATTTTAGCAGGCATTTAATCACTTATAGATAATGAACTGCTTACAGAGTTCCTTAACCTCTCCATTAACCTTCTCAATCAGCGCAGCATCATCCGGGCTCTTTACAACCTGCCCCATCCATTCTCCCACCTGCTTCATTTCTGATTCCTTCATTCCGCGGGTGGTTAATGCAGGAGTTCCAATCCTGATTCCATTAGGATCCCAGGGACTTCCAGTATCATAGGGGATAGTATTTTTGTTTGTGCAAATCCCTGCTTTATCCAATTGTTCAACAACATGCTTTGCCCTTTGCCCTGTTTTTGTCAAATCCAGCAGCAGCAAATGGTTATCGGTTCCTCCACTAACAAGCCTAATCCCCTGCGCCTGCAGTTCCTCGCCCAAAGCTTTTGCATTCTTAATTATCTGCCCCGCATATTCCTTAAACTCAGGCTGCATTGCCTCCTTGAAAGCAACGGCTTTAGCGGCATTAATATGGTCATGAGGCCCTCCCTGCAGACCGGGGAAAATTGCCTTGTCAATCTTTGCGGCGAATTCCTCCTTGCACATTATAATTGCAGCCCTTGGTCCGCGCAATGTTTTGTGTGTAGTAGTTGTGACAACATCAAAGTAAGGGACAGGATTCTCGTGATGCCCTGTCGCACACAATCCCGCAATATGTGCTATGTCCGCCCAGCAGAAAGCACCAACTTCATCACAAATTTCCCTGAATTCCTTGAAAGGAACTGCCCTTGGATAGGCGGTGTAACCACTCAGAATCATTTTTGGTTTCTTCTCCTTAGCAATCTTTCTTATTGCATCCATATCGAGCATTTCAGTTTCCTTATCAACAGCATATGAAATATGGTCATAATATCTCCCTGAAAAATTATACTTAAGCCCGTGAGTAATATGCCCGCCCATATCAAGGTCAAGGCCCATAAAAGAGTCCCCCCTTTCCAAAAGCGCGAAGTAAACAGCCTGGTTAGCTGGAGAACCGCTCAATGGCTGGACATTTACATGCTCTGCATTGAACAGCTTTTTTGCCCTGTCAATAGCAAGGTTTTCCGCAACATCAATGCACTCATTTCCTGCATAGTACCTCTTTCCAGGATAGCCCTCACTGTATTTGTTGGTCATAATGCTGCCCATTGCCTCCAAAACAGCCTCACTTACATAGTTCTCGGAAGCAATCAGCTCAATCCCATCCATCTGCCTTTCCTTCTCGCACTGAATGGACTTAAATACCTCTGGATCCTTTTCGCTCAAAATAGACATTTTCCCACCTCACCAAGATTAAATGGTAGAAGAAATAAATATTAAATCGTTAAATAGCTTTCTATCAACCCCTATTCGGGTTGACGGAACGGCCCATACTTTGTATGGGCCTTCTCGGGCTTCGCCCTCGCTACAGATATATTGGCACCTTAATTAATCAACCAAAATAGTCTGGCTTCTTTCAGGGCCGATTGAAACCAGTTTTACAGGCGCACCTAATCGTTCCTCAATGAATCTAATGTAATTCTGCGCGGATTTTGGCAAATCCTTGAATTTTTTCTCCTTTCCGCTCAGGGTGAAACCCTCAAATTCCCTGTACTGCACCTCAGCCTTCTCAACACTCCTCATGCTGTAGGGAAAGTAATCAAAAGTTTTCCCAGAATGGGAGTAACTGATTGCCACTTTTAATTTCTCAAAACCGCTTAAAACATCGAATTTTGTAAGGGCAATTTCAGTGAATCCGTTTAGGCGCATTGAAGTTCTCAGCAAAGGAATATCCAGCCAACCAACCCTTCTTGGCCTTCCTGTTGTTGTCCCATACTCCTGCCCCTTTTCCCTTAAATCATCGCCTAATTTCCCCTTAACCTCGGTTGGAAACGGCCCCTCACCAACGCGAGTGGTGTATGCCTTAACAATGCCGATAATTCTCCCGATTTTATTAATCGGCATACCAACCCCGGTAGCAACACCGCCGCTTATCGGGTGCGAGGAGGTCACATATGGATAAGTTCCAAAATCATTGTCCAAAAAGGTTCCCTGCGCTCCCTCAAACATTACATTCTTTCCTGCATCAAGCGCCTCTGTAACCTCGAGCGAAACATCGCCAACATACTGCAGAAATTCCTTTCCCAGTTCGTTGTACTGCTTGAAAATTTCCGCCTCGGTTTCTTTCATCTTAACCTCATAAGTTTTTTCCAGTAATTTTTTCTTGAAAGGGTAAACTTTCGCAATTTTTTGCTTTAACCTTTTTTCATTAATCAAATCCTCAAACCTAATCCCGATTCTGTAACATTTATCAGCATAAGCAGGCCCTATCCCCCTTCCTGTAGTGCCTATAGTCTCCACACTTTCCTCTTTCTCCTGCGCCCCGTCCTCAAGATTATGCCAGGGAAAAATGATGTGCGTGCGAGGGTCAATTGTCATATGAACCTCTTTTCCGGCCTTTTTCAGGTTTTCAAGTTCCTCTTTCAGCACGCGAGGGTCTAAAACAACCCCTGCACCAATCAAAACATGTTTTGCGCGCATTATTCCTGAGGGCAGTAAATGAAATTTCATCTTCCTGTCGCCAACAACAACAGTATGGCCGGCATTATTCCCGCCCTGATATCTAACAACTAAATCGGCATTTTCCCCGTAAAAATCAGTTACTTTTCCCTTTCCTTCATCCCCCCACTGGGAGCCAATAATAACAGTGCCTGGCATTTTCCAATCCCCAATTAATATTAAGTGAACTAATTTATAAAAGTAATACTTATTATTATTGGGTTTTAGTTAAAATAAAGCCCTACCGCTTGGAAGTGATAAAATGAGCCCAAGGCAAAGATTACAAGTAAGGACATTTCAGGAAAGAGTGTCTGGTCCTGATAAGTTAATACGTAAAGGGGAAGAACGAAGAAGTGCTGTTTCAAGAGCTAATAGGAGAAAGGGCCGAGACACCAGAGGGCAAAAAATCGAGAAACTTCCAAATGGGAATATTAAAATAACCAGATTCAACTGGGGGCGGGAGAAGACCCTATATAATGGCCCGGATAAGAGAATCGCCAAGCCCCGAAAGAAACAAAGAAGCTATAAAAGCAAATATGACAAACATAAATTTGTAATTGAATAAGGGTCTATTTTTAAAATTTTGTTTTTCAAAAATCCTTGAAACATTTATATATTGGTAATCCCTAATATTTCGCATGGATCCTGACTATATCAAATGGGAACTTAAGCATGAAGTTAATGGGGAAGGAAAAGACAGGAAAATTAAGGTATGGGCTGAAAGAAATAAAGTAAAGATGGCATCTATTGAAGGCACAATTAGAGAAGTAGGCGGGGAAAAAGTCCTTGCCTTAAGAAATGATGGAATTAAACTTCCATCAAATTTCCTACAAACGATAGAATTCAAAAAAAGATTTGAAAATTTAGAATTATGCCCTGCTCTGGGCGCATATCTGGAGGACATTATGAAAAAAGAGGGAATTAGTTTTCTCGGACCCAGTCTTGATTTGCCTCTAAAAGATAAGAAAGAAGTTGTATTTTCGCTTGTAGCATTTTTGCCATTGGATGAGAAAAAAGATTTCTTATTTATTCCTCGTTCTAATCTCAGTAGAAAGGGAATTATTAAATTATTAGATAAATTAAGAGAATCTCCTATAAAAAATGGAAAAAATATTATGAGAAAAAAACCTTTTGGCCCCCCTCTCCCGCCACATAGAAGGTAATTCAAGTCCCCCCACATATATTTAAATCACTTACATCCCCTAATTTGATTGGTGAGCAATTGGAAGATGTGCTGGTTATTTTTGGTTCTGTTTCGGATTCAGGCACATATAACCCGATAATTGAGGCATTGTGGGACTATAAAATAAATTATAGTTTAAGAATCCTTTCAGCCCATAAAACCCCGAAAGAACTGGATACTGCCCTGCACCAGAGTGAGGCTAAAATTGTAATTGCGGGCGCAGGCCTTGCAGCAGCCCTCCCTGGGGCGGTTGCCTCAACAGTTGTAAATCCGGTTATAGGGGTTCCTTCAAATGGCTCTTATGAGGGTTTGGATGCCCTGCTTTCAATCCACCAAATGCCCCCCGGGGTTCCTGTTTTAGGGGTTGGCGTAAACCAGGGAAAGGAGGCGGTTAGGCATGTCCATAATTATTTAACCGGCTTTTCCGGAATTACCCTGATTCAAAGGGATAATGAAAGCAAATTAACAGAAACCTTTAACAGGTGCGAGGGAATCCTGAGGGATTTTGGCATCAAATTCAAGACAGAAAAAAGCCCAAAGTACAGCAGTTTAACAGAACTATATGTTGATTTTGTCCCGATGGATGAGATTGAACTGGTTTCAAAATCCGAGGCCACTGTAATTGTCTGCCCTGTTGCAGAAAGCTCAACAAAGCAGGATGCGATGAAGGTTTTGAATGCAAGCAGCAAGAATTTATGGGTGGGATTAAACAATGGCGCAAATGCGGCGCTTGGCGCAATCCAGCTGTTGAATTTCAATGACGCATATTCAGACAAATTGATTGAACACAGGGTTAGGCTCAGGGAGCAGCTTTTGGAGATTGACAAAAAAGAAGGGAGCAAGGCATAATGGGGAGCGTAAAAAACCTCACAGTTTCAAAGGCTGTCACCGAGAATGAAATGGGGATAGGTGTTTTTTCATTCACCGACGATTACTCAATATTTGATTATGGGAAGATGCCTGAAACCCTCCCTGGAAAAGGAGAGGCATTGTGCAGGATGGCCGCCTACAATTTTGAGCAGCTGGGGAAGAAGGGCATTAAAACCCACTTCCGTAAGCTGGTTTCAGGAAACGAAATGGAAGTTAATCTGGTGAGGGTACTTTTCCCGCAGAAGGGGGAAGTGAACAATGAGACAAAGAATTATTTGGTTCCATTGGAGGTAATGTTCCGCAACTCTTTGCCTTCAGGGAGCAGCGTTTTCAAGCGCCTGGATTCAGGTCAGCTGAAGCCAAGCGATATGGGTTTGGAACACCTGCCCAGGCCGGGGGAAATTCTGCCAAAGCCATTTATCGATGTTTCCACAAAACTTGAGGAAACCGACCGCTATCTCACATGGCATGAGGCGCAGGAACTGGCGGCAATTGAGGACCATCAACTCGAGGAACTTAAAATCTGGACAAAAATAATAAATAATTTCATCACTGAAAAGGCTGCAGCTGTTGGTTTGGTGCATGCGGATGGGAAAGTGGAATATGCGATTACTCCCGAAAACAAGCCAATGCTTGTTGATGTTTGTGGAACTCTAGATGAGAACAGGATGCTTTTCAACAATGTCCATGTAAGCAAGCAGGTTTTGAGGGATTATTATAAAACCACCCCCTGGTATGGGGAGCTAATGGCGGCAATGAAATCAGGCGTTGGAAAGGAAAATTACCCCAAACCTGAACTCCTCCCTGCAGAAATGAAGGAAATTGCATCCAACATGTACAAGTCAGTTTGCGAGGCATGGATTGGGGAAAAAATCTGGGGTTCGCCAAAGATTTATGAAGTTGTTGACAGTTACCTTGAATTCCTTGAAAAAGGGAAGTAGTTAACATTAAAAGCCTTAAAAATCACAATATTATCAGGTGAGCTTATGGACAAGTTTGATGCTATTTCTCCGCTGGATTACAGATATGGAACCGGGAAAGATATTGCCGAATACCTTTCGGAAAATGCAAGGATAAAATACCAGGCAAGAGTGGAAGCAGCTCTTGCGAAGGCGCTTGCAAAAAACGGAATCTGCTCCGGGAAAATTGCAAAGCAGATTGAAAATGCCGCAATGAAAGTTAAGGCCAAGGAGGTTTATGCCGAGGAGAAGAAGATTAAGCATGATGTACGGGCACTTGCAAACATGATTAGGAAAAGGGTATCAAAGGAGGCAAAACCATTTGTCCATTTTTCCGCAACATCCTATGATATTGTTGACACAGCATCCGCGCTCCGTTACAAGGAGACGACTGAAAAATTAATTCTTCCAAAACTAAAGGCCCTGGAAAAAACCCTGATAAAACTTGCACTGAGAAACAAAAAGGTTGTCCAGATAGGGAGGACCCATGGGCAGCATGCCTCTCCAGTCACATTTGGCTTTGCGCTGAGTGAATATGTGAGTAGGTTAGGAAACAGGATTAAGGCAATTGAGTGGGCAAAGGATAATTTGTGCGGGAAGTTTTCAGGGGCGGTTGGCTCCTACAATGCCTCCTCTCTTTTGGTTAAAAATCCGCAGAAATTGGAAAAGGATATAATGGATGATTTGGGCCTGAAAGTTTCAACACATTCCACGCAAATTGTTGAGCCAGAATCTCTGCAGGATTTAATTCACACCCTGATTGGAACGTTTTCAGTTCTTGCAAACCTTGCCGATGACATGAGGAATCTGCAGAGGTCAGAGATTGCAGAGGTTGGTGAGTATTTCGGGAGCAAGCAGGTGGGGAGCAGCACAATGCCGCAGAAAAGGAACCCCATCAATTTCGAGAATGTGAAAAGTTTATGGAAGGAGTTTATGCCAAGGATGAGCACAATCTACATGGACGCAATCAGCGAGCATCAGAGGGACCTAACCAATTCAGCCTCCGCACGCTTCATACCTGAAATTTTTGCCGGCTTGATTTCCTCCACAGATAGGATGGACAGTGTTATGGAGAAGATGGTTGTTGACAGGGAAAATATTGAAAAGAATTTCAATCTCTTTAAGGAGATTGTTGTTGCAGAACCTTTGTATATAATCCTTGCAAAATACAAACACTCCGATGCCCACGAAAGCGTAAGAAAACTGGCACTCGAGTCCTATAAAACAGGCGAAGGGGTATATGATCTGGCAATGAAGGACAAAAAGCTGCTTAAATTTTTGAGGCAATTCACTAAGGATGAAAAGGAATTAATCCAGAACCCTGAGAGATATATTGGTTTGAGTGTGAGGAAAACCGAGCAGGTCTGCAGCTACTGGAAGAAAGAGTTGAAGTAAATGGCCAGTTATAAGGATGCGGGGGTTAATATCGCTGCTGCCAGCCTGGCCACCTCAAAATTCAAGAAACATGTAAAGAAAACACTTACAAAAGATGTCCTGCTTGGTGTTGGTGCCTTTGGGGGCGCAATTGACGTTTCCTCACTTAAAAAAATGAACTCTCCTGCCCTTGTTTCCAGCATCGATGGTGTGGGCACAAAGACTAAAATCGCTGCCGCAGTAAACAAATGGGACACAATAGGAAAGGATTTGGTGAACCATTGCGCAAATGACATTTTATGCAGCGGTGCTAGGCCATTGTTTTTCCTGGATTACATCGCCTCCTCAAAACTTGAGCCTGAAATTGTTGAAAGCATAGTTAAGGGAATGAGTGAGGCCTGTGTTGAATTGGGGATTCCCCTTTTAGGGGGCGAAACTGCGGAGATGCCAGGGGTTTACGCTGAAAACGAGCATGATGTTGTGGGGTGCATTATCGGTGTTGCGGATAAGGATGAGATTTTTAACGGTTCAAAGATAAAAAAAGGGGATGTGCTTATTGGCCTGGAGTCAAACGGCTTGCACACAAACGGCTACTCCCTCGCGAGAAAAATCCTTCTTGAGATTGCGAATTATGAATTAAATGTCCCCATAAAAGAACTGGGGTGCACTTTGGGCGAGGAGCTATTGAAAGTTCACAGGAGTTATTCTGCCGAGGTGCTTGCACTGAGAAAGAAGTATAAGATAAATGGAATTGCGCACATAACTGGGGGAGGATTGGTTGACAATGTTCCAAGAGCCCTCCCAAAAGGCCTTGGCGCAAAAATCCTGAAATCCAAAATTAAGGTCCCAAAAATATTTCGCCTTATCAAGGCAAATGGGAAGGTTGATGATGTGGAAATGTTCAAGGTTTTCAATATGGGAATAGGCCTTGTGCTTGTCGCCTCATCTGATGATGCCGGAAATATAATACAGGAACTGGCAAATAAGCACTCCTTAAACGCATCGATTATAGGTGAAGTAGTTTCTGGCAAAGGCGTCCAGCTGGTTGAATGACTTACATAATTCTGATTTTTGAACAAAAAAGAGAAAAGGCAAAGGAATAAATTTACTTCCGAAATATCAATTTTTATGTTTAAATTTCTTAAGAAGCTAGAACCATTATTTAAAATGAAAAAACCCATAAAAGTTAAATATGGTGATGATTGGTTCAAAGAAAACAAAAGATGGTTTACCCGTTCTTTTCTTTTAAAGGGAACTTTGGAACGCTCCAAATCTCTAGAGGAATATTATCAAAAGAGTGAATCAGTAATTACATCTCTACATGAAATTCAGGATTTTTTGGGCCAGAGAACGAAAGCGCCAGATAAGAAAAAAGTAAGCTATGGGGAAACAAAGGCGCAAGTAGATAAAGCTCAAGAATTGTTACAAACTCTTTATAGGGAATCAGTACAAATTTTCTCTGAAGATTATGCCGCAAGAATCTATACTGCAGATAGGTCTGAAGCATACACCCCGCATTTAATAAAGACACACGAAATGATTGGAATTATGCGCCGCATTAATCAAATGTGGCTTAATCATTTTGAACGAATTAAAGAAAAATTAGGAGAATAATTTAGATTGGATTATCGCAGACAATGTAGAATTAAATACTTTTCCAACCCATTCTATTTATGTCTGATAGGATTTCCTGGGATAATTATTTCATGAAGATGGCAAAGCTAGCCTCTGAACGCTCCACCTGTTTAAGGAGAAAGGTAGGGGCAGTAATTGTCCGGGAGAAAAAGGTTCTCTCAACAGGATACAATGGCGCCCCCTCGGGCGTTAAAAGCTGCCTTGAATTGGGGGAGTGCCTTCGCGAGAAGAACAATGTTCCAAGTGGTGAGAGGCATGAGCTCTGTAGGGGGGCGCATGCTGAGAGCAATGCAATTGCACAGGCCGCGCAATTTGGTGTTGCGGTTAAGGGAGGAACCCTTTACGCAACCAATTTCCCATGCTCAATGTGCACTAAACTCCTCATCAATTCAGGAATCTCAGAAATTGTTTTTGCAGATAAATACCCTGATGAACTTAGCAAGGATTTATTGGAGCAGACAGAAATTAAATTGCGGAAAGTCGGTTAGTTTTTGCTAAAATCTGTAAACCTAAGATCTTTTAATCGTTGCAAGGTTGTCCTTAAGCGCGTTGAAAGCACGCCGCCCTTCATCCTTATTTTTTGCAGCCAGTATCTGTTTTCTGAATTCGGCGCCAAGGTTTCTTAACCATTCCTTCCTTGGGGGAGCAAGATTATCTCCTCCAGCAATCATTCTAACATTGTTCAGAAAAGATGAAACAATTTTATTGGCATCCCTCAGATTTCTTGCCTCAGCCATCTGCTCATTGAATACTTTAAATCCCTCATTAAGAATCCCCCGCGCGTTATTTGTAAGCCCTGTTTTTGGCTTTCCAGCAACCCGCCTTTTTGCAACTTTTGCTCTTGCCAGATCATCACCTAATAAAGCACATCAAACAATTTCTTCCCGTCATTCTCTAAAAGGAAATTATACCTTGCATCCACATATTCCTGTACCTTCTTCACTTCTTCCGGGGAAAGGTGCTTAAATCTCCCCTGTGATTTCAAATATTCCTCAACAGGCTTCCTATCCCCGATTTTCTGGTTAATTTTAAGAACTCCATCTTCAATTTCATAAATCGGCGCAACTGTTGTCTGCACCGCAATTTTCATCAGATTAATTGACTGTGCAGGGTCGCTCCTCCAGCCCAAAGGGCAGGTGTTTAAATTATGGATAAACGAAGGGCCGTCAACTGCGAGCGCTTTCTTTACCTTTTTCTGCAAATCAATAAGGTTGCCAGGGGTCGCGGTCGCAACATACCTTATTCCATGCGCGGCAACAATAAATGGCAATGGTTTTTTTGGTTCCTGCTTCCCGTGGATTTTCTTTCCCGCAGGGGATGTGGTTGTTGCGGCATAGGGGAATGTCGCCCCTGACCTCTGGATTCCCGTGTTCATATATGCCTCATTATCTGTCGCAATATAAGTGAACTTATGCCCCCTCTCAAGCGCACCGCTCAGGCTTCCCAATCCAATGTCAAAACTCGCACCATCGCCGGCAATAACAATCAAATTAATTCCATCCCTTCTTCCTTGTGCCTTAAGGGACCTGTCAACACCGGAGGCAATTGCGGGGGCATTCTGGAACGCGCCGTGAATCCAGGGGACTTTCCATGCGGTTGCAGGATATTGTGATGAAACAACCTCCATGCACCCTGTGGAGGAAACAACAATCGTGTTTTTTCCGGCCGCTTTCAGGATATGCCTGATTGAAAGAACCTCGGCACAGCCTGCGCATGCCCTATGCCCTGATGCGAAGAATTCATCTTTGGGAAGGCCCATAATCATTTCAGCCATCCGCCAGCCCTCCCTTTTGTTAAATCAATAATCGCCTTTTCAATATGCCCTGTTGTAATATCCCTTCCACCCAGGCCGGCAATGTAGTTATTAATCTGCAACTCATTCTTCCCATAAAGGGATGATTTGGCATCAGTGTAAAGCGGCCCCTCAAAACCTGCCGAAATATGCCTGTCCAGAATGCTTAATCCCTTCAAATTCTTTGTAACTTTAACCAATTCCTCTGAAGGGAATGGCCTCAAACACCTTAACTTAATCAGCCCTGCCTTAACCCCATTTTTCCTCAAATTATCAATGGCGACCCTTGCGGTTCCGCACAGGGTCCCCATCCCCATAACCGCAAACTCAGCATCTTTCATCTTATAAAGTTCCAGCAATCCATCTCCATAACCCCTTCCAAATGCCTTTTTGTATTCATCATTAACTTTTTTCACCACCGCCCTTGAATCCTGCATAGCTTTCTCCTGTTGCTCCCTGAATTCCATGAAAGTGTCAGGGGTGGCAACATTTCCTATTGAAACAGGCTTATTAGGGTCAAGAACATAATCGAATTTGAATTTTGGGAGGAATTTATCCACTTCTTTTTGTTCAGGAATATCCACAGGTTCCCATACATGGCTCAGTGTAAAACCATCTAAATTCACCATAACAGGGAGATGCACATTCTTGTCCTCGCTGATTTTAAATGCCTGAATAACACTATCCAAAGCCTCCTGGCTGCTCTCTGCCCATAACTGAATCCATCCCTGATCCCTTGCACTGACAGCATCTGCATGGTCATTCCAAATGTTCAATGGTGCGGAGAGTGACCTGTTTGCAACTGCCATTACTGTTGGCAGCCTCAAACCGGAAATAATCGGGAGAATCTCATACATGTAAGCCAGCCCCTGTGAGGCGGTTGCTGTAAAACTCCTGCTCCCTGCGGCAACAGAACCAATCAACGCAGAACATGCCGAATGCTCAGACTCAACATGAATCATTTCAGCATCCAAATCCCCGTCATTAATCATATCGGCCAGCCTTTCCACAATATGTGTCTGTGGGGTTATGGGGTACATGGGGATAACCTGCGGCCTGGACAACCTAACCCCGTGCGCAATAGCCAGTGATGCCTCAAAAATTCCCTTCATTTCAGAACAGTCTCCATCCATTTGAAATAATCCTCATTCCCGGCCCTTACATCAATCAGCTCAATGCTCGGGACAGTGTATGAATGTATTTTCTTAATCTCCTTAATAACCCTGCTATACCTTCTCCTTAATGTTTTGCACAAAAGCAGTGCCTCGCTGTCCTTCTCAATTCTGCCGTTCCACCAGAAGTATGAATCTATTTTCGGAATAATGTTTGCGCAGCCAATCATCTTCTCCTCAAGAAGATGCCTTGCAATCTTTTTTGCCTCCCTAACACTTGAACAGGTCACAAAAAACATCCTCATTTATCTTCCACTTCCTTTTCAATCGCCTTTGAGGGGCACAAAGTAAAACAAATCAAACAGCCCTTGCAGTAATCATAATTAACCTCGAACTTTCCGAAATTCTTATCCTTTTCATTTTCAATAGGCATTATCGCAATATCAGGGCAATTTGCCCAGCAGATTCCGCACTTGATGCATTTATCATAAATCATAACCGGCCTGAAAGACCTCCAGCCCCCGGTTTTGCCCTTTGCGCTGCTCCCTGGAGTTGTTATTACTGCCCCTCTTGTAAGTTCCACCTTTCCGCTCATTTTTTGCACTCCCCGTAAACCTTGTCGGCAGCCTGCTTGTTTAGCTCCGCAATCTTTCCCTTATCCCCAAGCTTCTCATCAATCGCCTTTTTCAAAGTTTCTAGTTTCACTTCTCCTGTGAAAGCGGCAAATGCGGCAAGTGCAGCAATATTCACAAACGGCTTTCCAATAACTTCCAACGCAACCTTTGTGATGTCCAGATTTTTAACCTCAAACTTCCCCTTAATCCCCAGATCTTTCGCCTGCTTGTGGGAATTTATTATAAGCATTCCCGAATCCTTCAGCCCCTCAGTGACATCAACTGCCTTTATCAGTGATGGGTCAAGGACAATAACATAATCAGGCTCATAAACATGGCTTCTTATATGTATCTTATCATCGCTTATCCTTGTGTAGCTCATAACAGGCGCACCTGTCCTTTCAACCCCGAAATTAGGGAATGCCTGGCTATGCTTGCCCTCGAGAAATGCGGCAACCGCCAAAACCTGCGAGCTTGTAACAGCCCCCTGGCCACCCCTTCCATGAATCCTAATTTCTTTCAAAAGCTCACCACTAATAATGAAGCAAATTCAGATATATAAACCTGCCGCCATCCGCCATGGCGGATAACGTCGATTGATGAAATCAGGCCAATTAAAATTAATCCTTTAATACTAATGGATATTATATTGATTAATGAACATAAAGAACGGCGTAACAGGAATTGTTTTCGCGGAAAAAGACGGAGAAAAATACTTCCTCCTGCTCCACCGCGTCCTGAATTGGAAAGGATGGGAATTCCCCAAAGGCGGAATTGAGGAAGGGGAGAAAGCAGAGGAGGCGGTTCTCCGCGAAGTTGGCGAGGAAACCGGCCTAAAGGAACTGGAAATCGTGGGGAAAGTCCCTGAAAAGATGGAATGGACTGCTTCAGATGTGAATTATATTTACAACGTGTTTCTGATTAAGGGGAATATGGAAGAAGAAGTGAAACTGCAGGAAGGGATTAAAGAGCATGATTCTTTCGAATGGGTTGAGAAAGGCAAGGTCACTGAAATTCTAACCCATAAGGAAAATAAGGAAAATTTCTGCAGGGTATTGGAGTTAATTGGTGGTTGAATGGCAAAAAGGCTTCATGCAATTGTTTCAGGAAGGGTGCAGGCAGTTTCCTTTCGCATATTTACATCAATGAAGGCCAAGCCATTGGGTTTGAAGGGTTTTGTGAGGAACCTGGAAAATGGCACTGTTGAGGTTGTTGCAGAGGGGGATGAGAAATCGCTTAAGCATCTGCTGGAAATGATTTCCCATGGGCCAAGCAAAGCAGAGGTTAAGGATGTTAAGATAGAATGGGATGAATTTAAGGGGGAATTTTCAGATTTCTCAATTCGCCACTAAATTCAGCCGGAGAAAACCAAAGTTCCCGGTGCGTGAATTCGGCAAAACTGAACTTTTTCACTTTTCATGAAATCAAATGAATCAATAAACTGAAAAAAAATGGCAATAAAAATTTGCATTCCAAATAGGCCGCTCTGCAGGGTAAAGCTTTTTATAGCTGTGAAGAGTAATTTAATTCCTTTGAATTTAGAATTCAAACAATAGGCTCATAAAAACTTAGCATTAATTAATCTATAAGGGGGTTTTACAATGTCGGCAAGGATTTCCAGGGTTCGTAAAAGGGACGGAAGAATAGTGGAATTTGACCAGGACAAGGTCACAGACGCGATTTATGCCGCGGCAAAAGCCGCGGGCGGGCATGACAAGAGCATGGCCCTAAAGCTTTCAGATAAGGTCGTAGATTACATAAATGATAAATTTGCAGGCCAAATTCCCAGTGTTGAGCAGGTGCAGGATGCTGTTGAAAAAATCCTGATTGAGGAAGGCCATTACCAAACCTCCAAGGCATTTATCCTTTACAGGGACAAAAGAAGCGGAATCAGGGATGTAAAGGCATTCCTTTCCAAAATTTCCAATGTTGTTGACAGTTATGTCGGCAAGGCCGACTGGAGGGTTGCAGAAAACAGCAATGCGGCCTATTCCCTTTCAGGATTGCAGGCGCATATTTCAGGTGCGGTTATTGCAGAATACACTTTGGATAACATTTACCCTAAAGAAATTGCAGATGCGCACAGGAATGGGGATTTCCATATCCATGATTTGGGCAATGGGACATTTAGCGGTTATTCTTTTTACAGAAATGAAACAATTGTGCTGCGGGAGAAAGAATCATCTAAATTGTTGTGCTTAAGCTTGGAACAATTGTTTGATTTGGTTAACTCTCCAGTGGTAGAAGAAAATGGTTTTGAAATAAAGTATACTGACAGCTTCGAGGTTTTGGATGAATCTGGCTGGACTAATTTATTAAGGGTCTTAAGGCATAAAACAGAGAAACCCCTGATTTCAATTAATTCTGTCAATGGCAATAATTTAATTGTTACAAATGACCATCCATTTATAACCTTAGAGCAGGAGAAAGAGTCCTTTAATTGCAGTAGCTGCGGAAGCAATAATGTGTTTAAGAATAGGAGCAATAGAAAGGGAATTGATTATTATAAGTGCAGGAAATGTGAAAACACGTTTAAGAAGCCGGTTGAATCAATTGTTGATAAAAGAAAGGAAATTTTTTCCAGAGATGCTTCCCTGGGCAATTATGCCATAACTCCTGAATTTTCGCTTGAATTAATCAGGAAAAGTACATTAAGTGCAGAAGACGGATGGTTGATTGGTTTTTTTGTTGCCGAGGGCTATTTTAAGGACAATTATTTGTCGTTTGAATTAGACCCTAATAGTACAGAGACCCACAAATTGGTAAATTACTTAAATAATAATACTGTGAAGTTTTCCACTGCTTTAAGAAACAGGGAAACCAGGGAGTGGAATATGGTTGATTCTGGCAATCTCATGATGAATGAGGTGCTGGAAGGTACTCTTGTTGTTAACATCGACCTGAGAAGTATCTCTTCAGAGCTACTAGAAAGTTTTAATCAAATAAGGGCTTATTCTGAAAACAAGAACCTTCCTATCGAGTTTCTCAATTATTCCTGTGAATGCATAGGCGGTATGGTTGCAGGGGTTATAGATGGCGATGGCATCGTAAGAAATGACGATAAATGGGTTTCAAGAAGTGTCATAAGGTTGACATCCAAAACCCTGTTAAGCCAAATCCAATTCTGGCTGCATTCCCAAGGCATAAATTCATCGCTTTCCACAATTGACTCATTTGGAGAAAGAGAATACAGGGGCAATGTGATAAAATCCAATAAACAACTCTACGCCCTATCTATTTACCTTCCGGAATCAAAAGCCAACCTGTTTTCCCAATCAATTAAAATTACTCAGGGCGGATTTAAATTTTCTAAAGAAGAACATAAATTCAAGAAATTTTCCCATATCAGGAAAATAGAGATAGTTGAAAATGACAGGTCTTTTGTATATGACATAACAACAGATTCACATACTTTTGTCTGCAATGGGATGCTTGCCCATAATTGTGCAGGCTGGAGCTTAAAATCACTTCTCACCGAGGGCTTTAATGGAGTCCCAGGAAGAATTGCAGCAAAGCCAGCAAAGCATTTCAATGCGGCATTGGGGCAGATTGTAAATTTCTTTGGAACTTTGCAGAATGAATGGGCAGGTGCACAAGCTCTTTCCTCATTTGACACCTATCTTGCACCGCTTATTGCAAAAGATGGCCTGGATTATGAAGGGGTAAAGCAGTCAATGCAGGAATTTGTTTTTGCCGTGAATTCAACCTCCCGCTGGGGAAATCAGGTTCCTTTTACCAACCTGACTTTTGACTGGGTTGTTCCCGAGGACCTGAAAAACGAGAAGGTAATTTTCGGCGGGAAACTTATTGATGAAACCTATGGCGAATTCCAAAAAGAAATGGACATGATTAACAGGGCCTTTATAGAGGTCATGATGAAGGGCGACATGGATGGAAGAATTTTTACATTCCCCATACCCACATATAACATAACAAAGGATTTCGACTGGGACAGCCAGAATGCGGAACTTTTGTTTGAGATGACCGCCAAATACGGCACGCCCTATTTTCAGAATTTCGTAAATTCCTCGCTAAAGCCAAGCGATGTAAGGAGCATGTGCTGCAGGCTGCAATTAAATCTTAAGGATTTAAGGACCAAAACCGGAGGCCTGTTTGGCTCAGGGGAGCAGACAGGGAGCATTGGGGTTGTGACAATTAACCTTCCCAGAGTGGGGTATCTTTCTCACAACAAGGATGAGTTCTTTGACAGAATCACTAAGCTAATGGAACTGGGAAAGGAATCCTTAGAGATTAAGAGAAAAGAGGTAAAGAAGAACATGGAGAATGGTTTGCTGCCTTATTCCCGAAGGTATCTTGGGCATCTTGAGAACCACTTTGCAACAATTGGCTTGTGTGGAATGAACGAGGCATGCCTGAACTTTTTGGGAAAGGACATTTCCACTCCTGAGGGGAGGCAGTTTGCTTTGGATGTTCTTGACCTTTTCAGGGCAAACATAACCAAATTCCAGGAGGAAAGCAAGCACATCTATAACCTTGAGGCAACACCTGCTGAGGGCACCGCATATCGTTTAGCTAGGATAGATAAGAAGAAGTTCGCAGATATTATTACTGCAGGAACTGAGGCAGCCCCATATTACACAAATTCAACACATCTCCCTGTGAATTCCACTGAGGATATGTTTGAGGCACTGGAGCATCAGGATGAGATTCAGGCAAAGTATACAGGGGGAACGGTTTTGCATTGTTTTGTTGGTGAGGCGATAAGCTCAGGAGAGGCCTGCAAGAAATTGGTGAAAAGGATTGCGGAGAATTACAAACTTCCCTATTACACGATTACGCCAACATTCAGCATCTGCCCGGAGCATGGTTATGTAAAGGGCTCGCATGAAAGCTGCCCTATAGAGGTTGAAAAGGCAAAGGAGGCGAAATAAATGGAAAAATGCGGACAAAAAACAGAGGTATACAGCAGGGTTGTGGGTTATTTCAGGCCTGTTCAGAACTGGAATGAGGGAAAGAAACAGGAGTTCAATGAGAGGGTTGCATATTCTGAGGAAAAAGCCCTAAAATCAATTGAAGTAGTCAAGTAAAATCCCGAATGCCCGCAAACGCAGGCGTTTAATTAATTCCCCCCTAATTTTTGTATGGTGTTATTATGGATGTAAAAGGAACCCAATGGACCTCACTTATAGATTTTCCTGACCATGTAGCAACAGTAATATTTCTTCCTGGCTGCAATTTCCAGTGCGGTTTTTGTTATAATGTTGAATTGGTGAAATCTCCTGAAACACTCCCCTCAATGGATGAAACTTTGTTGTTTACCGAACTTGAGAGGAGGAAAAAGCTGATTGAGGGGGTTTCAATTACAGGCGGGGAACCAACCCTTCAAACAGATCTTCCTGAATTCATTTCAAAAATAAGGGAATTGGGTTTGCTGATAAAATTAGACACCAACGGAACCAACCCAAAAATGCTTCAGAAATTAATTGAAAAAAAACAGCTGGATTTCATCGCAATGGACATAAAAAGTTCCAGGGAGCGCTATGAAGAGGCAGCCGGCTGCAAAGTTGATCTTTCCGCAATTGAAAAATCAATCGAGCTCATAAAAAATTCTGGAATCGATTACGAGTTCCGCTCCACAGTTCATCCGAAAATTTACTCAAAAGAGGACGCTTTGCGAATTGGGGAATGGTTAAAGGGGGCAAGAAAATATGTGTTGCAGCAGTTTAAGCCAATGAAAGGAACAATCAACCCGGAATTTGAAAAAGTGAAGGCCTATTCAAAATCAGAACTAGAGGAAATGGCGGAATCCCTGAAACCGTTTTTTGGGAAAGTTGAGATTAGGAATGTTTAGGATTTAAAACTGCTCTGGGACGTCCTTGTCCTTTTTATTACTTCCGTCATTACCTTATCCCGTAAGTCAGCATAAGTTAAAGACAAGTTTCCTTTATCATTAACTATTTGCTTAATTGCGGTCTCCTTCCGGCCCTGATGGACAGGGGCCTTCTTTTCGCCTTCACCAAGAAAGTTCAATTTTGGATCATTCATCAGCTTTCTTTCAGCTAGTTTTATTGCCCCGGTTAGTGTCCAAGGGCCTCTCCACGTAAATCTCCTTCTAATAAAAGGTTTAACCTCACTGCTAGGAGGAGTAGTTCCTTTTCCTGGAGCTGGTGTATGGCGAGCACCACTTTCCCTTCTCCTGCCCATAAATCAAATATATCCCCCCAACTATTAAAAACTTCCCAAGTCCGCATTTTGCCGAATTTCCCCAGTTTCCGCAGGGAAAAGCTTTAATACCCTTTTCTCATTCAATTATTTCACTTTTTAGGAGGGATTAAATGGCAGAAAGGCCTTTTATTGACTACAAGAAATGCACCACTTGCGGGACATGCGTGGAAGTTTGCCCTGTAAGTGTATTTGAGAAAGGGGATAAGGTTGAGGTAAAAAACCCTGCAGCATGCATCCAGTGCAGGGCGTGTGAAGTAAGCTGTGAGCAGGGAGCAATAGAACTGAAGGAGGGATGAAATGACTGAAAATGTAACAAAAGAAATGACCTTGGGAGAGGTAATAACAAAATTCCCGCAGACAGCAGAAATTATGCTTAAATATGGCCTCCATTGTGTGGGTTGCCATGTGGCAACCTCGGAAACAATTGAGCAGGGCGCAATGGCGCATGGGTTGGACGAAGAAAAGATTGAGGCAATGCTTAAGGAAATGAATGAAGTCGCGGGTCAGGATGAATAAAATAGGCAAATTTGCCGTTAATAAAATCCACAAAGGGGATTCCCTAAAACTCCTTAAGGAACTCCCTTCCAATTCCGCTGATTTAATTTTAACAGACCCCCCGTTTGCAATCGAATTCAAGGCAAAAAGGGCAAACTACAACAGAACCGCGGGAAATGTTATTGAAGGCTATAATGATATTTCGCAGGAAAAGTATGCTGAATTCAGCCTGGACTGGATTTCAGAATCATTTCGCATTTTGAAAGAAACAGGGAGCATGTATGTTTTCTCAGGCTGGACAAATCTGAAAGATATCTTAAACGCAGTTGATGAGGCGGGCTTCAAAACCCTGAACCATTTGATCTGGAAATACCAGTTCGGTGTTTTCACGAAAAAGAAATTTGTCACTTCCCACTACCATGTCCTACTGCTTGTGAAAAACCTGAAAAAATACCAATTCACAAAAATGGACCACTATCCTGAGGATGTTTTGGTTGTGAACAGGGAGTACTGGAAAGGGGAGAAAAAAACCCCGACAAAACTGCCTCTCGCGCTCGTGAAAAAGCTGATTCAGTATTCCAGCAAAGAAGGGGACTTGGTGTTAGACCCGTTCATGGGCTCAGGGACAACCGC
>JBDRHK010000008.1:0-5604 GCA_043816965.1 Candidatus Iainarchaeum sp. | reverse complement strand
CTGGAAAGAAGGCATTATTTGAGGGAACTTGCGGATGAGGAAAATCTTGCCCCAAGCCAGGTCCACAAGATTATGGCTAAACTTGCTTCCAGAAAAATTGTTCTGGCTGAAATGCAGAAAAACAGGAAATTTTTCAGCCTGAATTACAGCTCGCCCTTAACAAGGAGGATTCTTTCCCTGATGTTCATCAATAAAATAACCGGTTCTACGGCATTCAAAAAATTCTCCAAGCTAAAGCCTAAGGGCATTTACTTATTTGGCACTGCCGCATCAGGGGAAATAACTGCGGACAGCGATATCGATATGGCGGTTTATTTCGAAACAAAACCCAACACCCTTATGCTGAGTGAAATTAAAAGGGAACTCAGCAACGAATTAAAAAAAGAGATACAGTTAATAGTATTGACAGGGGAAAAGATTGATTCAATGGAAAAGGAAAACACCGAACTATTGCGGCAAATAAAAAATAAATCAATGGTTTTGGAAGGTGCGGCAATTGAGTGAGGTTGCAAGATGTTTCAAAGAAGGCCTGCTTAAAAGAACAGCAAAAAGCAGGAATCTTGCATTGCAGGACATCACGCAGGCAGAATTCTTCCTGAATGAATCATTTGATTTAATAAACCTGAAAAAGAAAGAGATGGCATCGATTGCATTGTACAATGCTGCTTTCCATGCCGCTAGGGCATTGCTTTATTTGGATGGCGTGAAGGAGAAAAGCCATTACTGTTTGCAGAAATATCTGGAAGAGGAATACGGGCAAAAGCAATTGCTTGCTCCCTCAGACCTTTCCCTGTTTGATTTATTAAAAGGCCTAAGGCAGGAGGTTCAGTACAACGTAACAAAAATAAAAATCGATGAAGACTTAAATGAAATCTATGACAGAACCGAGAAATTCATCGAGAAAATAAAGCACATAGTTACCCAGAATAAGCCTCGCCAAAGTCAATAAATACTACTTCATTCATAATATTAGCCAATGAAAAAAGAATTTTTACTGGTTTTTTGCCTTATTTTGTTATTGAATACAGTTTCGGCCCAGAGTGATGCTGAATGTGATGCTGATTCTCGCTGTCTTTTCTATTCTAGCTGGAATTATTCAACAGGAAGCTGCGGCCTTGCGTCTGCCCCTGAACAGATAATCTGCAATGATGGGGGAAAATGGTTTGGTGGCAGCACCCCGCAAATACAAGAAGGTTCTGTTTCTTCAGGCGGCCCTGGGGGAAATAATTTCTTAAATATGGTAAGTCCGGGAGGGGGAGGGAGAGGTACTGAATACAGGAGAAATTGGCTTATAACAGGTGAAGAACCAGATCACGAGGTATTTGGAAATCCTGCTGATATTTACTATAGAGTTTATTTTAGAGTTCATGAAGATTATGTTCTTGATGGAGGGGGCATACACTGGTTTATGCCTACACAAGATTGGCCAAATTGGGTAAATAACCAGTTTGTTCAGACAATTAGTGCTCCTGTAGATGAATGGCCTGCATTGGAAACTGATTTTTCTGTGGGTATTGGAAATTACGGGGATGGGGGGTGGTATGCAAATATAGGAATGGAACATGATAGATGGTATTGTTGGGAAGTTCGTCAGCAAGATATTAGTGCAACTCAGGAAAGATGGACTATAAGGCTTGATGGGCAAGATATTACTGATAACTTTTTTTGTACAGGGGGAGACCACTATGGTAATTGGCTAGGTGATTTATATGATACTGGATGGGGATTTGCTAATGAACCACATGGGAATATTTGGATGGGTACTTATGACAATTATACTGAAAATCAGGGGATGGATGTGGCAGCAGTAGAAGTTCGCGATGACCACTGGGTCGGGTGTTTTGATGAAAGCTGCACTAATGGTGAAACAAGAAGCTGCTCAACTGGTTTGGATGGAATCTGCGCAACCGGAGAGCAAAGCTGCTCAAATGAGGAATGGGGGAGTTGCGGGCAAACAGTTTTCCCGGAAGCTGAAATCTGTGATGATTCTGTGGATAATGATTGTGATGGTGAAACAAATTGTGCTGATTCGGAGTGTTCCTCTCTCCCTGAGTGCCAATCAAATGCTGTGCTAGAGGAAGACTTCAGCGATGGCGATTTTACGGATTGGACTGTTGTTGATGAGGGAACAATTGCCGCACCCTCTAATTGGAATGTGGTTTCAGGGGAGCTTGCGCAAAGCTCAAATATTTTTGGCCCGGATTCTGATGATGCATCTCCATATGAAGTCTATAAACCAGGGAGCTTCCTTTACTACAATAATGGAATGGGCTGGACTGACTATTCTTTTAGTTCAAGAATCAGGTCTGCAGACAATGACGGAATAGGGGTTATGTTCAGATACACAGGCCCTGACAATTACTATAGGTTTATGATGGACTCACAGAGAAACTACAGAAGGCTTTCAAAGATTGTGAATGGCGTTGAATCAATAATTGCCGAGGACCTGGCCAATGGCTATGCTTCCGGGCAGTGGTATGATTTGGATATTACCGCAAATGGCAGCAGCATTGTAGTCTCATTAAACGGGGGCCAGATATTCAATGAAACAGATTCTGACCTTTCGGCAGGCACTATTGCACTTTATGTCTGGGGTGTTGAGGGGGCATACTTTGATGATGTAGTGGTTAGTTCTTCATCTCCCTGTATTCCTGTTCAGGAGATTTGCGATGATTCTTCCGATAACGACTGCGATGGATTGGTTGATTGTAATGATGTTTTGAATTGCCCTGCATCATTGCCTGAATGTGAGGTAACTTGTGATGAGGTTTGGAGCTGTGGTTCCTGGAGTTCCTGCTCAGGAGGAACTCAAACAAGAACCTGCACTGATGCAAATGGCTGCGGGACTGAAAATGAAAAGCCGCCGGAAACGCAAGGATGTACTGTTGATACTGGATTGTTATTTGAGAGCAACTGGAATTATTCAACCGGAAACTGCGGTCTAGGCTTTGCCCATGAACAGATAATTTGTAATGATGGTGGAAAATGGTTTGGTGGAGGAACTTTTCAAGATCAAGCAGGTTCTGTAGAAGCAGGTGGTCCTGGAGGGAATAATTTCTTGAATATGGTAAGCCCGGGTGTAATGGGAGAATATAGAAGAAACTGGCATATCAGCGGGGGTGATGCCCAGGGAGATGTATTTCAAGATCCTGAAAATACCTATTATAGAGTTTATTTTAGAGTTCATGATGACTGGCAAACTCCTATGAATAATGCACACTGGTTTATGCCAAATGCTAATTATGCAGATCAATTTAATAATCGTTTTCCTATAAGTTTTGGTTATCCAGTTGGAGTTTTCCCTGACTTTCAAAGTAATTGGAGATTTGAGATAGTGAATTATGGTGGCGATGGCGGGTTTATGGCAAATATCGACCCTGAAAATGAAAGATGGTATTGTTGGGAAGTTCATATTCAGGAAATAGATGAAAATATGGAAAGATGGTATGTAAGATTAGATGGAATAGATATTACAAGTAGCTTTACCTGTTTTACTGATTCTTGTGGTCGTGGACAGTGGTTGCAGGATTTATATGATAATGATTGGGGCTGGACTAATGAAGATCAAGGAAATATTTGGATGGCTATTTATGATCAACCAAGTATAAATTCAGGCTGGGATGTTACAGGAGTTCAGGTTAGAAACGACACCTGGCCAGGCTGCTTTGGCCCAGAAGCAATTGTTGATGCACAGGATTGCGAAATTTCAATTTCTGAATTCTCTGCTTTAGGGAGCTCTGTAAATAACTGCACAGCAAATAATTTGGAGTACCAATACGAAGCAGGAATGGCGGTTCAGAATTGGGTGACGAGCCTAACCCCTAACATGAATCATAATGTTAAAATTGAGAATTTAACATCAGGGACTGAACAAAACCTGGTTTTGAATTCTAATTCTGAGGGGAAATTGCAGTTCAGTTCTTAAGTGATTATTAAAAATCTTTTCTAACCCATTCTACTAGGTGAGCCAATGGGAGAAGCTAAAAAAGGGACATATAAGCTAAAAACCGGCCTTGCGCAGATGCTCAAGGGCGGGGTGATTATGGATGTGGTTAATGCCGAGCATGCCAAAATTGCGGAAAATGCAGGTGCTGTTGCAGTAATGGCCCTTGAAAGGGTGCCGTCCGATATAAGGAAGGACGGCGGGGTTGCGAGGATGTCAGACCCTAAAATGATTAAGGAAATTATGGCTTCTGTAAGCATTCCTGTTATGGCTAAGGTGAGAATAGGGCATTTTGTTGAGGCCCAGGTTTTGGAGTCATTGGGCGTGGATTATATTGATGAAAGTGAGGTTTTAACCCCTGCAGACGAAGCTTCCCATGTGGATAAGCACAATTTCAAGGTTCCTTTTGTATGCGGTGCGACCAATTTAGGCGAGGCCCTAAGGAGGATTAATGAGGGGGCAGCAATGATAAGGACAAAGGGCGAGGCAGGAACTGGGAATGTTGTTGAGGCTGTAAGGCACTGCAAAAAAATTTCCTCTGAACTTGCTGAACTGAAAAATATGAATGGAAAGGAACTGGAAAAAAGGGCTGAAGAAATGAGGGTTCCTGTTAAATTGGTTGAAGAGGTTAAAAAACTGGGGAGACTTCCTGTTGTGAATTTTGCTGCTGGTGGATTGGCAACCCCTGCAGATGCCGCGATGATGATGCAGTTGGGAATGGATGGTGTTTTTGTCGGTTCAGGAATCTTTAAATCCTCAGATCCGGAGAAGATGGCAAAAGCGATTGTTGAGGCAACGGCGCAGTTCAATTCTGCGGAAACCATTGCAAGGGTCTCTGAGGGAATTGGGGATGCGATGAAAGGTTTGGAGATTGACAAGCTGGAAACCAAGATGGCGAAAAGAGGCTGGTAAATGATTGGAGTTTTGGCCCTCCAGGGAGGGGTAAAGGAACACATATTTGCCCTGAAGAAATTGGGTGTTGATGCAAAAGAGGTTAGAACCCCTGAACAATTGAATGGTTTGAAGGGTTTGATAATTCCTGGTGGGGAGAGTACAACACTGAGGAAACTAATTGATGAGTTCGGCCTTCGCGAAAAAATTATTGAAATGCACAATAAGGGAATGGCGCTTTTCGGAACCTGCGCAGGGGCGATTGTTCTTTCCAAAAAAATTGAGGGAGAAGAGGGATTTATCCCTGCCTTGGAAATAACCGCAAAAAGGAATTCCTATGGCGGGCAAACAGAGAGTTTTGAAACTATGATAAAAGTAAAGGGGTTTGATAAGGAATTCCCAGGGATTTTTATCCGGGCACCGGAATTCCTGCCCCCTGCAAATGGGATAGAGGTCCTTGCAGAATTCAATAAAAAGCCGGTTTTGGTGAGGGATGGAAATGTAATGCTTTCTTCTTTCCACCCTGAACTTACGCAGGATTTGAGAATACACGAGCTTTTCCTTAAGATTGCCAAAGTTTATTAAGGGGATTGAACTATTTCTTATTTTATGGAAAAGAAGCTTTTGGTTGCTGCGGCGATTTTGATTGTTATTGCAGGCATATTGTATATCCTCTTCCTGCCTAGCGAAACCGATGACCTGTATGTTGAATATGACGGGGATGAATACCTGAAAGGGGAAATTACAGAAGACCCCCCTATTTATGTGGA
>JBDRHK010000007.1:0-10883 GCA_043816965.1 Candidatus Iainarchaeum sp. | reverse complement strand
AAAACTCAAGCGCATGTTCTCGCAGATAAAACGCATTCAGCAAAAACCGCCGCCATTAAAAAAGCGGCTGCAACTCAAACAAGGCCTTGAACAGCGTATGCAGGAACTCATTGATGTGCTTGAATCGCACAATCTGTTCAGAGGGCTTGCAATCAAACTAGGCAACGGCTTGAATGCATGGTTTACCTGCATTGAACACTTATTTGTTGAGCCAACAAACAACAGGGCGGAACGCGCACTCCGCGAGCTGATAGTTCAGCGCAAAATAATAGGCGGGCTGCGGGCGGAGCACGGGGCGGACACAATGGGCATCGTGAACACGATGCTTGCCACCTGGAAACAACAAGAAAAACCCCTATTCCAGACCCTCAAAACAGCCATAAGTTGTTAGCAGATACTCTTTTGCGAAATGGTAAACAAAACCCTTATTGATTCCTTCAATCTTCTTCTTTGTAAATAAACAGTATAAGGAGTATAGGAAAGTGATTGCTTCTTTGCCCTCAATTAAGTTCAAGTCTTTCATTAGAAATGAAAAGGAATGAAAGTCAATGGGGCTTACTGGGTTCTTTTTAATCTTGTCTTGCAAATAATCCAAATCCATATTATTCATAATAAATGAGTTTTCCGCGTTTTTATTTCGTTTCGGGGGTAGGCTTCCGGTGCCAGAACTCACAGAATCAACTCCATAGCGAGCATTCCAAGAAAGAACGCAAGCAGATACTTCGCTAATTTGTAGGATTGTTCTTTGAATCCATAAGTGAATAGAAGAAGCACGGAAACAAAGCAGAAGTAATTGATGACAAAAAAGAAAAAGAGAAACATCAGAAATCCCCTCCGATGTCTCTCAGAATCCAGAGTTCCCTATCTGTTAAGTTCTCTGGATCTGTTTGGGCCAATTCCTCAGCCATTCTAATCTCTTCCCTTGTGGGAAGTTGAATATTGAGTTGATTTTTCATCAACCGAACCACCTCCAAAAAAGTGAATTTTTTCTGAAGACGGTTAGGGTGTTTGGAGGCATTAAATTCTTTGTACCAGTAGGCTGAATTTAGGCGTGCAAAGATTTAAGCCGAGAAACACCCAGTCGTAGGAAAAAATTCGAAGATTGGAGGTGGTGGGGGGAAAATCTAATTCGCATCAAATTGATTCTGAGTACATTCAAAAGTCACATTATTGCAAATCAGTTTAGTTTGAGGGGTTGTTTTACTCCAATAATTTATATGGAAAAAGTTTTCACGATCTGGATGCTCTTCTACGTTCCACATTATTTTTTGTGGTATGAACTTAAGAACTATTTTTGATTTTGGAGGAATGTAGTTACATTGAACTTGGAAACCAATAAGGAACTCCTGAGTCTTACTAGCTTTCAACATATCTGTTTTACAAAGAGTGGCTGGCGAAAATGCGTCATATGAATAATATGTGTAATTTAAGCCATCAAATTCTATTTTAAAATCATCCCCTGCAAAATCAGCATTGTTGTAAAAAGTTACTGAAATAAACTCGTCTTTTTGTTTATCTATGTAAACATCAATATTAGTTTTTGGAGTTAACGCAGGAATAATTACTGTGCTGGTAATTATTGACAGGATTATGCCCAATAAAATAAATTGTATTATCAAATTAGCCATTTCTTTAGGGTTCTTTAGTATATTGAAGAAATTTATTGCTATGTTAACTAACCAACTCAAAAAGTTTGAAATTAGACAAACTATCCAACCACTAAGGCCCATCTTTCTCACCAATTACCTCAAAAAAATCTACCCTATTATGGGTTTATTTTTCAACCCTTTCTTCCTTAATATCAAATATAATTCATATAATGTGGGGCTTGGCGCCCTATGATACTCCTCCATAAATCTATTGAATTCCTCGCGATATTCATTATTTAATTCTGACTTCCTATTCTGAGAAGTTCCCTCTTTTTGCATTTCTTCAATAATTTCGTGTGATTTACGCCCACCCTCGATATAATATTTAGCCACTAACTCAGTTGCCCTTTGAACAAGTTCTGGATGGTCTTTCTCTAATTGTTCGAATGAATAACCACCTTTGCTAAATATTTCTCTTTGTACCTTTAACATTAAACCTGCATTCTCAGGTAAAAACAAATTTACAAAATGGGAGTCTCCAATTTCTTTTGAAGACATGTATCTCCTGTCATCAATTATATTTCGCATTCTACTAGATTCAGGCAATTTTTTACTAATACGTTTTAAAATTGAGCCTAGCGCTCTTTTGGTCTTACTCATTCCCTCTCACCAATTAATTCCATCAATTGCCCGTGGATTTTCCCATTGGAGGCCACAATATCGGTTGCGATTTCTTTTGAATCTCCCCTAAAATCAGTAACCTTTCCCCCTGCCTCTTTCACAATCAGGGAGCCAGCGGCAACATCCCATGGTTTAAGGGAGTATTCATAAAATCCCTCTGCCAAACCAGAGGCAACATAACACAGGTCAAGGGCCGCGGCGCCAAACCTCCTGCCTGCCTGAATTTTACCGTGGAGTTTATGCTGGTCATCAATTATTTTGCGGATTTTCTCATCACCGACATAGGGAAATCCAAAAACAATTATAGAATCAATAAGTTTGTCGGTTTTTGAAACATTGATTTTTTTATTATTTAATGTTGCCCACCTCCCTTTCTCCGCAACATACAAATCATTGGTCACAGGATTTAAAACTACCCCTAAAATAAGTTCATTCTTTTTCTGCAGGGCTATTGAAACACAGAAGAAAGGTATGTTGTGTGCAAAGTTTGTTGTCCCATCAATTGGGTCAATAATCCATTTATAATCTGAGCTGGATTCTATTGCTTCCCCTTCTTCCCCGACAAAACCATGGTCAGGAAATTCTTTCTTGATTTCTGAAATTATTTTCTTCTCAGAAAGCTTGTCTGCCTCTGTAACCAAATCAATAATTCCCTTGTGCTCAATTGTTTTTGGTTTTTGGTAGTATTCCATAATTATCTTCCCTGCTTTAAGCGCGGCGTTTACTGCTGCCTCTTTTGTGTTCATTTGCTCACCTTCTCCACTGCACTCCCTAACTGAAGCAGTTTTGATTCCTGCAGATGGTCTGCGGTGAAAAGAATTCCTACAGGCATTCCTTTTGATGAACCTGCATTGACCGAAATATGCGGCATTCCTGCAAGATTTGGGGGAATTGTCATGAGGTCGGACATATAGTGCTGCAAGGGAGTTAGCTTTTCAATCTCTTTAAATTTTGGAGCAATGTATGGCATTGTTGGGGAGACCAAGGCATCAAATTCCCTAAACAGTTTTTTGTATTCATTAATCAAAAGAGTGCGGATTTTCATTGCGCGAAGGTAATATGCATCCCTGAATCCAGACATCCTTGCAAAGGTTCCGAGAATTATCCTTCTCTTTGCCTCCTCGCCGAAATTGCTGCTTCTCACCTTGGTGAAGTATTGGTCAAATGTTCCCTCTAATTTTTCCTCAGCCCCATAGCGCATTCCGCAGTACTTGGCCAGATTTGTCGACGCCTCGGATGTGGAAATTAGGTAATATGCAGGGACTGCATATTTGCTGTTCAGAGGGAGTGAGATTTCTTTTGTTTTCACACCCTCCTTTTCAAGCTCAGAAATGGCATTTAACACTACTTTATCTACTTCATTATCAGTTCCTTCACCAAAAAATTCCTTTATTATGCCTATTTTGAGCCCTTTTACGCCTTTTCCAACGGAATCTGAGTATTTATCTGGGGGTTTTGGGAGAGTCGTGGATTCCCTCTTATCCAGACCAGAAATTGCCTCTAAAAGCAGAGCAATATCCTCTACACTTTTCCCCATAGGGCCTATCTTATCTAGTGAGCAGGCATAATCCAGCAAACCATAACGGGAAACCCGCCCATATGTCGGGCATAAGCCGGCAACCCCGCAAAAGGATGCAGGTGCAGCAATACTTCCCCCTGTACTTTCACCTAAAGAAACATGGATATTGTCAGTGAGTGCAGTAAATCCTCCGCTTCCCCCGCTGCTTCCGCCGCATGCCCTTTCATCATCATGGGGGTTTTTCGGAATTTCCATTCCAACCCCGACATTAACTGCAAATGAGCCAAAGCCAAATTCATCCTGCGCGGTTTTTCCAATTACAACTGCCCCTTCACCCACTGACCTTTCAGTAACAGTTGCATCATAGAGAGGGTGATAGGAAGAAAGGATTTTCGAGCCAGCCCTTGTCTCAACTCCCTTAACGCAGATTGCGTCTTTCAGGGAGAGCGCTACACCCAACAATTTTCCATTTGCCTCTTTCTTCTTAATTTTTTTGTCCAGTTCTTTCGCCTGGGAAAGGGCAAGTTCTTTTGAAATTACGTTGAAATGATGAAATTGACTGTTGGATTTTTCGGCCTCAAGGAGAATTTTGTTTGTGTGCTCCTCAACAGAAATATTTCCATTCCTCACTTCCTGCACGAAATCTTTTAGCCTCACTCACACCACCTTCGGGCCCTTAAAGTAGCCGTCCTTTTTGTGCTGGGTGAGTGAAAGCGCCTCCTCCTGGGTTAGGCACTTCTCCACTTTATCCTCGCGCATCACATTTTTGAGTTCAATGGGCTGGAAGGAAGGTTTCTCCTTGGAAACATCCACCTCATCAAGCTTTGAAAATGATTCCAGAATTTCTTTCAGTTCAGGAAGGAATTTCTTTATCTCTTTATCAGTAAGCTCAAGCCTAGCATTTTTGGCGACCCTTAAAAGCAGTTCCTTATCAACATTTACATTCATAAAACCACAACTATTCTTTGGCTGGCTTTTCAATATCCAGTTTTATGCGCAGCTCTTTCAATTGTTTCTCATTCACTTCACTAGGGGATTCATCCATCAATGAAACTGCGGCCTTGTTCTTTGGGAATGCGATTACATCCCTTATCGACTCTGCGCCAGCCATTATCATAACAAACCTGTCCATTCCGAACGCGATTCCCCCGTGTGGTGGGGCCCCATACCGGAATGCATTCATCATAAAACCGAATTTGTTTTCCGCCTCCTCATCAGAAATTCCCATTGCCTTGAATACCCGCTTCTGCAAATCCTTTTTGTGGATTCTGATGCTTCCCCCTCCCAGCTCAACACCGTTCAAAGTGAGATCATACGCATTGCTTCTCACTTTCAGGGGCTCACTTTCCAGCAGTTCCAAATCCTCCTTTCTCGGGGAAGTGAAGGGATGGTGCATTGCCTTAGGCCTTTGGTCCTCTTCATCCCACTCAAACATAGGAAAATCAACAACCCAGAGGAAATTGTATTTTTTCTGGTCAATAAGGTTCAGTTTTTTTGCGAGGTGGTTTCGGAGGTTTCCAAGCGCGTCGCAGACAATTTTCCAGTCATCGGCAACAAACAACAATAAATCATTTTCCTTTGCACCCATTTTTTTCAGAATATCTTTAATTAATTTCTCGGAAAAGAATTTTGAGATTCCTCCCTCCGCTTTTCCGTCTTTTGCAACCTTCATCCATGCTAAACCTTTTGCCTTATACACTTTTACAAATTCGGTTAATTCTTCCAGTTCCTTTTTTGAGAATTCCCCTCCCTCGGGAACTGAAATCCCTCTCACTTTTCCCCCTTTTGCAACAACATCCTTGAAAACATTGAAATCGCTTTCCTTTGCCTCATCATCCAAATTAAAAATTTCCATCCCAAACCTTGTGTCAGGTTTATCTATCCCATATTTGTCCATCGCCTCTTGCCAGCTCATTCTCGGGAAAGGGGTTTTAAGTTTTATTTTGAAGACCTTTTCAAAAACATATTTCATTAGACCCTCATGTTCCTTGTAAATGTCCTCTTCATCAACAAAACTCATCTCAACATCTATCTGTGTGAATTCCGGCTGCCGATCCGCCCTTAGGTCCTCATCGCGAAAGCATTTCACAATCTGCATATATCTGTCAAAACCACTGACCATGAGTAATTGCTTGAAAATCTGCGGTGATTGGGGAAGGGCGAAGAATTTGCCTGGGTTTACTCTGGAAGGCACGAGATAATCCCTTGCCCCCTCAGGCGTTGATTTTGCAAGAATTGGTGTTTCAATTTCCAAAAATCCCCTTGAATCATAATAGTCCCTTACCGCCTTCACCATTTTGTGGCGGAGAATAATATTCTTCTGCATTGATGGCCTTCGCAGGTCCAAATATCTCCATTTCAGCCTTGAATCCTCATTTGCGTTAATGTGCTCATCAACCTCCAATGGAGGGGTTTCTGCCTCGGAGATGATTTCCAGTTCCTTTGCGACGATCTCTATTTCCCCTGTAGGAATTTTCTTGTTTTCAGTTCCTTTAGGCCTTTTGCTAACTTTCCCCTTAACTGCAACAACAAACTCAGAACGCAATTTCTCTGCCTTTTCATGCAATTCTTTTGAAACTTCAGGGTTAAATGTGATTTGGGTAATCCCATACCTGTCCCTTAAATCAATGAAAATCAGCCCGCCATGGTCTCTCCTGTTTGAGACCCAGCCATTGAGAATGGCCTCTTTTCCCGTGTTTTTGCCGGTCAATTCGCCGCAATTGTGGGTTCTCTCCATATCAATACCTTTAGAAGAATGTGGACAATTGTTTTAAAGGATAACCGATTGCCATCAATTTGCCATCAATTCAATCTCATTCAGGCAGTATTATTTCAGCCATTGCTGCATTTTCTTCAGGGTAAATCCTCAGGTGAGCGCCCCAATAGGTGTCAGCTTCCTGTGCGAACCCACTGAATGAACCACTTAGCAATCTGAAATATGGGTCACCATCGAATATAAGGTCCCCATAGTAGTAAGACAGATTTGAATTAGGGAATGGCCCAAGCAGAGTTCCATCATCTGTGTTGATGTATGCAGTAATATCGCCGTTAGCCTGAGGGTCAGAAACCTTTACTTGCGCAACGAAATATGCTGCAGGGTCGGTGTAAATATTTGATGTGTTGAAATCCCAATCCTTTGGAATGAAGCTAGTATGTGTAATGTATTCGCTTTCGCCCCCGATGTTTCCATGTTTTGGTACTGCAGTTCCCATGAATTCCAAAGTTTTGCCATATTGGATAAGATTGGATTCATCTGCACCCATTTTATCGGCATCCAGCATTAGGTAAACTTGAGCTGCTGCATTGTAATCACCCGCATACTTGAAAGCATAATAGAATCTCCTATCGCCATTTCCCCTGAGGCCTATATTCCTGTTTGAACTTAAATCCACAACTTCATTCTGGTTGAAGTATAATTTTCCGTATGACTCATCAGATGTATCTCCCTGCCGATTGTAAATTACAGTTCCAGTGCTGTTGGACATTCTTAATTCAAGATATCCCTCCGCCGTCAAATAAACTGTGCCATTATTTCCATTCGATATTCCGCCAGTAACTATGTACGAGATTCCATCAATAGTGATGGTGTTATTGGCGCCTATGTTGTGGCTGCCAATTCCACTGGTTACTGTTGTATTGCTGGGGGCAGTGTATGTGATATACAAAATCAGGTTTTCGTTGAGATAATCGCCAGGCCGTAGAGTAATATTAAGGTCGCTCATGTATGAGCTTCCGTCATCAATTTTATACCAGATTGTTCTGCCATCAAAAAGGAATGCTCCTCCGGTAAAGCCATTGTTTGTCGGTTTGAGGTAAAAAGGTATGTTGTGCTGGGTGTCATCTGCCCCCCTGAAGGAAATGCCTCCTGCTTCTGCAATATAATCAAGACCCTCAACATCCCTTCCAATTTTAATTGTTGTGTCATTCAAGGGAATTGAACATCCTAATTGGCTGTCCCCTTCATCGGTTACTTCAATAAATCCTAAAGCAGTTGTTGCTCCAACCCCTATTGACTGAACCACAATTATTGATTTCAATGCCGGATCGCCAATATTATCATAAAATTCCAAACTTAGGTCAGTTCCTGAGCCAACTGATCTTGTGTCAATTTTAATCCCAGTATCAGAGTACAAAGATAGGGTTGCACTATATGGGTTGTTTGGGCCTGAGGATGTTATCCCATCAAGTTTAAGGCTTACCTTCTGCCCCTCATAAGTACAGATTCCATCAAGCTGTGCAATGGTTTCGCCTTCGTAATAAACTTGGATTTGCGGTTGTGGGGAAGCGTCACATGAGGCTGTGCTGTCGCCGTTGTCTGTTACTTCAACATAGCCGGTTACGGTTGTTGCATTGACTGCAATAGTGTCTACTGTGATTCTAGATTTGAGCGTATAATTACCGCTGCTGTCGATAAATACCTGACTTAGGTCTGTGCCAGTGGAAACAGTTTGGGTGTCGATTTTGGTTCCATCTGACTGGTAGAGTGCAAACCTTGCGGAGTAGACTCCGCTGCCTGTATCCAGTATTCCTTCAACAACCACCTTGAGTGATTCTCCATTATAGTTGCACATGCCATCAAGATTTGTGATGCTTTCTCCTTCGTTGTAAGTTTGGGTATCTGGTTGAGGTGGTGCGCTACACGTAGTTGTATTATCTCCATAGTCCAAAACTTCTATAGCGCCGATTCCTGTTGTTGCTCCGACAGTAATAGTGCTTACTCTTACCCTTGAAAAGAGTGGATAATCACCATAATTGTCTACAAATATTTCGCTTAGGTCTGCTCCTGCCGAGATAGTTTGGGTGTCGATTTTGGTTCCATTGGAAGAATATAGGGAAAGGGTAGCATTGTAGGGTTGATTCGGGCCTGATTGGGATATTGCATCAAGTTTAACACTTAATTTCTCCAAATTATAATTGCACTTACCATCAAGATGTGCAATGATTTCGCCTTCTTTGTAAGTTCCTTCAAAAGAGGAAGTGGCACAGTACTCAATTGCCCTAGTCCCAGCAACTGTCTGTAGGGCAAGGATTCCATCGCCTGCATTAATCATGCCATCATCGTTAATGTCTGCACAGCAGATGTTTGAGGGCGCCGCAACCAGGCCAACAGCAATGGCCAGAATTGTGGCGGCATCCCTTTCAGTAACTTGTCCGTCCTCGTTTAAATCGCCCTTCATTGATGTATTGGTGCAACTTGCTGAATCATAACGCTGGATTGCCTGCAGTGCCAGGATTGCGTCTCCAGTGTTTACCTCGCAGTCCATTGTTAAATCAGCACATGCCTGCCTTTCCCTCAAATCAACAGCCATCTCCTGTATCCAGTCAACATCCTGCTGGGTGATAATTCCATCGCCAGTTACATCCCCCAACCTTCCTGTGCAGTTTGTGTGGCAGAGACCACAGATGTTGTTAGTTGAATTCAAAGCCTGTTCGCACCATTGCTCATTGTTGTGATTGTCTGTGAAAACCATAAAGTCCCAAACATCGACAGTTCCATCAGAAGTTCCATCTGGGCTTGAAACATCTGCCCTGGGATCGAAAGATGCATCCCCGCAGCTTTTTTGCCAGGAATCGAGGAACATGGTGTTGAAATCAGAGCAATATGATTGGGTTATGACAAGGTTTGCAATCTGCTGTACATCTATGACATTTATTTCACAGTCCTGGGAAATGTCTGCGCATGGATTGGGGTCGATTATTTCCAGAGACATGTCGATTGCGAGTTGGTAATCTTCCTCAGTTATAACCCCGTCCCCATCAATATCTCCCAGAATTCCCTGGCAGTAATTATGGCAATAATTGCATTCATCACCATCACAGCCCTCAGGGCAGTCATTGTCATTTTCGGAGCTGCACCCGCTTGGGCAAAAATCATCATTGCTGTTGCATTCAGTTATAGTCTCGTTGAAGCATCTTTTTGGGTTGCCCTCACAACTGTCTCTTGTTGAGGGGTTTTGGTCATTGCACTCACTGTCATTAAGGCATTCGAGGATGCATGTGCCTGCACAGCACCTTTGGCTGTCAAAAGAACTCATAAAATATTCTAGGCATTTTTCATCAACAGTGCAGATATCACCCTCCCTTTCGGCGCATGTTTTAAGTGTGTTTATACATCTTTTCGGGTTTCCAACACAGGCATCTCTGGTAGAATTATCATAATCATTGCATTCAGAATCATAATTGCACTGGTCCTCTGTTGGGCAGTCACTGTCATTCCCATAGCTGCAGCTGGGCGGGCAGTATGAATCCCCTGTTCTGCAGTCCTCTATGTTAAGGTTAATGCATTGTTTTGGTTCCCCTATGCAAATATCTTCAGTGGAAACTATGCTATCATCACAATCAGAATCCGCTGAGCATTTATCCGCATATGTGCAATTCCCGGGGCAACATCTACCACTGTCAGCAGAATTCACAAGATCCTTGTCACAAATTGAGTCATATCCACATATAACTCCATCAAGCTCTCCACAAGCCATTAGCCTGTTTCTGCAGGTTTTTGGCATGCCCTCACATGTGTCATCTGTGAATCTGTCATTGTCATCGCAGTCCATTGCTACCAAGCATTCTTTGCCGGGAGGGTCTTCTTCAAAATCACAATCAACTGGGCAGATTTCCGCATTCTCGCCTATCTCACATATATCATTTCCGCAAACAGGGACATTATTATAGCAGCCGCTGAGCACAAGCAAGGCCATAAACAATAGCAAAACTAAAAAAATTTTTTGGTGCTTCATATACTTCCCATAGTTCATATAACAATTAAATCATATATATGCTTATGCTTTTTTTGTATCTGCTAACGATTTGACCGAAAAATGGAAATATGAGTATTTACATACGTTTTCTCGTGTTTTGAGTGAACTCCCAATCGCTTTTGGACAGGGTTGAGCGCCTTGAGAAAAAGGTTGCGCAGTTGGAACGGCAGAATCTTGCGTTGCACAAGGAGAACACTGGTTTGAAGCGCCGTCTGCTTGCGTATGAGAATGCCCACACTCCGCCAAGCAAAACAAAAAGGAAGCGTGAACCCAAGGAACCGGGCGGGAAAATCGGCGCTTCGGTTGGGCATGAAAAATGGCAGCGCCAGCAGCCGGAAC
>JBDRHK010000006.1:0-2465 GCA_043816965.1 Candidatus Iainarchaeum sp. | reverse complement strand
ACAATTTCTTTGGGATCGGGCTGCCGGAGCTGGAAATCATAGTTATAATTGCAGTTGTATTGTCATTCCTTTTCTCAGCCATTATAACGGCGATAGAACTCAGAAAAGAATTAAAGGATAACAACCCATTCTACGACATGAGGAACCATGCAAGAAGATATGGTGAGGAAAAAGATTAGAATCATAATCTTTAAATACTTCAGCGCATTTATGCTATCGGCGGTAACTTGCAGAAAAAAACAATTTTGATTGCAAATCTCGCAGTGGATTTTTTATTCTTTCTTTTTGCCGCACTTGGCTTAATTTCAATAAATCCCTTGTTCATAATATTAATCGGAGTTACTGTGCCATTTTGGTTTGTCCCTTTAGTTAAGGACATATTCGACCCCGAAGATTCTGGATTCACGGCATTTTTCTTCTCATCCATCATAAAAGTGCTTGGAGTCCTTCTCTTAATAGGCGGGATTGTCGGCTTAGAAACTGCCAAGGCCATAATCTTTGCGGCGGTGATTCTGATAGCAGTTGCAGCCGGAGCGGTTTATGCACTAAAGCATAAAAAGGCAACATATTTGCTTGGCGCTGTTTTTATGGTTCTGGCAGTGATTCTTATTCTGATTGAATTAATACTGCCCGTTGAAACCATGGCAGAATTAAAATTTAATCTTGACTTCTATATTGTAATAGGGTTTGTTGTGTCAATATGGATGACTCTGATTGAGCTCAAAAAGATAAATAGTGTTACTTCCGCCCAAACCAGTTAAGGTTTGGCTCCCTCGCCGCCTTCACCGCATCCAATCTCCCTACAGGAGTGCAAAGCGGCGCCCCTTTTACGCACTCGGGCTTTTCCTTTGCCTCTTTTGCGATTTGTTCCATCGCCTCTGCAAATTCATCCAGGGTTTCCTTTCCCTCGGTTTCTGTTGGCTCAATCATTATTGCCCCCTTCACAATCAGGGGGAAATAAATTGTCGGCGCATGGAATCCCAAATCCAGCAAACGCTTTGCGACATCAATTGTTGTTACTTCATTTGGCAGGTTTTTATCGCTCAGCACAAACTCATGCTGGCAGATGCGGTCATACTGCAAATGGTAGGTTTTCTTCAGCCTTTCCTTGAGGTAGTTTGCGTTGAGCACCGCGTTCTCCCCAACTTCCCTTATGCCCTTTGCCCCGAGCGCGCGTATGTAGGTGTAGGCGCGCACCATAACTCCAAAATTCCCATAAAACGCCTTCATCCTGCCAATTGATTTTGGAATATCATAATCGAGAAAATAATTTTCGCCTTTCTTTCCAACAACTGGTTTTGGCAGGAAATCTTTTAATTTTTCAACAACGCCCACAGGGCCCGAACCAGGCCCACCGCCCCCGTGCGGCGTGGAAAATGATTTGTGCAGATTGAGATGGGTTATGTCAAAACCCATTTCCGCTATTTTGCTTTTTCCCAGAATCGCGTTTGCGTTTGCCCCATCACAGTAAACAAGCCCCCCTGCCTCATGGACGATTTCGCAGATTTCCATAATGTTCTCGTCGAAAAGCCCCAGGGTGTTTGGGTTGGTAAGCATTAGGACTGCTGTGTCCTTATCCACATGCTGCTTCAAATCATCAATACCCAACCCCCCCCTTTCATTGGATTTAATTTCCACAGAATTGAAATTGCACATGTTCACAGACGCAGGATTTGTCCCGTGGGAGGAATCAGGAAGCAGAACATTTTTCCTTTCCTCCCCCAAATCCTCAAAATATTTCTTCGCAATCATAATTCCTGTAAGTTCCCCATGTGCGCCTGCGGCTGGCTGGAGAGAATAGGCGGAAAATCCTGTGATTTCTTTCAAAAATTCCTGCAGATCATACATCAATTGCAATGAGCCCTGTGAAAGTTCTTCAGGCTGCAGGGGATGTGAATTGGCAAAACCGGGAAGGGAAGAGGTAATCTCATTGATTTTTGGATTATATTTCATTGTGCAGCTCCCAAGAGGGTAGAAGCCGTTGTCAACTCCGAAATTCCTTCTTGAAAGGGCAATAAAGTGCCTTACAACATCCATCTCGCTAAGCTCGGGCAGTGGCAATTCCTTGCGCAGGAATTTTTCATCCACTAGCTCATTAATTTTCTTTTCCTTCACGCCTGCGGCAGGAACTTCGGTTCCCACTCTCCCTGCAATGCTTTTCTCAAATGAAAGTTTCATTTCAAAACCTCAATCAGTTTTTCAATTTGTTCAGGGGAATTCATCTCAGTAACGCAAAAAAGCAGGCAGTTCTTAAGCTCAGGATAATCTTTACCCAAATCATAGCCTGCGACAATATTTTCGTCCAGCAATTTTTTCTGAATGGTTTTTGCATCCTTCACTTTAACAACAAACTCATTGAAAATTTTACCGCCAAATACTTTTTCAATTCCGTTAATCTCAATTAATTTATCATACAAATAATTAGCCCTCTGCAGGTTTAATTCGGCAAGATTCCGCAGGCCGTT
>JBDRHK010000005.1:0-13322 GCA_043816965.1 Candidatus Iainarchaeum sp. | reverse complement strand
GCAAAATAATAGGCGGGCTGCGGGCGGAGCATGGGGCGGACACAATGGGCATCGTGAACACGATGCTTGCCACCTGGAAACAACAAGAAAAACCCCTATTCCAGACCCTCAAAACAGCCATAAGTTGTTAGCAGATACGTTCCTGCAAAAGCTATTTAAACACTATTTACCTTTTTTTCTTGGGGAAATGAAATGACGGAAATTGAGAAGAAATTCGGGCCTGCAGGGCAGTTGAAACCGGGCAATTATGTCCTTATTGAGGACGATGTCTGCCAGGTGAAAACGGTCGAGAAAAGCAAGCCAGGGAAGCATGGTTCTGCGAAGGTGAGGATTGTTGCAATTGGTATTTTTTCAGGTCAGAAGAGGAATTTGTTAAAGCCAACCTCCGCAGATATTGAGATTCCAATTATCAACAGGGGAAATGGCCAGGTTGTTGCCGTAATGGGGGACTCTATGCAGATAATGGATATGAGTTCCTATGTGACTTTTGATGTGCAGAAGCCAAAGGATGTTACTGGCTTGCAGTCCGGCTCAGAAGTGGAATACATCCAGTTCGGGGACCATATTAAAATTTTGAGGAAGAAGTAATCGCAATAACTTTTTCTATTGAATTGAATTCTTTCCTATTATGAAAATAATAAAAATCCCATCCTCGCAGGGTTCGCTTGATAAAAATCTGGGCTGTGAGAAGGCGCCTGAGGTTTTGTGCAGGGAGCTGGGTGTTGAGGGGGAGGAAGTAGAGGTAGTTGCAGGCGATATTGTTGCAACTGATGGGAATGTTTATTCAAAAGCAAGGGAAGTTATTAGGGAGAATCCATTTTTCATGGGCGGGGACCATTCAATCACCTATTCCCTGTTCAGGGCTTTTTCAGAAAATTTTGAGAATTCTTCCCTGATTGTTTTTGATGCCCATGCAGATGCAATGAAGGGGATAAAGCCTGTATCGCATGAGGACATGAACAGGGAGCTTATTGATGACGGGTTGCTTGAAAAGGAAAAACTGCTGCTTGTGGGATTAAGGAAAATCTGGGAACAGGAACAGGAATTTCTGGAGGAAAAGGGAATTAAGGCAATTAATTCCAGGAAAATCCATAATGATTTTGATAAGGCGAAAATTGAAATGAAAAATTTTGTTGAGGAACAAAATCACATTTACCTTTCAATTGATTTGGATGTTCTTGACCCGAAAATTTTTCCCGCGACAGGTTATCTGGAAAGGGGCGGATTAAGTGTGGACCAATTGCTGGAACTGATTGGGCTTGTTTTTTTGTCAGGAAAAGTCAGGGCCATAGATTTGGTGGAATTTAATCCTGAAAAGGATGAGGATGGGAAAGGATTAGTTGCCGCGAAAAAAGTTACCGAAAAAATTGTGAACTCTATTTGACGTTTAGGCTTTTTGCCTTTCCACCGCAGTATTTTGTGATGTTATCAATGGCTTCTTTCATCGCTTTCTCAATATATTCTTGAGAGGTGTATTTATTTCCTTGCACATAAAGGAAAACATTCCTCGTTGTTGGGGTGACCTTTGTATGCTCCCCCTGTTTCACATCCAGCCTGCATAAAACAACCTTATCATCAACAAAAACATACTCCCCTTTTTGAATTTTCATTGGTTTGTCATTTCCGAGGGGGATGTAGAGTTCATCTCCCTTGGCAATCTTGATTCGGATATTTCCATTTATTTTTTCCAAATCGTGCGCGCCGACAATAACCAGCTTGTCAAGGGAAACTAAATTATAGGAATCGACAACAGTGTTGATGGTGGGAAGTTTCCCGCCTTTTTTCGAAATCTCAACCAGATTCTTTACCGCATGCTCTTCTCTCTTCACCCCAATTGCATCATACAATTCCAAATACCCTTTCACAATATCTGTCTTCTCAATCTTATGGATGTCTGTGTTATCAACAACATCCTTTTTTGCTTTCTCAAGGCCCATGTGCTTTTTCTTTACCTTCACCCCCTCAATAACTGCCGCAACCAATTTGAAATCCAGGTTTTTCATTTCAGGGTCAACAGTAACCGAAATTTCCCTTGCTTTTGGCCCAACTTCTTCCTTAATTTCAATTTTTTTAAACAAAACTTCCCCTTTTTTCACTTTTGTCCCTGCTTTAAGGAGATTGAATTTACAATCTTTCAGTAAACCTGTATTTACTCCCAATTGTTTGTTAATTTCCTCAGAACTGTTTGGGATAAAGGGGGAGATGAGGATGGAAATTATTCTGAGCGAATCTGCAAGGCCATAGAGGACATTGTCCAGTTCCTTTCCCTTCAATTTCCAGGGCTCCTTATCATTGATGTATTTGTTGCAGGCTGAGATGAATACGAAAATTTCCCCGAGCGCGGTGTGCAGTTCGAACTTGTCCAATAATTTTTCAATCTTTTTCAAATCCAGTTTTTTCTGCAATTCTGAGTCAGTTTTTCCTGCCGGGATTTTTCCTTTGTAGTTTTTTTCAATCAGAACAATTGTCCTGTTCAGTAAATTGCCTAACTCATTTGCGAGCTCGTTGTTGTTTCTGGTGGCAAGACCGCTAAGTGAAAAGAAGCCATCTTCGCCAAAAGGAATCTCACGCAGGAGGAAATAACGAACAGGGTCAACGCCAAACTCATTTGCCAAAGCAATTGGGTCAATAACATTTCCCAAACTTTTTGACATTTTCTCCCCGGTTTCTGTGTTGATAAAACCATGGACAAAAACTTTTTTCGGGGGCTCGATTCCGGCAGCGAAAAGCATTATAGGAAAAATAACGCTGTGAAACCAGAGGATATCTTTGCCAATGTTGTGCACATCGGCAGGCCAGTATTTATCAAACTTCTTTGTACCGTAATCAATTCCCGAAATATAATTGAGAAGGGCATCAAACCAACAGTAAATTACGTGTTTTCCATCGTTGGATAAGGGGATTCCCCAGTCGAAGGTTGCCCTGCTTACGCTTAAATCAAGTAGTCCTTCATTTACCCTGTTAATAATTTCCTGCCTCCTAGATCTTGGAGAAATGAAATCAGGATTCTTATCAAAATAATCCAGCAACTGTTTCTGGTATTTGCCCATCTTGAAAAAATAACTCGGCTCCTTCACATTCTCGGCAGGTTTTTTATGAATTGGGCACAAACCACCGATTAAATCCTTCTCCAAATAAAACCTTTCACAATCAGTGCAGTAAAGCCCTTCATAATTTCCTAAATAGATATCTCCCTTATCGAGAACTTTCTGGAAAATTTCCTGGCAGACTTTCTCGTGTTGCTTATCTGTTGTTCTTATGAAGCGGTCGTAGGAAATGTTCCATTTTTTGCACAATTCCTTGAAGAGTGCAGTTTTTTCATCCACAAATTCCTTGGGCTTCTTCCCTTCCTTTTCAGCAGCACGCTGGATTTTCATCCCATGCTCATCGGTCCCTGTAAGGAAAAATACCTCTTCCCCCTTCAATTTGTGCCATCTTGCCTGGACATCGCTAACCGTTTTCTCATAGGCATGGCCGAAGATGGGGCTTAGAAGATGGATAATCTATTGCAGTTGTCACATAAAACTTCATAGCCGCTTCACCCCCTTCATTTTTTTAATCTCTGAATAACATTATCTTTGGCATTTTCAAGGTCTTTCAGCCTATCCCCATGTTTCATATATGGTCCTATTAGGTTAAAAACTTTTAATAGGGATTGCTTTTCACATATTCCAATCCTCCAAAAATCACTATTCTGATTCTTACCCTTAAAGGAATCGATTCGGTAAGTGTGCCTGATTCCAAACTCTGTCAATTTCCCAGAGGCATCTTTCAAAAGCCCTTTATCGTAAGAGCCTACTCTAAATCTGGCTCGTTTGTTATAAATCTTAATTGTTCCTTCAGCATCAACATAGCCTGCAAAAAAGGCACAAAAATAATTATTGTTCTTAAGAATCCATCTTTCAATCCTGTCCTTTTTAGGCACTAAGAAGGAAAAGGTGTTATTTAGGTGACAGTGAAAATTGAACGTGCCTGAATATTCTTTAATCCAAGGTCGCCCATATCCCCCATAAACATCCTTCATCAATTTCAACTGTGCTTTTTTTGTAGTATTGGATGAAACTCTAACCAATCTTGGGCTCATTCGAATACAATATAAATCACCTAATCTGAAACCAATCATATGCGCTTTTTCTTCTAAATCGCCTGAGAAATCTGTTTTTGGATAAATTTCTCCGGCTTCCCCAGTATCCCTTGTTCTTATGCCGTTTTTGTATAACTTATCTAAAATAACTGAATGGGATACGTTGTAGATTTCTCCAATTTCTCTAGCGCACAATCGCCGATCCCAATAAAGATTATTCAATGTTTCCTTTGAAATTGGAACCCGCTTAAGTTTCCTTCTCTCAATGTTTAATTCATCTAATTTGCTCCAAATTGTTGTCCTGCCAATACCTAACTTTTTAGATATTTTGTAAGTTGAGAGATTTTCAGTCCAATAAAGTTTCTCTAACACTTCTTTTGGAATGTCTATTCTCTTCTTTGGTTGTCTCAATTCGATTCTGTGTTCTTTCAGCCTTCTTTGAATAACTGTTGAGTCACAGTTGAAAATCTTGGCAATCTCATAACTGGATTTCTTTTCCTCCAAATAAAGATCTTCAAGAACTGATTCATCAATCTCAATTTTCTTACTCATGCAAATTCGCCCCTATCTAATCACCAAAAATTTATTTATATTGCATTTCGGGAGTAGGTTTCCGATGCGGTAAAGCATCAGAAATCACCTCCTACCTCTTTCAGAATCCAGAGTTCCCTGTCTGTTAGGTTTTCCGGATTTGTTCTGGCCGATTCTTCAGCCATTCTAATCTCTTCCATTGTGGGAAGTTGAAAATTTGGAAAATTCATCAATCAAACCACCTCCAAGAATAATGAATTTTTTCGTGGACGTCTCTGCTGATTTTGGAGGCATTAAATCCTTTGCACCAAAATTAGAGATTAGGCGTGCAAAGGTTTAAGCCGAAAAATCAGAGTCCTTAGAAAAAATTCTCTATTGGAGGTGGTGGGATGAAGGTTAAATCCAACGAATTATTCCGATGGGAATGTAATTGACAAAGTTCAGATTCCTAACTGAGTAGGGTTAATAATTTTCCAGACATATTAATATAGAATTGATTTTTTGGAAATTTTTCCAGAATTCGCATTAAATTCCCAATACAAATTCTCCCAATACAAATAGATGGTGGGGTATCAAGTTAAAGGTCATTTAGCGAGCCCATAAGGTGAGCAATATCCCTGCGAGTGCCCAACAGGGCGCAAAACAGGGGTGGTCGTGTACACGCAGATAGGCGTGTAGCGAGCCCATAGGGCGAGCAAGGCCTATACGCAGTATAGGCCGTAGTGTCAACTGATATGGCAGTTGTCCGCACCGGAAATCCACCTCCGAAAGTGTTTATAAGTGGCTTAATGCCAAATTGATGGGTGTAAGATTGGAATTTGCCGAGAAAACTGAAACCGATGCCTCAAATCCATTTATCCCGAAAATTGAGGCTTTCCTGAAAGAGAAGTGCATAAAGGATATCCAGAGGCTTGTGGAGAATTATCCGCAAAAAAGGAGCCTCCCCATTGATTTCAAGGATATTGAACTGTTTGATTTTGAGCTGGCTGATGAGCTGCTCATAAACCCTGACTATGTTCTTGAGGCCGCAAAGGAGGCGATAAAGAACATCGACGTTCCTGCCCTGGAACTGGAGGACTTTTCCCCGCACATAAGGGTCTTTAACCTTCCCAAAGAGCAGCAGCCATTGCTGAGGAATATCAGTGCATCCCACCTCGGGAAACTGATTTCTGTTGAGGGTGTTGTTGGCCAGTTAACCGAAGTAATGCCTAAGCTTAAAATGGCGACATGGGAATGCACCCGCTGTGGCAATACCTACAAAATCCCCCAGAGCGACCACCAATCAAAGCCGCCTTACATCTGCGAGTGCAAGCACCGCTCTTTCAATTTGGTGTCAGAGGAGTCTGAGTTTGTTGATTATCAAAAAATAAAAACCCAGGAGCCACTTGAGATGCTTAAGGGAAATGAACAGGCCGCAACTTTGGATATTTATGTCAGCGATGATTTGGTAAACCAGGTTTCCCCGGGGGACAGGACAAGGATAAGCGGGATATTGAGGCTTATTCCCCCAAAGGACAAGAAAACAATCTATGGGAGATATCTTGAGGCACTGCATATAGAGGAAACCATGCAGGAGTTTGAGGATATTGAGATTACACCTGAAGATGAGAAACTGATTAGGGAGCTTGCGGCAAAGCCGGATATTTACGAACTGCTGGTCAAGAGCATTGCCCAGACAATTTACGGGCATGAAATGATTAAGGAGGCAATTGCCCTGCAGCTGTTTGGGGGGGTAAGAAAGGTCCTCCCAGGAGATAACAAGCTGAGAGGGAATATCCATATCTTGCTTGTTGGTGACCCGGGTTTGGCGAAATGCGTTGATGGTTCAACAAAATTATTGCTCGAAGATGGAACTTCCAAGGAAATTAAAGATTTGGTTGAAGAAAGTCTGGAAGGAGAAAGACAGAAATTGGATGACGGCTTTTTTTCAAACACTTTTAAAAGATTGCCAATTTTGAACGGGGATTGTGAGCTTGAGAGAGGTGTTGCCGTCAGGGCAATGAAAAGAAGGCCTGACAGAATGTTCTTTGTGAAGACATCTACAGGAAAAGAAATTAAAGCAACCCATACCCATCCCCTTTTTGCATCTGTTGGGGGAAAGGTGAAGGCCGTCAAAACCATGGACTTAAAAAAGGGGGATTTTATTGCCATACCCAGGACGGTCACAGTTAAGGGGGCTGTCCAAAAACTTGACACAAAGATTACTCTGGGAAAAACAAACGCAAGACATATTCTTACTCCTGAAGTTCTGGATGAAAAACTAGCGAGGGTTGTTGGTTATATGCTTGCGGAGGGCCATATTAACAAAAAACATTCAACAGTCGCGTTGGAATTTACAAACAGTGATAAGGAAGTAGTTGATGACTTTGTTGAATGCGCTGAGGAGTTATTTGGAATAAAACATTGCAGAGATTTCAAGAGCAACGCAACAAGGATCATGTTTTCTAGCGTAGAACTTGGGGAATTTATTGAAAAAAATTTCGTAGAGCTTTCAAGGCTGTCTAGGCAAAGAACAATTCCGAATTCAATAATGTCATCTCCCGACAGTGTTGTTAAGGAATTTCTGAAGGTATTTATTGAAACAGAGGGAAGTGTTAGGAACGATTGTAGATTTATTGAAATATCTTCCGCCAGCGAGGAATTAATTGATGGGCTTATTATCCTACTATCCAGATTTGAGATTGTATCTGTAAAGAAAGAAATTTGGAATATGGCCACCAACACAACCAAGAAAATTAAAAGAAAGTATTTCAAACTTACAATTGGCGGCAAATTTGCGAAAAAATATGTGAAAACTGTGGGTTTTATTTCGGGAAGAAAAATCAAGAAAGCAAAGGAGAAAATACTTAATTCAAAACTTTTTAATACTAACAACGATGTTGTGCCAAATCTAAACAAGGAATTAAAGTTTTTGAGAAAAAAAATTGGTTTAACGCAATTCGAAATGGGTGTTGCAAGAACTAGTTATCGGCACTACGAAAGGGGAGATAGAAACCCTTCAAGAGAACAATTACTTTTAATTGCCAATCGCCTGATAGAGGCCTATTTTAACAGGAATCTGTTTGATAAAGAAATTGAGGAAAAGGCCCTAAACCTTTACAAGCTTTCCAAAACAAGCATTTTTTGGGATAAAGTCAGGGAAGTTAAGGAAATTGAGCCAGCTGATTGGGTTTATGATTTAGAGGTTGCAGGAACCCATAATTTCATTTCCAATATGGTTTTTTCACATAACTCCCAGTTGCTGATGGCTGTAGATAAGATTGCCCCGAAATCCATTTACATCGCGGGAAAAACTTCTAGTGGTGCGGGAATTTCTGCAACTGCCGTTAAGGATGATTTTGGGGAAGGGGGATGGACATTAAAGGCCGGAGCTTTGGTACTGGCTAACGGCGGAATTTGCCTGATTGATGAGCTGGATAAAATGGATGCCGAGGACAGGAGCGCGCTGCATGAATCCCTGGAGCAGCAGAGGATTTCGGTTGCAAAGGCAGGGATTGTGACAACCTTCAAGACAGAAACAAGTGTTCTTGCGGCGGCCAATCCAAAATTCAGCCGCTTTGACCAATTCATGTCTTTCATTGAGCAGATAAATTTGCCCCCGACACTTATTTCAAGGTTCGACCTCTTCTTCATGCTAAAGGATGTGTTGGATCGAAAGAAGGACGAGGACATTGCCAGGCACATTTTGAAAACACACCAGATAGGGGAAAAGATGTGGCTCGAGAAGAAGATGAAAAAGAAGATGAGTGCTGAGGATAGGAAAGAGCTGGAGAAAAGTATAACTCCTGCAATTGACGCTGACCTGTTCAAAAAATATCTTTCCTTTGCAAGGCAGAATATTTTTCCGGTTCTGACCCAGGAATCCATACAGGCACTCTCTGACTTCTACATAAGTCTGCGTGACCAAGGAAGGAAGGAAGGAAGTTACGCGGCAACCCACAGGCAATTGGAAGGGTTAGTTAGGTTAAGTGAGGCAAGCGCAAGGGTCAGGCTTAGCAATACTGTGGAAATTCGGGATGCCGAAAGGGCAATAAGGTTGGTGAAGACTTCCCTGCAGGAAGTTGTTACAGACCCTGAAACAGGCAAGATTGATATTGATATTATTACATCAGGGCAGACACATACCCAGATAACAAATCTGAAAAAAATACTTAGGATGATTAGGAGCAAATCTACAGAGATAGATGACGGGATGGTTCCTATTGAGGATATTGTTGAGGAATCAAAAACTGAGGGGATTGATTCAGAAAAGGTCAGGGAGATTCTCAGCAAGCTTGAGAAGTCAGGGGATATTTACAGGCCAAGACATGGCGTTGTAAAGCCAACCGCCAAACAGTGAATCTGATGCTAGGGGAAAATCTTTCTGCAATTAGGGAAGGGATTGCAGAAGCCTGCAAAAAGGCCGGCAGGAATCCTGAAGAGGTTAAACTTGTTGCCGTAACAAAAAACCGTTCCATTGGCAAGATTAATGAACTTATTTCCTTGGGCGTAAGGGATCTCGGGGAAAACAAATTGCAGGAATTGCTGGGAAAGGTTGATTCTGTTGAGGGGGTTAACTGGCACTTTGTAGGGCATCTGCAGTCCAACAAGGCCAGAAAAGCGGTCGAGAACTGTGAATGGATTCATTCAGTTGATTCATTAAAACTTGCAGCTAAGATTGATTCCGCCGCTTCTGAAATTGGAAAAAGGCAGAAAATTCTGCTGGAGGTTAATGTTAGTGGGGAGAAGAGCAAGTATGGCCTGGAGCCTGAGAAATTGGGGGATGTTGTTGGGGAGATTAAAAAAATGAGAAATTTGGATTTACAAGGTTTTATGGCAATGGCCCCACTTGTGGGGGCAGAAGAAACTAGGAGATATTTTTCTGCACTGAAGGAATTGGGGGAGAAATTTAATCTGCCTGAACTTTCTATGGGAATGAGCAATGATTTTGCTGTCGCTGTAGAAGAGGGGGCGACAATGGTGAGAATTGGCACTAGCCTTTTTGAATAGTCTGCCCTTTCCAGGGGAAAAGGACCAATTTGAATTCCTCAGGATAATGCAGTGTCCTGAAATCCCTTATCAAATCCGAAAATTTATATCTCAGTTCAGTGAGAAATTCATAGTATTCCTGCTTTGTTTGCATATAAAGTTCTATCTCAAAATCAGGCCCTCCCAGCGCCTCATCAATGTACACTACGGATGGGTGGGTAATTGCGAAATTTTTCAGTTCCTTAAACCTTTCCTCAGAGAAATCCTTGAAGAATAGGTGAATCATATAATAATTCAACCCTATTTTATCGAGATCAATCTGAACCCCGTAAGAATGGATTACCCCCAATTTCTCAAGTTTCTTAATCCTGTAGGAAACCATCTTGTCTGAAATTTTCAGTTCCTGCGCAATCTCAATCAACGGTTTCCTTGCGTCAGTTGCCAGGATGTTGAGGAGTTCGTAATCTGCCCTGTCGATTTCAATTTCCCTGTTCAGGCCGCACTCGAAAAAAGGTATTGAGAGGTCCTTTTTTCCGATTAGAAATCCCTTTGGGAAATTCGCAAAGTATTCGAGGATATGTAGCTGTTTGCTCTCAAGGAATTTTCCAAACTTCCCCTTGAACTCCCGCCAGAAATGGAAATATTCTGAAACCCCTTTTGACCAGTAAATGAAATTGAAATCAAAGTTCCCTTCCACCCTGACAAAAAAACCAATCTTTGGATTGCCTTTTAAATATTCAATCATCTCGTTTTCCTTTTTCGGCGAAAGGTTCTGGGTTCTTATGAAAGTCCTGAAAAGCGTCAAACCAAGTTTTGAGGTGTCAATTCTCGCGTAAAAACTCCTTATCAGCTTTTCATCAATCATCCTGTTGATTCTGTAGTTCACCACTTCCTTGCTTAAACCGACTTTTTTCGCGATTTTGGAGAGGGACTGCCTTGCATTTACATCCAGTTCATAGAGGATTTTCCTGTCTTTTAGGTCTATGTTTAAATCAGCCATATTTTATCAAAAGTAAATAAATGTATTTAAATACTTCTATTTGATAAAAAAAACAATAAAATATTTTAAATATTAGAAAGAATGCAATTATCTTATAACTGGAAAAAGTGAATAAAAATGTTGCTGGAAATAATTGGCCATTTGTATGCCCTTGACCTGGGCTGGTTTATAGGCCTGGCCACAAACAGTGTGATGATTACTTTCATGCTTTTCGCGGTGTTTTTTATCTTCCTTGAGGGCAAGAAAGTGCTGAAGGGTTCTATTGTGATTTTCATCACACTTTTCGCCTTCCTTGATTTTGAGAAGGTTATAGGGATTCCACTTTTTGTCGGGGGCACTTTGCTTATTTATTACATTACAAAAATAGCGGTGCTTGCATTGGTGGAGAACAACAAGTATTTGAAAAAGTATTTGATTTTCATAAATGAACTGCAGATGTATGGTTCATTCATACTTTCAATAATTATTTTGGGGTGAAAAAGATGGACATACTCAGCAATTTGGTGCGGGGGATTTTGATGGCAATAATAGGTTATACAGGGCTTGTTGCATTAATGCTTTTCGGGGTTAGTTTCGGGCCATGGGTTTTCACAAACACAGGGGCAATAGTGATTTTCCTGCTGGGGTTTTGTTACAGTTTTTACTTCAAACTTTAGCGGCTAGGGAAAACTGTTTTAATTCCTTTCTCCCCAATTATTGCCATGAACAGGAAATTAATACTCTCCCTGGCGGCACTTTTCATCGTCACCCAGCTGATTGGCTTATGGACTGCGAATTTTTTTATTGCTGAAGAGGTAACAGTCACATTTATTTCTGAAGATCCTGGCGATCCAATTAACAGCATTTATTTGATAGCTGTTGTTTTGGGAGGGGCGCTTTTCTGGATTATCGTAATTCGCTTTTTTCCCGAAAAATGGCTTTACTATGTTTTCAAAGCTCTCGAATCTTTTATAATCTTCATAACAAGCGCCCTATTGTTTTCCACATTCTACGATTCACTTCTAGTAGTTCCACTATCTTTGCTAATAGTTCTACTGAGGATTGTTTTCGCAAAACATATCTGGCTCAGGAATGCGACATCAATTATTTCAACAGCTGTTGTTGGAGCATTGCTTGGTGTTTCATTGGGCATAATTCCTGTGATAATTTTCATGATTCTGCTTTCAGTTTATGATTTTATTGCGGTGTTCAAAACAAAGCACATGGTAAAAATGGCAAAGGCAATTTCCTCAAAAAATTTATCATTCACCTACGCCATCCCAACAAAGGAGCACACCTTCGAGCTGGGAACAGGGGACATGGTTATTCCCCTTGTCTTTTCTGCATCACTTCTCGGGGCTGCAAAATTAAATCCTGCTCTGGAATTCCCGCTATATTTCATCCCGCCAGTTGTGATTCTGATTGCTTCCCTCATCGGCCTACTTTGGACCATAAACTTTGTTTCAAAAAGGGTTGGGACAGCGCTTCCTGCACTGCCTCCGCAGACAATCCTAATGCTGCTGGCATTTGTGGTTCTGAAATTGGTTGGGTTCTAACCCAATCCAAAAAACCATTTTACAACTTCAATTCCCACAACTCCTGCCATGGCGAGAATTGTGTACCTAACCAATTTTCCCGCAAGAACGGCGATAAAGAATCTCCTTATATCGTACTTCATCAGGCCTGCGGCAATTCCAATAATATCAAAAGGGAAGGGAGTGAACGCCCCGAGGAAAATGAAAATCATCCCTGAATTCTTGATTTTACTGCTGATTTCCTTAATGCGGTAGAATTTTGTTTCCTTGATTTTTTCAGCAGCCTTTACCCCGAAAAGGCCAAGGATATATCCGGTCATTTCCCCAAACGCGGCACCCGTCCCGGCAACTATTCCGATTATGAGTGAGTAAACCCAGTTGTCAGAAACCAGGCCTATTGAGAAAACAACAAAATCAACAGGGAGCGGGAAGAAAAGGCTTGCGTTTGCAATCAGTGATGCGAGGAAAATTCCAAGGAGGCCGTATTTATCGACCATTTCCTGCATCAGGCCCGGGTTTGTCTGGGCAACATATATTATTGCGGCAATGAAAATTATCGCAATTGCCCCAATTATTAAAATATTCCTGAAGCCGTTTTCCTGTTTTTTTTCTTTCTTCATAAAAACAACCGCTGAAATAATAATTCCCCAGAGTATTAATAACTTTGCCCCGGGCTCCCAACTCCTAAAACCAACTACCAAAGCTTTTTAACCAATCCCCTGCAAAAATTCTTAAGTGGTCTAATGGAATATGAGAAAATGCTGGACAGGGCTTATATGCTCCTGCCGAAAGAGGCACTGAGCAAGGAAAGATTTGAGATGCCTGAAATGCAGAGCCATATTCAGGGAAAGAAAACGGCCGTGAATAATTTTGCGCAGGTGCTGAAATCACTTCACCGGGAGGAAAGGCATCTTCTCAAGTATTTGACCAAAGAAACCGCAACCTCGGCGGTTGTTTCAGAGGGTAAACTCCTGCTAAATTCTAAATTTACCAATGACCAGATAAACAAGTTTTTCCACGCATATATTACGCAGTATGTGCTTTGCCATGAGTGCCATAAGCCAGACACCAAATTTATTGAACAGCAGGGAATAAGGATGATGAAATGCGATGCCTGCGGCGCCCTGTCCCCTGTAAAGAGGGTCTGATTTTGCTGGCAAAAATCCACAGAATACAGGAGAATGTTGTTCTCGCCTGCTGCAATAAGGATCTTATTGGGAAAACC
>JBDRHK010000004.1:0-21191 GCA_043816965.1 Candidatus Iainarchaeum sp. | reverse complement strand
GCGCACTGGGAAGCGGATTTCCTCAAAAATGCGCAAACATAAAGTATAAAAGTTCGAACAGTGTATTGGATATAAAGCGTTCATTGTTGTCACCTCGATAATATGAACGCTTTTTTATTTATAAAGGATTTCTACAGAGCATCTAAGGCGCCAGAAAATCTTTAAGGCGCTGGAAAACATCAATGAATATTAAATGTTCATTGTAAATAGGGTGTATGGAACCGAAAAATTTCCTGTTTTATTCATATGACGCCCTTATTGTGGACATTGCCTGGCAGATTGTGAAGGAAGGCCATAACGTCAAATATTACACCAAGGAAAAGGTGGAAAAGGAGGTTGGCGTGGGCTTTATCGAGATGGTCGACAATTGGGAAAAAGAGGTTGAATGGGCGGATGTCATTATTTTTGATGATGTTTTGGGCCATGGGACCATCGCAAAAAAGCTCAGGGAGCGGGGAAAGTTTGTTGTTGGCGGCACCCCATACACTGACAGGCTTGAGGATGACAGGACTTTCGGTCAGGAGGAGCTGAAAAAGTTTGGGGTAAACATAGTCCCCTACAGGGAATTTACCTCTTTTGATGATGCCCTGAATTTTGTGCGTGAAAACCCCTCCAGATATGTAATAAAGCCAAGCGGCGAGGCCCAGAACATAAAGGGGCTTCTTTTCGTAGGCGAGGAGGATGATGGAAAGGATGTACTTCAGGTTTTGGAGGATTACAAAAGGGCATGGTCTAAGAAAATACCTGTTTTCCAGCTGCAGAAAAGGATTGAGGGAGTGGAAGTTGCGGTCGGCGCTTTTTTCAATGGAAAGGAATTCATTTATCCAATAAATGTTAATTTCGAGCATAAAAAACTTTTTCCAGGCAATCTTGGCCCATCCACGGGAGAAATGGGAACATCAATGTTCTGGAGCGGCCCAAATAGGCTTTTCAACCATACCCTGAAAAAACTTGAGCGCAAGCTTGCCGAGGAGGGCTATGTGGGCTACATAGACCTAAACTGCATTGTCAACGGGAATGGGATTCATCCCCTGGAGTTTACTGCAAGGTTTGGCTATCCCACAATAAGCATACAGCATGAGGGGATGTTAATTCCGATTGGGGGATTCCTTTATGAACTTGCGAGGGGAAACAAGCCAGTGCTGAAAGTAAGGAGTGGATTCCAGATAGGGGTCAGGATAGTAGTTCCCCCTTTCCCTTTCAAGGACAAGGAAACCTTTGAGGTCAAGTCCAAAGATTCAGTTATTTTCTTCAAGAAACCTACTGAAGGGGTCCACATAGAGGACGTAAAGCTTGTCAATGGCGAATGGCTTGTAACCGGCAAGTCAGGGGTAGTCCTCATAGTTTGCGGAACCGGCCAGACAATGAAACAGGCACAGAAGCAGGTTTATTCCAGAATACATAACATAATTATCCCGAATATGTATTACCGGAAAGATATCGGTGACAGGTGGGTTGAGGATAGCGACAAATTGCATAATTGGGGATATCTAAGGGAAATTTAATTATAAACAAATACCGATTAAAACTCAATTTTCAATTCTGAAATTCAATTTTATTGTGAGCCTGTTACGAATAAAATGTTATTTATGACCTAATTAGTCTTGAATTTTAATTAATTCGTTATAATTTTGACGAAAATCATAATCTTTTTTCATAATTATTAGAAAATCGCCGCAGCCAGCCCCAAAAGGAAAAGAAATCCTAAAGAATCAGTGAACATTGTTATGAATTGGCTTGAGGCAAGGGCAGGGTCAACATTCAGCCTTCTGAGGGTTAGTGGCACCAATCCCCCGAGCAGGCCTGAGATTGCGATGTTTCCTATCATTGCGACCATTATCACCAAACCCAATTTGAAATTGCTCCAGAAGTAAAATGCCACTATGCCTGTTATGAAGCCAACCAATACCCCGTTTATAAGGCCAGTCATTACCTGCCTAAACAAAACCTTCCTGACATTCTTGAAATCAATCTCATCAAGCGCGAGCGCCCTGACAATAATCGCAACAGTCTGGTTTCCGGAGGTTCCGCCAATAGCTGCAACAACAGGAAGAAACACAGCAAGAAAAACAAATGACTGGATTGTGTCCTGGAAAAGTGCAACTATTGCCGCACCCAGGAATGCAGTAACAAGGTTCAGCACAAGCCAGGGCGCCCTCTTTCTCACCATTGAGCCGACAGAATCGCTGACCTTTACCTCGCCACCCAAACCCAAAATCCTGAACAAGTCCTCAGAGCTCTCCTCCTCAATTACCTCAACAATATCATCGACAGTAATCTTTCCGACAAGATGGAGTTCTTCATTAATAACTGGAATTGAAATAAGGTCGTGTTCTTTGAAGATTTTAGCCACTTCCTCCTGATCCTTTGAAGCCATTACTGAAATCAGGTCTTTATCCATAATCTTTGAGATTTCGGTTTCGGTAGGGAACAAAATTAACTTTCTTACAGGCAGAATCCCGACCAGGACATTAGTTGTGTCAACAACAAATATGTTGTGCAGATCCCCGGCTTTTTCAACATCCCTCTTAATTTTCCTTACGGCGTCCTTTATCTTATCGCTTTCAAGAACAGCAATATACTCTTTCTGCATCAGCCCGCCCGCGCTTTCAGGAGGGTATGACATCAATTTCTTTACCTCTTCTGCCCCTTCCTCATCCATTGTTTCAAGCACCATTTCGCTCTTTTCATCAGGGAGTTCCTCCAAAAAGTCGGTTGCATCATCTGAGTTCATCTCACTTGCGACCCTTGCCAGCTTTTTGCCGCTCAACAGCTCAATAAGCTCTTCCCTTGCCTCATCATTCAGTTCAAGTATAACGTCTGCCCCTTTTTTTGGGCCCAATATCGAAAAGAACCAGAACTTGTCCAATCTTGGAAGATCATTTATGATTTTGGCGGCCTCATTGATGGAAACTTCACTAACTAATTTTCTGGCCTTTGCCCTTTGGCCCTTCTTTATCAGTTCAGCAATTTCCTCAAAATTTATCTCAGGCATAAAATCACCAGAAAGAAGCTAAAATTAAATAGGGGCAGAAATCATTTAATAGCGTTTCGGAAAGGGGGGCGAACGAAAATGAGGTAAACAGGGATAAAAGTTAGGTATAATATAATCCCCAACAGGACTATTGGAAGCTCAAATCCGAAAATGGTTGCATTTCCGGTTATGTGTGTTAGCATGTAAAGGCAGAATAAGGCCCCGAGCAATGGCAACAAAGGAACTTTGCCAATGCTGAATGGAACCTTGAAAGGCCTTTCAATGCCTGGTTCTGTAAAGCGCAAAATTATCAGCGATGCGTTAACTGAGAAGAAAATTATGAATACCCCGAAATTTGTAAGGCTCGCAAGTGTAGAGAGCAGGCTGTCGCTTTTTTCATCCGCATTTTCAGGGAGGGTGTTTTTATTTTCATCATCCACTTGTTTGTCACTGACCCCAAACAGCAAAAGGGCAGACAGCAAAAGAACAAATATAATCGCTATTACCGGGGTGCCGCGTTTTTTATCCACTTTCCCAAATATTGCCGGCAGTGATTTTTCCTTTGCCATTCCGTAAAACATTCTTGAGGCAACAATAAGGAGAATCAAAACAGTGTTAGCCGTTGCAAAAAGGGCAATAATCCCCAGCAGGTTGCCACTCAATATTCCGAAACTCTCCCCGCCAAGCGCAGATGCCACATCGGCAAGGGGGGCGGTGGATTCCCCAAGCACAGCGTAAGGAACGGCACTTACTGATACAACTGCGACAAGAACATAAATTACGGTTGTTATTGCAACCGCCGCAAGTAGGCCGATTGGTATGTTGACTTTTGCATTTTTAGTTTCCTCAGAGATATTTGCAATGTCCTCAAAACCAAGAAATGCGAAGAAAATTATTGCCGCAGCTGCGAAGATAGGGGAAAACATTTCTGCCGCATTTGCCGGTTCTCCTGGAAATTCAAACAGGTTTGGCAGGGCAAGGCCGCCAAAGGAAATCATGGCAAGGCCAATTACAATTATTAACACCAGCCCTCCTGCCTCAATTACGGTTGAAATAATGTTGAATTTTGCTGACTCCTTTATCCCATACCAATTCAGGATTGACAGCAGTAAAATAAGTATTGCCGCGCTAAAAATTACCGGGAAACCGGTTAGGGCCTCAAAGTAACCGCCAAAACCAACGGCAACAGTGGTTGAGGAAATAATCACCGAAATAACCGCTATGTAACCAACCCCGAATGCCAGGAAAATCGATTTAGTGGCCCTTTTTGTGTAAACAAATTCCGCCGCGCACTTGGGAAAGAGGGAGGTAAGTTCTGCGTAGCTTAATGCACTGAAGGATGCAATAACTGCGGCAAGAACAAATGACAACCATAATGTGTTGCCGGCAATTCCCGCAGTTGTCCCGATTAATGCATAAATTCCGGCACCGAGAATTATCCCCACGCCGTAAATAATTACTTCCGGAAGGGAGAGGGATTTTTTCAATCGGCTTTCCTCAACTCTCGCCCTTGCAATCTCAGTTTGCATGGAATCAATAAAGGGCGCCGGAGTATTTAAATCTATTTTACCCTTATGAGTTTCCCGTTAACCAATGCATCAGCCATCTTCCCCCTTGCCTGGCTAAGCAAACGGTAAAAAGTTGGTTGCGAGATTCCCATTGCAGTTGCGGCAGCCCTTTGCCGCATCTTTTCAACATCACCCAGCCTTATTGCCTCAATTTCCTCTTTGCTGATTACAACTTCACTTAGAAACTCGGCCTCAATAAAAGAGGGCGCAAAATTAGTGGCGATAATTTCTGACTGGATTTTTTTCTCTTTAAATGGTCTGGGCATGTTATGAATAATGATTCATAATTAATAAATGTTACGTTTGAGACATATGTCTCAAACTACTAGTCCCCCAGAACCCAGCAGATTCTCCTATTCTCCGCCCCCTTATTCTCCAGCTTAGTTATGTGGATTTTCCCAACTTCAGAGGTATTTCCTACATGCGTGCCTCCATCGGCCTGGGCATCAAAATCCCCCATTTTAACAACCCTTAATTCCTTCAGGTTTTTAGGGAGCACATTCTTCAACCTGAAAATTTCAGGCATTGCCATTGCTTCCTCATAGGGCAGGAATTCAACAGTAATTGGAATTGCCTGCTTAACAACTGCATTTGCCTTCTCCTCAAAAGCCGTCAATAATTCCCTGTCAAAATCCCTGACATTGAAATCCATCCTGCTCTTTTCCTCACCCAACTGCCCGCCTGTAATGAGGGAACCAAGTTCCTTGTAAATAACCGCGGCAAGGATGTGCGCTGAGGAATGCATCCTCATCAACTTAAACCTCTTCCTCCAGTCAATAATCCCCTTAACCTTATCCCCCTCTTTAATCTCCCCGCCCTCAATCTCATGGCTTACCTCTTCTCCAAAGGCCTTTACAAAAACAACATTCAGTTCATCGCCATTCACAATCAATTTTCCGGTATCGTTTGGCTGGCCACCGCTGATGGCGTAAAACGCAGTCCTATTAAGGACAGCATACTTTCCCTCACTCACTTTTGTAACAGTTGCCTCAAATTCTTTCATATATGAGTCGGTTAAATAAAGTCTCTCGGTCAAAAAAATCACCAATTAGAATTAATTAGGAAATTTTTATATTGATGTCAGTCCCCAATCTGCTCTTCCTTTTCACTTTCCCCAACTTCAGTGTCAACATCGCACTTATGCTTCTTCTCCTTTGTGAATTCGAGGAAATTGACGGACGACATCACAGGCTTTACCCCTCCCTTGCCATTGCAGCAGGCTTCGGCAGCCATCTTTGACACATACCTGCAATTGCAGTTTCCGCAAAGGAACATCCTTCTCCACTCCATACCCACCAGTATGCTATCGCTAGGATAGTGCATTCTTGCATGGTGAGCCTATTACCACTTATGAGGGAAAAATATTATATATGAATATTATTTCATTAAATTTCCAAGTTTATACCCATCTACCGCGAGCAGCAGAAGCCCTTCTATTTCGGATAATGAAACAATAACAAATAAATACCCCTTTGCCCTATTTATGGTGTGGTTGGATGAAAAGGGAATTTGCAAAAGTTGATATTGTCGAATTTAAGTCAAAGAGCCTGAAAGGCTATACCCTCATAGAGGGTTTCCCTGGAATGGGATTGGTTGGCACAATAGGCGCAAAGTACCTTGTTGAGAAGATGGAGTTCAGGAAATATGGGTATATTAGCTCCAATATTTTTATTCCGATAATAAGGATAAGGGAAGGGAAACCGGTTTATCCCTCAAGGATTTTCATCAATGAAAAGAAGAAACTTGTTGCGATTATCTCAGAGCAGATTATCCCAAACCAGTTCCTGGATGATTTTGCAAGGGCGATAATAAAATGGGTTAAGCAGAAGGGGATTTCAAGAGTAGTTTCCCTTAGCGGAATCCAGAGCTATGGTAAGGAAGCAAAGGGGGATGTTTATGGCATTGCCGCGAATGAAAAATCCAAGAAGATTTTAAGGAAGGCAAAGATTGACCTAATCCAGGAGGGAATTACCTCGGGAATTTCCGCACTTATTCTTCTTGATTTGAAGACAACAAATATTGAGGCATTCTCAATACTTTCCAACATTTCCTCGGTGGCGGACTATCAGGCGGCCTCAAGGGTTATTGAAACCCTGAACAAGATAATTGGCCTTAAGATAGATGTCAAGCCCCTGCTGAAAGAGGCAAAGAACACGGAGAAAGAACTGAGGGAATATATGGATAATTTGAAGAAAACACAGGACAATATGCAGCGGATGGAGCCCCAGGGCCCAAGCTACACTGCCTGAACCAATTTTACTATTCTCTTCCTGAAAATAAAAACCAGCGCAGCCATAATGAAATTGCTTACAAGCAGGGCCCACACTACGCCATTTACAACTACTATCGGCATTCCTGCCAAATAGATGTCGCTGAACCAGAGCCAGGGCAATTGAACAGTAAATGCAATCATAGCAGCAGCAATGATATTGATTCCCTTATTTTTTGCAAGATAACCTGTCACCCCGCCCAAAATTATGCTCCCAATAACAATATAGGGATTGTTTAGGAGAATTGCAGCCCATACTGAACCAAATCCCCCGGAAACCATTCCTCCAAAAGGGCCGTAAATTAGCGCAGCCGCAAAAATGAGAATTTGAAATATGTGCAGATTGAAACCAAATGGGGTTTCAAGAACAGCCATTCCGAGAATGTTTGGAAAAATAGCTAGAATTCCGAGCAGTAAAATGTTTTTCCATGTAACCGAAAACTCATTCCCGAAGAGATTTATGTTTCTTTCCATCAATGTAATGAGCAATAAAACATTATTTAATTCTTTTCGAACCCTTTCAATTTCATGAATCTCTATTTCGTCACAGGGAACAAGCATAAAGTGCGTGAAATCAGGGAAATGCTCTCGCCCATGGGGATTAAAATAATCCAGAAAAATTTGGATATTATTGAGCCTGATTTTAGTTCAATAGAAAAGGTGGCGGAATCCAAGGCAAGGCAGGCGCTGGAGAAACTGAAAAAGCCGCTGATTGTTGAGGACACAGGGATTTATTTTAAGGCATACCGGAATTTTCCCGGAGCACTTGCTAAAAGAATCTGGTTAGAGATTGGTTTCGATGGCCTGTTTCGCCTCCTGAAAGGAAAAAACAGGAAGGCCTATTTCAAGAGCACAATCTGTTACATTGCCCCGAGAAAAAAACCCAAATTATTTTCCGGCGAAATGCGGGGAAGAATAATTGACTGGGTGAAAAGCCCGCATGCAGACCGGCTCCCTTATGAAAAGATATTTATTCCCAATGGGCTGCGGAAAGTTGTTGTTGATTTGAATTTGGTAGAAAAGAACAAAATTAGCCACCGCGCAAAGGCGACAAGGAAATTAGCTGATTATTTGGAAAAGATAATGTGAGAACTATGCCTCTGCTTTATTCAGCACTACAACCTTTGCCAGATGAAGAGAATAGAAAACAAATCCCCCTGTCACCAGGCCCTCAACAATTCCTAAGAAAATATGTGCGGTCAGCATTCCTGAGAGAACTGTTAATGGGTTGCCTCCGGAAAATACAATCATAAGTGACGTCACGGCTGCCGCAACAAAAACCGAAACAAAACCTGCAGTAATTCCTGCGAGAAGCAGATTCTTATTCAGTAATTTTTTGGCACCAACACCGATTAACGGGGCGATGATTGCCATACTGAAAACATTCGCCCCCAATGCAATAACGCCCCCATCGTGGAAAACAACCGCCTGAATTACGAGAATTGCGGACATAATTATAACTGCCGGGCTGAATCCCAATAGGATCGCAAGCAATGCCCCGCCCAGAATATGCCCTGTCGTCCCCCCCAAAACAGGGAAATCTGACATCTGGGCAACGAAAATTATCAGGGTTAATGCCAGAATAACGGCAATTTGATTCCTTGAAATTTTCTTCCTGTTATCCCTCAAAGCCAGCGAAAATATAATTAGGGAAATTACCCAAAAAACAGCAGAAATTTCCAATGAAAGCAGGCCATCAGGTATGTGCATGCAAAATCAGAAGAAGAAAATGGTTATAAATGTTGACGGGACGAATTAAATACAAGCAGGAGTCGGATAGTGGCAATTCCGCTAGCTTTAGGAGCTAGTGCCTTAGTGGCTTCGGCGGTTCGAGTCCGCCCTCCTGCATTCAACAAGATTTAAATAGCTGGAAGACCTAATATTTTAGGTGATGTATTTGGCAGGTCCAAAAAAATCAAAACCAAAAATTAACTGGCCAAAAGGGATAACCCCTCCGGCTGGCGGCGGAGTTTCTTTTGGGAGAAAGAATCCAAGATTGAGATTAAGGGGAAAGAAAAAATTACCTTTTCCTTAGTAATACTGCATATTTAATATAAAATTTTCCCATCTTCCTATTAATATGGAATGCAAAAGAGAAACCAATATGAAAGGCTGCAACTGCAGCTATGAGCCCTGCTCACGAAAAGGCATCTGCTGTGAATGCATCCGCTACCACAAAAAAAGCGGGGAACTTCCTGCCTGCATGTTTGGCAATGAAGCGGAAAAAACCTACGACCGAAGCATTAGGTATTTCATCGAACTGAACAAATAGCTACAATTTCAAAAACCTTCTCAGGCTCTGCAGAGATTCTTTCACAGGGCTGGCCGTAATCTCTATCGCCTCAACAGGGCAGATTTCCGCGCAGCCAAAACAGAGGATGCATTTCTGCTTGTCAATCTCCGGCCATTTCCCAAATTTTATTGCGGTAACAGGGCAGTACTTAACACAGTCTAGGCATTTTGTGCATTTGGATTTATTGACCCCCAGGCCTGAACCCATAACAGCCATCATCGCCCTGCGAAAAGTCCTTGGGACTTTATGTGCCACGGTAACAGGTTTCTTGAAGGGAGTAATTACATCCTCCAGTTTCTCGCCGACAATTTCAATTTTTCCCTGCCCAATCTTCCGTTCCTTTGCTCTTTTGAGCATAGGCACATTATCAAATTTAATAATTTTTACAACAGTTCGGTCCAGCTCGATACTATCTGCCGCGGCCAGCATCAAACCAGCTTTTTTGAGTTCCCCGTTAATGGGCCCATTTCCCTCCATGCCAATAACCCCGTCCATAATCACCAAATCCGCAGGCCGCATAAGGTAAACATCCAAAAAGGCATCAGCAATTTCCTCTATTGACATGGAATGACCAATTCTTCTGAACTTCATAGGAACGCAGCCAAACCAGTTCTTTATTGCGCCAGTGATAATTCCCTCAAGATGGGTTTTCATTTTCGGGAGAGATATAACTTTATCTGCTTCAAGCAAAAACTTAGGCGCATACAGTTCCCTGAAAATTGCGCCATTAACCTTTACTTTCTCCCAGCCATTTTCCTCAAAGCCCTTAACCTCAACTCCCAGATCCTTTCCAACTCCGGCCAAACCGGTTTCAACAAATGCTTTTTTTGTTGAATGCAGGCTTCCAACCCAGGTCATGTCCATTATTGTGGGGATTCCCCCTGCATCCTGCACCATTTTAACAACAGCCTTCACAACTGAGGGATGTGTAGTAACATGGGCCTCTGGAGAACTTGCGCGGAGAACATTAGGCTTTATTAGAACCTTATCCCCCTCATTAATAAAATTCCCAATTCCACCAATAAGCCCAATGGCTTCATTGACCTTCTCCTCAACAATCTTTTCCCCATAATCGGAACATTTGACAATTGCGACCTTTCCCAATCAAATCACTATAGAAATCCGCCCGGAAATAGTTTTAAATTAAAGTAGTACGAAAAAGTATCTCTGCAGGGGGGATGGTCTAGTTGGTTAGGACATCTGCTTCACACGCAGGAGATCGAGAGTTCGAATCTCTCTCCCCCCATCAACGGCTATCTCCGTTGACACGACTCCCCTTCGGGGATTGCCCTTCGGGCAATAGTTATTTCTTAATCAATAAAATCAGAAATTAAAAGAAAATTCAGAATTAAAGAAAATAATGACTAATAGGCCTCTTCCTCGGTATCTTCGTCCCATTCGTCTTTTTCGTTTTCCCACTCGTCATCGTCGAAAGTAAGGTCTTCGAGTTCATAATCCATATTCAATCCCCCCACGGAATCTAATGGAATTTCCTTCATATCCTTTACCGGAATAGATATTTAAAGTTATCTTTTTCGTTTTCAGCTATGAACAATTTTTTAATCCGTAAATGCCGAGGCAGTGACTCCCCCATCCCAGCTGAACCTTGGTCTTATTTTTACCATCCAGAGCTTCTCAGTATTATCGTCCAGAATCAGGGCATAGCCCTTGGATTTTGGCATTTCCTGATAATATTTATCGAAATTCTGGTGCAGATAAGAAGGCCTTAACTGCGAAACCGCATCAATATCTGGCTGGGAGGTCATCCTGTGAGATATAAATAAATCGCATTGGGAGATTGCATCAGGATGCAGTTTATTCGGCCTTTGTGTAGCGAGAACAAGTGACAAACCTGGCTGCCTCCCAACCCTCACCCATTCAAGAAGAACATGCAGGGCAATGTTATCCTCATCTTTTGGCATGAACATATGTGCCTCATCAATAAGCATCCAGACAATCGGCATTTCACTCTCCCTTTTCAGCCCCTCGGTTAATTTCACTTCCTCCTCTTTCCTGTAAAGCATCCTTTCCTCAAACAGCTTCTTGCCAAGCAGGCCAACTATAATGTCTCTTGTCCCCTGCATCCCAATTGCCTGCCTATATGCGGAGACATCAATTACAGTTATTTCCCCTGCCTTTGCAATCTCCTTAATCCTCGTGCCCTCCTTCTCAAAAAGGCCCCAGCTCTTTGCAACCCTGAATCTGTTTACCAATGCCTTTCTAGAATTATCCTCTGAGTCAGAATCCTTCATTATTGCGGTAATGATTTCATCAATTCCGTAAAGGGTTCCGAGTTGTTCCTTCAGGTCCTCAATAATCCGCGTGAGCAATATTCCTTCCCCATCTTTCCAGGTGAGTTTGAAAAGCGCAAGCCATTCAGTGACATCAAGCTCGCTGGTTTTAATGGTAAATGCATCATCTACAGGCAATTTCTTATCGCGGTAGAAATTTAGTTTGCCTTTCGGAACCAGTACCCTAACATTGGTCTTTTCAGGTTTCAAATCCCATTTCTGAAGCTCCTTGGTTTCAAGCTTGTTCGCAATTTTAAGGGTCCAGAAAATCCCCACAGTATCAATGGCAATTACGGAAATCCTTTTTCTTATTTCCATGGGCTGGCGCGCGAATTCCTCAAGCAGGACTGACAATGTGTATGAGTTGTGGACTATAATATCATTAGCAACAAAATTATGGTCTCTTGGAACACTTATATCATAAACCTCAAAACTCCCAGTTAGCTCCTTTATATCCTTAATCTCATCCCAATAGATATCGCTCTTAGCAAGCAATTCAATAACTTCGTTTTTATCTGCCTTGGCGATTTGCAACAATTTCTCCCTGGATGGACAATAACGCTTGCTCTCCCTCATTGATTTAGGTATTTTATATCCGGCAACCCTGCCCACTTCGGCCCAGTTTTTTGGAGTGTACTGCCCCCAGATTTCCTTTGGGATAGTGTCAAGGTTTGGATTTCTTTTAATTGCCCGAATTTCCATCAAGGCGTTTTCCTGCTTGGTCTCCTTCTCACCATAGAATCCAATTTCCTGCAGATATTTCTTAACGTTCTCTCCGTCTACAACAAGCTCAAATGAATCGAATTTCTTTCCCTCAAGGTTAGTTACTTTTTTCCTCAGTTTTGACAGAATTCCGAACCTTAAGAGCAGGTGCTGAACCTGCCTTATTAGTTTTTCTGAAACACTAGAGTAACTTAGCCTAAACCTATTTGACTCAAAATAGATGCTGCCATCACAACTGAAGAGCCTGTTTAGGAAAAGCGAGAGTTTATTTTTTGGCAAATTCATAACACTCGCAGGAACATATTTGTCATGAGATAAAAGGTCATAAACCCCCAAATCTTTTAGCCATGCCCTCATCGTATTTTGTGGCTCGAAAATTGTTCCCTTTGCGAATTTGCCGTTTTTTCTTACGGCTTTTACTATTTTAATTTTGGGATTTGCCGAAACAACTCTCAAGTTAGATTTGGCACTTAAATTGACTTTAAGATTTTTATCAAATTCCTTTACAGATGCCTTGAAATCTGCAACTATTTTTTCATCAGTGTTGGTGAACCAAACAACCCTTCTTTTGGTGTGCCCTTCAGCAATTAAATATGCGAGAAGTTTTATTTCACATTCCCGTAGGAATTCATTTCCAAAGTACTCAATCTTTCTCGGCGTTGCTACTCTGCCTCCTTTCTTAAGTTCCTCGGCAGGTTTCCAACCCTCAATCGTTAGCAGGGGATGTTCAGGAGTAAGTTTGATTTTCTTTCCGCTCCTCAATTCTATCTCTAGTAACCTGTCAACTGGCCTCTTGAAAAATCCCTTCTTCTCAGATTCATTAATCTTATACTTTTGATTTAGAGATATTACTTTTCTATTGTCATTTTCTAGATCCTTTATTTTCACTAAAGATCCATCGGAGAGAGTAATAAGGGTATCGCCATGAAGGCATTTTCCCCCGCCCCTCTTTCCACAAATCAGCATAACATGGGGCTTTGCAATATCGCAGAGAATTTTCCTTCCCAGAACCGGCTTCTCCCCTGAACTCATCACCACTTTTCCAATATAGGCAGTTCCTTTCTCACCATATGCCTCGATATCTTTCAGGGACCTGCCAACCAACGAGGCCTTGTTACTCAGTTCCAGAGCCATAAATAGTTATCGCTTTAAGTATTTAAAGACTTAAGTCTAAATAATTATAGATTTAGTTTACTGGTGTTGTGGAAAATGGACTTAAAGGAACAGGAAGAAAGGCTTAAGTTTTTGATTTCCAGGATTGATTCTGAGATAGAGAAATTCAAGAAGATTCTTGCCGAGGTAGAGGGGAAAAGGGACGAATTGGACAATGCAATAACAAAGAAAGGCCTGCAGTCAGTTCCAATAAATATCGCCCCACATTCCATGGACAAGAGAGGCCTTTACGAGGAGCTGCAGCAGCATATTCTTGACCTTAACAAGCTGAAAAACCTCATAAACAGCAGGCTTGATGTTGTGATAAAGGAGGAAGAGCTTATCCTTGGCCTTAAGGAAAAGTACGGCAAAAGCGTCAATCTTGAGAAGAATGAGGGCGGTGAATTTGAGGTTTCCTTTAAGGACGCCGGGACAGAGAATGCCTATAGCCAGATAAAGAATAGCCGAAGGCTAATTGAGCAGCTGAAGGAATCCATTAAGGAGCTGGAGTGATTTGATGAATAAGTTGCTGCTGTTATTTCCTGTTTTGGTTTTTATTCTGCTTTTGGGTTGCGTTAATCCTGGTTGTGGTGATGATTATTGCGATAAGTGGACGGAGAGCAAATTCAGCTGCCCAGAAGATTGTGGCGAACCGCCATCAATTGGCAATGGCTCAAATGGCGGAACAGTTCCCCCCAATCCTGAGCTCTGCGGAAATGATAAGTCTGATGGCGGGGAAACATGCCTTAATTGCCCTGTTGATGTTAAATGCGGTGCCGGGCAGGCCTGTGCCAATGGCACCTGTGTTAAACTTGGCAGCTGTGGCAATGGGCTGGTAGATACCGGTGAAACGAGGTTTAACTGCTGCCAGGATGTCGGTTGCAGCAATAATGAGAATTGTGAGGGGGGGATGTGCAAGCTGAAAACCTGTTCACAACAGGGGGGAAACATTTGTACCGCGCAGAAAATCTGCCAGGCAGAGGTTAACCTTTCATATGATTCCACAAGATGCTGCCTTTCTGAGTGCGTGCAGAAGAGATGTGAGCAGCTGAACGGCTATGAGTGCCAGGAATATGAGTTTTGCAAGAAATCTTATGTCACTGCTTCCGACAGCTCCAAATGCTGCCCGAAATTTTCATGTGAATCAACAGCTACCTGTCTCAATGGAGATGGCTGCAAGTCTGGCTGTCCTGAGGGGGATGCGGATTGCAGCTGTGAATCTCAAAAAGGATACCATGCATCAGGGGTTGGCTTTTGCCTTGCGGGTGATGTTATAAAGGCCAAGGACGGGAGTCCCTGCTGCAAGAACCCCGTACTTTCGTGGAATTGCACTGACGGGGATTCAGACCAAACAGGTGAGGCAGGCAAGATTGTTTCAATTAAGGGGACCTGCATAGAGGTTGCAGACATGAATGTAGGCACGGATTTCATCCAGCGCCTCACCGATTACTGCCCCGGCTCGAAGGACGTAATGGAGTACTACTGCACTGGTGGCGCAGCAAACAGATGTGCTGGCGAACCAATAGTATGCTCAGGGCAATGCATTGACGGAAGATGCGCCTGATTCAAAAACTAATTCTGGTTTTTTAAAAAATAGAACCCCGCACTTATGTGCGGGGCGAGACAAAAAGGCTCTGGAGTTTCCAAAGTTTTTGGGAGTTAAGGAGAAAGGGTATTAGGGGCACTACAGTTCTTTGCCAAGCGGCAAAGGAGGTGGGGGTAAAATAGTAATGCAATGCCCTATACCCGACCCTTAGCTTTTTGCCAAGTATAATACTCTCTTTCCAGACTGTACTTTCTTGAGATAGCCCTCCTTGAAGAGTTTATTAAGTCTTTGTGAAGCTGCGTTCAATCCTTTATAGTTCATTATGGATTTCACATCTGTTGCTGTCACCGATCCTCTATCATCAACAAATTTCAAAATTATTTGGTCTTGTTCCGGGAGAACATTAAAGACCGCCTTCTCAACAGGCGTTTCAGATGCCACGGTTGTCTCCCCTGTTTTCAGCTGAAACATAATCCTGTCATAGTTGTCGTTTATCTGCTCAAGGATTTTGTTTGTCCTTTCCCTTTCCTGTGACAACTTGAAAAGCATTGCCCCAACAAATACTGGGTCTTTTGAGTTTTCAAGCACATCCTTAAGGTCCAGGGTCAACTCTGCGAATTTTGGGTCTATCTTCTTCCAGACCTCAGTTGCTTTTAAAAAACTTTTCCTCGGATCATGATTTGTCATGCTGTATCATGATAGTATCATGACATATATATACCTTTCGGTTTCAGGATGCTTTGCACATAAAAGAATTACAATTTGGATTTCAAACCGGGGTTTTTGTGCAAAAGGGCGTTCTGCATAAAAAAAGGTCATTGTTTTACCAGATGCCCGCGCCACTTTTTTATTCTTCTAACGTTATGGACTGTGCCTGTCTCATCTGGGAGAAGCACTCTTCTTCTCGGCCTTGAAGCTGCTTGCGACAGCCCTTTTGGCCTTGTTCGCCTAAATAAACCAGCCATAGAAATCTATTGCCCTTACCTTATTAATTAATCTTTGCTAGCCCCTTTTTTTTGCAGTTTCGGGTTTTTTAATAATTTTGTTTGTTTGAGTTAGTATGCCTTCACCAAATGAAGTTTACATAAAGTGTGACGAATTGGATAATATTCCCAAGCCCAATAAGGAAAACTGGCTTTTTGAAATTGAACTGTTGAAAAAAGAGCTTTCTTTGAATGCAAGCGTTCTCCAGGTTGGGTGTATGGATGGAACTAGAATGATTGCTTTGCTGAGAGCCAGGCCTGACTTAAAAATCACCGGTTTGGATATGGAAAAAGGAATGGTTGAAGCCAGCAAAAGGAACTTGAAAAAAGTTGGCTTGAAAGCAGAACTGGTTCTTGGAGATATCACGAAACCTCAGTCTGTTTCAGGTTTTGACTATGTAATTTGTCTCAACAATACCTTGGGGTACATTCCAGAACAGGAGAAAGCAATTGAAAACATGAAAGAACTTGGCAAGACGGTTATCCTTTCAGTATACGGGAAAAAGTTTACTGACAAACTGGCGAAAGAATACTTTAAATCAATCAATCTGGAATTAAAAGGCATAGAAAACAATGTCTTTCACACAAAAGAATTTGTAAACATCAAAAGATATCTCGAAGAAGAAGTAGAAAAATGGAATGGACGAATCATTGAAACGCCAATAGGCTACTTCTGCATCATAAAACAATAGGCAATCTAACCTCCTATTTGTGCAAATTCGGGCTTTTTTTGCCACAAACTAACCTATTTTCCAGATTTTAGAAGAATAAGTTTATTATTTCCCGAATATTATTATAAAAGTAGAACAAATGCGAATTCCGGGTGCAGGAATGGAAACTGAAAAAACGAAAAAACCGATTGATCTCTATTTTGGGATGCATGCTGAGATTGGCATAACAAAGCATATCGGCGGCAAAAAAGCCACGAATGAGCTCATTGACTTATGCAGAATTGATGAAAGCAAATATGTGCTGGATGTTGGCTGTGGAGTTGGAAAAACAGCATGTTACCTTGCAAAAGAAATTGGCTGCAAGGTGATGGGGATTGACCTTTATGAGGGCATGATTAGGGAGTCAAAGAAAAGGGCAAAGAGAAAAGGAATTGAGGATAAGGTTGAGTTTAAAGTTGCCGATGCGCAGAATATGCCCTTCGCAGACAACACTTTTGATGCGGTAATTTGCGAATCAGTAGTTGCATTTTTCGATGATAAGCAAAAGGGGATAACTGAGTTTAAGAGGGTTGCAAAGCCAGGAGGGCATGTCGGGATTAATGAACTGACCTGGTCAGAAACACCAACCGAAGAAATCATCGACTACATGGAAAGGACGATGGGCGGGGATTTCCATAATTCCTACGGCTGGAAAAAATTGCTCGAATCTTCAGGGCTGAAAGATATTTCTGTAAAATTCTACAGGCCCAACGCGCTGAAACAATTTCTGGATGAGCTTAGCCTGATGGAATTGCGTGATTTTGCCATGGGATATAAAGTGATTTTACTTTTCATTAAAAATAAAGAGTACAGGAATTATATGCTGGGATTGACTCCCCCCACATTTAACATAGCCAAATATCTTGGAAATGGAATTTATATTGGCAGGAAATAGAACTTATGCTTGGCCAATCAGCTTCCGAAAAACCTTCTCAGATTCCCCGTAAATCTTTTCATACAAACTGTTTCCTTTAGCATCCATTGCAACAACAACTGGAAAATCCTTAACCTCGAATTCCCAAATCGCTTCAGGCATCCCAAATTCCTCCTTGTCCACTCCCTTAACTGAAATTGCCTTTGCATAAATAACTGCGGCACCACCCAAGGCGGAAAAGTAAATTGCCTTCCCTTTCAGCGCACCAAGAACTGAATTATCCATCCCACCCTTGCCAATAATCGCCTTCACCCCATATTTCTCAATCATTTTTGGGGTGTGGGGATTCATCCTTGAGCTTGTTGTTGGGCCGGCAGCAACCGCTTTACCATCCTTAATGATTGGCCCGCAGTGATAAATCACCGAATCCTTTACTTTATCAAAATCATTCTCCAGCAGAAACACATGTGCCTTGTCCCTTGCAGTAAATATGGTTCCGCTAAGAAGGACATTATCTCCGACATTTAGTTTGAGAATTTCCTCTCCCTTGAGCGGAGTTTTCAGCCTAATCATAAACTCTGTCTCCTCATGCACCAGCATCCAATTGAAATTCCAACAAAAAATGAGGCAGGATGCCTAGGGGCAGTGGCGGCCTTAACTCCTAATGCAGTTGCCTTACCCCCCAACCCAAGAGGGCCTATTCCTAATTCATTAATCTCTCCCAAAACATTTTCCTCAAAATTTTTCAATTCAGGATTTGAATTAACATCATCCAGATTCCGCAACAATTGTTTCTTGGAAAGGTGCATTGCCTCCTCCATGCTCCCTGCAATTGCAACTCCTACGAAGTATGGAGGACAGCCCTTTCCCTGCGCCCTGAAAACAGTGTCAAGAACTACTCTCCTTACTCCGTCCAGATTCCTTCCTGCATTCAAATTTGAATCCGGTAGTTTGTAAATCGCAGAAACATTTTCCGAACCCCCTCCCTTGAGAATAAGGCCAATTTCCAATTTATCTGATTCCTTAAAATGGATTATTGGTTTATTCCCTAGATTTTTATCAGTTAAACTATCCACTGCATTTGGCCTCAAAGGAATTTCCTCTGTGGCGGCAATTGTTGCCTCGCCAATAATTTCTCTCAATTCCTTTTCGGATTTATCTGCAGGCCGCTTAACATAAAAAATTGGAATTCCTGTGTCCTGGCAGATGGGCTTGGAGCTGGTTTTTGCCATATTAGAATTTTCAAGGATTTTTGAAAGTATTTCCTTTCCTCCACCATCTTCGCTTTCTTTCGCCATTTCCAGCGCAGAAAACACGTCTTTGGGGAGTTCTGTGGCCGTTTTGCGATATAATTCAGTAATTTCCTCTTTCAGAGCCATACTTTAATTTTTATAATTAGAACCTATTTTATATTGTTATAATGAAAGACTACGAAGAAACCAAAAAAGACTATGAAAATGGTTTTGAATGGCACAGGGAAAAAAGTTACTCATACATCTGGAAGAACCAGATAGGCAAGTTTGTTAAATATCTGGATGGAAAGAAAATACTTGATGCAGGCTGTGGCGGAGGAAGGGATGTCCCTGAATTCATGGAAAGGGGATTTGATGTTGATGGGATTGATTACTCAACAAAGGCAATCAAATATGACAAGGAGAAATATCCTGAAGCTAATTTTTATGAGGGAGATATCAGGAAAATGGAATTTCCAGATAAATCTTATGACGGGGTCTGGGCCTGTGCCTCAATAGCAAACCTTGACAAGGAAGATGCCCATATCGCCCTGGCGGAATTCAGAAGAATTCTGAAGGATAATGGCATCTTGTTTGTTTCCATAAAACTCGGGGAAGGTGAAAGGAAAGTTCCTGACCAGGCAGGAGAAAGGTTCTACAGTTTTTACTCGCCTGAGGAAATCGAGGAATTCATTGAAGATTCGGGCTTTAATGTTGATTTAATTACAATAGTCACTGATTTTGATTTAACAGGCGAACTTTCAACCCCGCCAAAACCGGGTTGGGTTTGCTTGTATGCGATTAAATCCGGAAAGTGATTATTCCTGATTTTTTATTCAACCGCAGCTGCCCGGTATGCGGGTGGGTTGCGCAACCCAAAATCCGTCAATCGTTCCTTTTCAACATGAATAAGGATTTATGATTGGATTTTATTCTTTATGATGCTTATTATTAAATATGCGCAGAATAGGAAGGCCGATGACCTCTATTCAATGGAAGAAGCTTAAGAAATTGTCAGATACTTTCCATAGCAAACCCCGTCCTAAAACTCTTGAAGAGAAAATGGCGCTTCAGGAGAAGAAAGAAAGGCTGTCTGAAGAACAGAAAAGGAGGCAAAGAGAAGCAATAGATTTAATAGTCCATAATTCCAAAGACCTTTGGACTTTTAACTTTAAAATGATGTTTGAGGAGGAGCCCCATGGGAGGGAACGTTTAAAGTCAGCGGGCTACTCATATGAGAGGCTGAGGAGAGTGCAGCCAAAATTGGTGAGGAAACTTGAAGAGGCATTTAAGATGAATTCTGAGAAAACAAGGAAGTATATATTTGAACAGGGCAGGAATAAATATATTGAAAAAGGTCAATTTGAACTACTTAATGAGTTGGAAAAAGAGGTTGGTCTGAAACTCCACAAGATTTACCTCTTTTTGAGAAGGCGCGGAGTTACTAACCAGCATTTGTTATAATCGCAGTCCGTCCCCTTTCAGATTGATTCCTTCACCAATTTCCTAACAAACCCATGATTCCCGTCAACCTCTATGTAATCACCGGTTTTCAATAATTTTGTTGCGATTCTAGTTCCCACAATGCAGGGAACCCCAAATTCCCTGCTGATAATTGCGGCATGGCATGTTATGCCCCCTTCATTGGTGACAATCGCCGCCGCCTTTTTCATCGCAATAACAAAATCTGGCGAGGTCATCGAAGTCACAAGAATCTGCCCTGGTTTAATGTTCTTTGCTTCCTCAGCACTCATGGAAACAAAGGCCTCCCCCTGCACTCTTCCCTGGCAGGCAGTCATTCCGCGAATTTCCAAAATTTCTTTGGTTTTTTCCTCACTAGGAAATAGCTCTTGCTCCTTTTCCAGTGCTTTCTCCCCGGTTAGAAATTCATAATCATCTTCGAATTCTTTCCATACAATTATACAATTTTTCTGTCTTGCAGTAATCTCATTTTTATCGAACTTCCCATCAAGAATCATAGGCAAATCTTTGGGAAAGGTGTATTTCATCTCCCAAGTGGAAATGCCTGCCCTTTTGCCAATCTCCGCAAGCAAAACATCGAGGAAATGGCAGGCCTGCATTATGTATTCCTTCCTATAATCCTGAAACCAGCCAAAGAGGTCAATAAGCTCAATAAGTTTTCTATGCTCCCCCAAATTCAATTCCTTAATGGTTGATTCCTTTTCTTCCTTCAGATTTTTTGCAAGATTCTCCAGTTCTTCCAAATACTGTTTTGGGTTTGGCCGTTCCTTGAGAGTGAGCTCTAAATCCTTTTTGAAAAAATCCTGGCCAAGAATTTGTGTTTTAAAATAGCTGTTGTGCAGCCAGTAATAATTTATTGCATGTTCTTCAATATCCTTAGATACATCCGCCCCATTCTTTTTCTTCACCGCAATCTTTAGCAAATCCTCCTCACTACGCCTACTGAAACTCTTTTTTGTCGTGGAGGTAAGAATTGAGAAGATTTTCTGTTTCTGCCCCTTCACTATTTCCCTAATGATCTGTTCACCTTGCAATGCTATTGGTTCAACAGTCCAGCCAATTTTAAACCAGCCATTGTAAATCTGCCTGAAATT
>JBDRHK010000003.1:0-17940 GCA_043816965.1 Candidatus Iainarchaeum sp. | reverse complement strand
CTTTCCAGGGAGAGATTATTAGTGCAATTTTTGTATGCTTTCCTGTTTCGTTAGAGCAGGAAGGGGCCTGAAAGGGTTTTAAATTATTCCAAAAGTGGTTATAAATGGCTGAATCCAAGGAAAAGGAAAAAAAGGCTGAAGAAAAGGCTAGCGATAAGAAGGAAGAGACTGCTTCTGAGAAGGCTGAAAAAGCCCCGGAAAAAACCGCTGAAAAAGAAAAAAATTCTGAAAAGAAGGATTCTGCGCATAAGGCCAAGCCAAAAACCGGCAAGAAGAGCTCATCGCAAAAGCCTGACTGGGTGGAATTCGGAAAGAAGGATATTGAGGAAGTGGTTGTAAATCTCGCAAATGCCGGCCATACAGCATCTGAAATCGGAATGATGCTCAGGGACCAATACGGGGTTCCAAAAACCAAGCAGATTACTGGGAGAACAATTGAGGATATTCTCGCCGAACATAGTTTGCTTCCTGATGTTCCAAGAGATCTTTTGAATCTTATAAGGAAATCTGTTGTGCTGCAGAAGCACATGGCCGATAATCACCATGATTACACCGCAAAAAGGGGCTATATTCTCGCAGTAAGCAAGATAAGAAAGCTTGCTTCATATTATATTTCAAAAGGCAAGCTGCCAAAAGGCTGGAGATACACTCCTGAAGAGGCAGCATTGCTGGTCAAGTAGTGGTTATTATGAAATATTCATTGAAAATTAACGGGAAAATGGTTGAAGAAGGGAAAAAGCAATTGGGAAAAATTGTTTCAGAAACAAATGGTTTGATTGATGGTTTGGAGTGATTATTTTGGCTGAGGATAAAAAGGTGAGGCAGCAGAAGTCCAAAAAGAGGGCTGTGGACAAATGGAAGAAGAAGACATGGTTCACGATTTATGCCCCGGCAGAATTCGAAAGGAAGATTTTGGGCGAGACTGTTTCAGAGAAGCCTGAGACCCTGAAGGGGAGGACGATATCTGCAAGCTTAAGGGACCTTGCCAATCAGATAAAGAAGCAGCATATTTCCATAAAGTTCAAGGTTACGGAGATTAAGGGCGACAAGGCATACACTGAGGCAGTGGGGCACGAGATTAAGGGCTCCTACCTTAAAAGAATGTCAAGAAGAAGAAGCAGCAAGGTTGAAAGGGTGCAGGTCATTAAGCTTAAGGACGGGGCAAATGCCAAGATAAAAAGTGTCATTATCACCGCGAGAAAGACAACCGCAAAGAGGAAAACTGCCTTGGGAAAGATTCTTGATGAAGAGATCAGGAAATTTATTTCAAAGCTGAGCTCTGAAAAACTTGTTTACGATATTGTTTTCGGGAATGTTGAGGCAAGGATATTCAAAGAGGTTAAAAAAGTTGCTCCTGTAAAGAAGATTGAAATTGTCAAATCAAGTATTTCCAAATCGAAGTGAGTGCAATGGCGTTTTTTCCGCCCGTATATGAATTGTCGATTGTAGTAATTGTGCTGGTTCTTTTCTCATTAATCTCCCTCTGGAGGAATGCCCTTGACCTTAAGGGGGTAATTGCCGCAAATATTGTGGGAATTGCAATTTTTATCAGGGGGGGCGAATTGGGGCTTGTTGATTTTTTTGTCCTTGTTGTAATGTTTGTTGTGGCTGAGCTCTCCACAAGGTATGCCAGAAAAAAAATGGGCAGCGAGCATGGCAAGAGAACCAGCGCCAATGTAATCGGCAATTCCGGCGGGGCCCTTATTGCAATCCTATTTGGTTACCAGATTGCATTCTTCGGGGCAATATCTGCGGCACTGGCAGATACTGTTTCCTCCGAATTCGGGATGCTTTCCCCCAAAAAGCCAAAGCTGATTACAACATTGAAGAGAGTGGAAACAGGAACTGATGGGGGAATCACCAGGCTTGGTCTTGCGGCAAGTTTTGCCGGGGCACTGATGATAGGCGCAATTTATTTCCTCGCAGTCAGGGATTTATTTCCGGCAATTGCAATTGTGGCCGCTGGAATCATCGGCTCATTGGTGGACAGTTTACTTGGTGCGGTTTTTGAGAGAAAGAAGCTTTTGAACAATATGCAGGTAAATTTCCTAGCAACACTTGCAGGCGGAATTAGTGCGGTACTTATTGTTGCGGTTGGGTCATTATTAGGACTTTAGGCCTTCATTTGAGGGAAGCATGCGCGAACTTATGCCATTGCCAAAGGAACTTCCTGCCTGGGTAAAAATATCAAAAATAGTTAATTCCCCCTTGCCATAAATCTCAAATATTGGTTCGCCCTCAATCCCGCCCAATTCAGCCGCCCGTTCAAATGCATATTCCTTTGTCCCTAAGCCATCAATCAAACCTGCCTTCCATGCCTGCCTTCCTGAAAGTATTCTTCCGTCAGTGAGTTCATCAAAAACAGCCATATCCAGCTTATCCCCCCTGAATTCAATTATGTCCCCCTTGAATCCTTCCATGGCCTGGTCGACAATTTCCTGCAGCATCTTCCTCTGCCCCTCAGTTAGTTCTGAAAAGGGGCTGCCGATATCCTTATTCTTTCCGGCGGTTACTGTTGTGACCTCAACCCCGAGATTGTCCAAAAGCTCAACCATGCTATATACCATTGAAATTACGCCTATGCTCCCTGTAAGGGAATCCTCATCGGCAATTATTTCATCTGCCGCTGCCGCAACATAATAACCACCACTCGCCCCCACATCCCCTATATATGCAATAACCGGCTTATCCACTTCCCTAATTTTTGCAACAATCTGCTTTGTTGCAACAACCCCCCCTCCAGGGCTGTCAATGTCAAGGAAAATCACCCCGATGGCAGGGTCATTGCTGGCTTCATCTATTACCTTAACCAATTCCTCTGCGGTGTAATTCCTGGAATAGCCATCAGAGGAGGAGAATATTTCCCCCTTTAAGGGGATTACGGCAATGCTTTTTTCAAACAATGCCGGGCCTGAAAATAATGCAGCGGGGATTGCAACACTTAAAACCAGCACAATTACCACCAATGCCGCAAGGGAAACCAGTGAAAGGATTATGAGATTGCGCACAGAATCACCATCAAAAACTATGACCAATAGTTATTTTATTTGTTCCCCTGTTTATAATCTTTAGTGGATTTAAAATACTAGAAAGTGTTGATTCTCTTGCTGGATTTCCTTATCAAAATATTGATTTACATAATTCCGATGTATATTGCCAATTCAGGGGCAATGCTCTTCGGGGGGAAAACCCCTTTTGATTTGAACATCAAGTTTATTGATGGAAAACCAATCTTCGGACCAGGAAAAACCTTTAAGGGAACCTCAATAGGAATCGGCTTGGGCACTGCCAGCGCCTTTCTTCTCGAGTACTTCTTTCCCGCCCTTACGGCCGGAATCAGCCCTCATTTTTTGCTGCTTGGCTTTGCACTGTCAATTGGCGCAATTCTCGGTGACATGGCAGGGAGCTTCTTCAAGAGGCGAAACAATATCCCCAGGGGGACTGAAGTTTTATTCCTTGACCAATTGGACTTCGTTATCGGGGGAATGATTTTGGGAACCATTTATTACCTCCCGGGATTCTGGGAGGCCCTGCTTATTGGTGCCGCCACAATAATAATTCACAAAATGACGAATTATCTGGCATTCAAAATAAAACTTAAAAAGGTTCCGTGGTAGATTGAAGGGCATATTCTGGTTTGTTCTGAAATTTTTTGCGGTATTTTTTGTGCTTGAGGCATTATTGGTCAGTTCAAACCTGCCATTGCTGCAGGAACCAATTGCATCGATTGAGGCAGGGCTTCTGGGCCTTGAAGTTGCGGGAAATCTTATCATTTCAGATGGCGGCAATTTTGAAATAAGCCCGTCCTGCACAGGCTTAGTGAGCAGCATAATACTTGCGGCAATAATTTTCTCGCTGAAGAAGCCGGAAATAAAAAAGAAGGTCGGGATTTTCCTCGCAGGTTCAGTTAGCCTTCTTGTGCTTAACTTTTTCAGGATTTATCTTGTGATTCTGGGGGGGGAATTGTTCGGATTCTGGATTGTTGAACCCTTGCATATTCTGAGCTGGTTTGCAACAACTGCATTTATCCTTGTTTTATGGTATTACTTAACAATGCGGATAACAGGCATCACTAATTTTTCCGGATTTTTATGAATCAGTATTTGGAAAGGATGTACCTTGCAATCTCTGAATATGCCGGCCTTGCAATGAAAACCCCTATCAAAACCCCTGTTATTGTGATTATTGCAAATCCAACCAATTTTCCAAGGCCAAAACCGAACAAAACAATCGGCAACATTGTTGCAATGGTTGTTGCAGCGGCCACCATTATGATAAAGAATGCCCTCTTTACCCTGCTCAAAAGGGAGGTGTCTGCGGAAATCTCGCCCTTCATAAGTTCATCAGTAATGACAATTTGGTCATCAACCCCTGTTCCAACCGCGGCAAGAATTCCTGCAACCGCAGCCAAATCAAGGTTCCAATTGATGAAAGCGGCAAAGCCAAGGATAATGAAGACCTCACTCATCCCGGTAAATAGAATTGGGACAGTTAATCTCAATTTCCTGTAACGGATGTAAATAACCAATGCAACAACTACCAGCGCAACTATTCCAATGAAAAAGACATTCTGCAAAAATTCCTGCCCAAGGAATGGGGAAATTGTTTCCTTGGAAATGCTCTCCACCCCAATAGGGAGTGAGCCTGATTCAAGTATGATGGAAAGGTTTTGGAGGTTCTCGATGGCGGCTTCCTGTGTCTGGGTTGTTCCCTCAATAAACAGCCTGGAGAAAATCTTCGCCTGTGAAACATCGCCAACATATGGCTCAAGGTTAGCAATTCCAGGGGTTAATGCAATCACCTGCCTTGCGCCTGTTGCCTGCCATACCCATGGCACAGGCAGTTGCGAGGCATATGTCTGGGTGCCAAACTCAGTCGGGTTTAAGAGATAACCCTCAGTGGATGAGTCCACCTCTTTTAGCTTAAAGCCCATTGACTCCAAATCATTCTGGACAGTTGTGGAAAGGTATTTGGGTATTATTGCCGTACCATTGGTTGATACAAGCAAGGACAATTCTGATTTCTGCTCAGTGGTCAGGCCATTATCGCCAACCAGAATATGTGGCAATGCGGCATTCTCAAAAAGGTCCTCAATTCTGGTGTCTGCGGGAATGTCATTGGATGTATTTCCCTGCAGCAGAAGCTGCCTATCAGCCTCATACAAGTCCTGATTAAGGATAAGGACTGCATTATCAGGCCTGTCAATGAAGAAATATGTGACATCACAATCATACTGGCTTCCCTGCCCTAATGGGTCGAATGTGTCAAGTGTGCAGCGATGGAACACTCCGTTGGTGAACTTTTTGGCCGCCTCCTCCTTAAGGAGGAATGGCAGCCTCCATCCAACTAATGTGTCTTTCTGGAAGGCACCATAACCGTTTGCGCTGTCCTTGTATATCTGGATTATGTCAGAACCTGTGAAAAGGGCCTCTCCATCCAAAGTTGCCTCAAATTTCCCCTGCCTTCTCAGCAATCCCTCCATCCTTTCAACCTGTTCAGGGTCGGTTTCCGCAATCTGCACAATTACATATTTGTTCCCTGCAGTTGTGACTATTGTGTCCCTTAATCCTGTCCAGTCCATTCTTTGCTGGATTGTCTGCTTTACAGCGTTTAATTGGGCAACACTCTCTGCCTCCCTTTCCAGCTCTATCTGGAATAAGGTTCCTCCCTTAAAATCAATTCCAAGGGAGATTCCCTTGAACATAATCAGCCCTAATGAGAGTATCAGCATTGAAATCAAAAGAAGAATTTTCCAGTTGCTCAGGAGTTCCCTCATTCATTTCCCCCCTTCTTTGATTCCACATACCACAAAAGCACAGGCGCATTCATGAACCAGGTTGAAATAAGGTCCGCGAAAAGGCCGAAAAGCAATACCGCCGCTATCTGGAAAATAATAAATATTTGCCCAAGGTATGCGAGGATTAGCATCGAGGTCAATGCCGCGATTGTGGTAAATGTCATTGTAAGCCCGGTTTTCATTGAATCAACTGTCCTTTCCCTTGCGCTTCTTTCCTTCCTCTTAAGCAGCCTTGTGGTCAGCATGATGTCTGTGTCAACACTGTAACCAATCAGCATTAGAAGAGCTGGAATTGATGCAAGGGATAGCGGAATTCCAAAAATCGCCATAAGTGCAAGCGCCCCTGCTATGTCAAATATTGCTGCACCAATAACCGCGGCTGAAGGAATTATTTCCCTGAAAAAAATAAATATAACTATTACAACCGAGACAAATGCCATGGCCGCAACCATTATGGCGCTTTCCCAGAAACTTTCCCCCAGCGAGGGGCCAATCTCGGTTTTTTGGAATTTTGCGTTATCGCCCAGATTAAATTCAGTACTTATCAGGTTCTGTATTGAAAGTTCGAATAATTCCTTTGCCTTGATAAATGTGTCAGTTGCAACATCCACTGTCTGCTCAGGAGTAAGGTTGGTTGTTGATGGAGGGGATATGTAATCACTAAGAAGGGCCATTGCAGATATTGCCTCTTGTTTTGCCTGTTCTGGATTGTTTGAAAGCAAGAATTTTGCATTGGCAATTCTTTCCTCAGCATCAAACAAATCCTGATTTTTGCTGTACTGGATCACTGCCCCATAGCCGGTGGGCGAGGAAACTGAACTTACGCGCAATTCCTGCAAGGGGTATTTTTCCAGAAGGAGGGTTTCCATCCTTTCCGCATCCATGGGCAGGTCGCCCCTGGCAACTATCATTGTTCCCCCTGTAAGGTCTAAACCCTGTTCAATTCCTGGAAAAATGAATATTGCCACAAGGAAAACAACAAAAAATATGGCCGGGATTATCAGCAATTTCCTGTAATTTCCCCCATAAAGTTTATTAGCCAGATTGTCGAACATTAGAACCAATCCTTTCAAAACACCAAAAAAAGCGCATATCCGCCATATTTACAGTAATATTGATTAATGATACTACCTAACAATTAATGAAGCTAATGATTTAAATATTATGTGGGGTTTGCAATGAATTTGGCTAATGTTCCGACAAAAAGGGATTTAATGGATTCTTCCATAAAGAAGGCACTGAAAGTAGCCGCAGGAATGAAAAAAACCAGGGATAAGGAAAGGCAGGTTAAGAATAAGGAATCTAAGAAAGTTGCGATTATGGGCAAGGAATTATCCGCAAAATTGCATGCGGTCTCTGTTTTGTTTCCCAATCTGGAGGAAATGCATAAATTTCACCTTGAATTGCTTTCTTCCTTTGTTGATTTGGACTCATTGAAACAGGCGCTTGCGCATCTGGAGAAAAGTTCGAACTTATTGAAGAAACTGATGGTTGAAACTATTCGGAAAATTTTCAGGCATGATGATAAGGAAAAGATAATTTCCGAAAGGAAGAGGTTTTTTGCAAGGGCTGATTCAATTGTTTCAAATGCTGAAGCTAGCCTTTCAATTGTCCGCGAGGCTGTGATTAATGCAAGGAGGCTCCCGAAACTGAAACTTGAGTGCTTAACTGTAATACTTGCCGGGTTTCCAAACACAGGGAAAACCACAATCCTTTCCCGCCTTACAACATCAAGGCCGAAAATTGCGCCCTATCCCTTCACAACACAAGGCGTTAAGTTCGGTTATTTTTCTTATAAATACCATGATATTCAGGTGGTGGATACCCCGGGATTATTGGATAGGGAGATGAGCAAAAGAAATGATGTTGAGAAGAGGGCGATTGCCGCCCTCAGGCATTTGGGGGAAGTGATTGTTTTTGTGGTTGACCCAACCGAAATGTGCGGTTACCAGCTGAAGGAGCAGATGAATCTTTTGAAAGAGGTGAGAAAGATTTTCAAGCAGAAGGTTATTGTTGTGTTTAATAAGGCGGATATTGCAACCGAAAAAGAGATGGAAAATGTGAGGAAGGAAACTGAGGGGATTATTTCAGGGGAGGGAATTGATTCTGATCTTGGGGAGATTCTTGGGAAAGAAGCGGTTGAGAATTTTAAGGGGAAATGAAAAGATGGAATATCATTTAAATTGTTTTAAACTCTATTTTGTTCATGCGTCAGAAAGGTAAGCCCGAACCTAAAAAAAAGAGGTCTATTGGAAGAACTACCAATCTAGCTAAGCTTATGCAAAAAATGGGGCGCAGAAGGGAACACATGCAAAAGCTGATTGATGGTTTGAACTCAAAAAACCCTCGTGAATTTGATCAGGCAGCTGGTTATCTGGTTGGCACAGTATATATGATGAAAAATAATTTTGGTGAAAAAAGTGGCGTGGCAAAGGAAATAATATTGCTCTTATCAAAAAAATTCTTATCAAAACACCCGGATCCTGAATGGAGAGGTAAGCATTCAGTTATACTGCGAAATTTAATCCAATCCAAGACAATACCTGAATTAAAAAAAATTATTTTGGACCGCGATTTGGTGGTAAGAAGCAACGCAGTGGGCGCAATGATTGGATTAACCGGTTACAAAAAAATTGTAGATTTCGTGAGAAATAATTATTCTAAAAAAGCAATTCCCAAGGAATTTTTTCCGAAATCGAAATTTGGGAAAGATAAGCCAAATCTTAAAAGAATGAAGGATGCGGCTGGAAAGGAAATTTCTGTTATGGGAATTCCGACATATTTAGGGGGCATATCACGGGAATATGGCAACGGTAGAAAATCTATTGCTGTTGACGGCATTATTGTGGTGAATACTGCTTCCCACAATTATGACCCTAGGGATGGTGAAGCCTTCGCCTGGAATGCTTTTGGCGAGCTTGTTGCCCAACCAATAGGGCGCAACCAGCATATTCACCTCGGCCGTGCTTTCATGTATGACTATTTGCTAAGGGGGAAAAAATATGCTGACTTCAAAAAACGGAATCTTGTAATCGCAGATGTGTTTTTTGAGAACCCAAAATCGGGCGGGCTGAAGAATGAATGGAATAAGCCGAAATAACAGTTAATTTAAATTAATTTCCTATTTAATATTATTCAGTTAACCGATAAGAAAGTTGAACTACTTTCGGGGGTTATTGGAAAAATGACTGTTTTTGAATTGAATCCGGTTTTTTACAGCTGACCTTTTATTAGGCCATCTGGCAAAGGGGTGATTGGAATGGATAATGAACTTAGTGATGTGGCTGATTTGATGGAGGAGGTTATTGAGGATACTACTGTCCCAAGGAATATCCGAAGATCAGTTGATGATGCCAAGCAGAAAATTATGTCAAAGGAGGAGATTGGGCTCAGGATTACCTCCGCAATCTACTGCCTGGATGATATCAGCAATGACATAAACATGCCATCCCACACCAGAACCGAAATTTGGACCATAATCTCCGAACTTGAAAGATTGAGGGAAAAAAGCAAGTAAGGGGTTTTTTTGGGGAAAAGTTTGATAACAGGGCCTGTTGAAAAGGAAGTAATTGAGTACGCCGATGAGAAGGGGCTACTTATTGAATCAAATGCAATTGCCCTGCTTTCCTCCCTGAAAGATTACAGGGAGCTGCTTGACGAATTTCTGGAGAAGGGCGAACTGATTATTGATGATAAGAAGATTAAGGCATCTCTGCTCAGGAAGGAATCAAAAATCAAGGGGGTGGAGGAAACTGTTATTGTAAGGAAAAGCGGTTTCAATGCTGAAGCCAGGGATCTGGACCCGAAATTGAGGATAATGGAGGAGTATGATATTACGGGAAAGAGCTACAGCGAAGGCAAAATAAAAGATTTTTTAAGTATGTTTCGCGATAAATTCCAGTTTCTTTCATCAGTTCTGAGGCAGAGGCAGGGCTTTGACCCAAGGGCGATTTCTAGAGTAGTAAGGTCTACCAAAGGCAGGGATGTCGAGTTTATCGGAATGGTCAACAGAAAATGGATGAGCAAGAAAGGGAACCTTGCATTTGAGGTTGAGGATTTGGATTCGAAGATAATCGTGCTTGCGTCAAATAATGAGAAGCAGCTATTTGAGTTTGCGCAAAGCGTTATTATGGACGATGTTATCGGGGTAAAGGGCTCAAAACTCTCAGAAGATTTGGTGATTGCAAAGGAGATTTTCCTGCCTGATTTGCCAAACAGGCCAATCAAAAGCGTGGAACGGGATTTGAGCATTATGGCGATTTCCGACCTCCATATAGGAAGCAAGCTTTTCATTGAGAAGGAATTCAATGACTTCATTTCATGGCTGAACGGGAATACGAGTTCGGAAAAGGAACTTGAGAGGATAGGGAAGATAAAATACCTGGCGGTTGTTGGCGACAATATTGACGGGGTGGGAGTTTACCCTGACCAATTTGATGAACTGGCGATAAAGGATATTTACAAGCAATATGAAAAATTCACGCAGCTTATGCTAAAGGTTCCGGAATATATTGAGATTATTATTTGCCCAGGGCAGCATGATGCCGTGAGGAGAGCCGACCCCCAACCAGCTATTCCTAAGGAATTTGTGAATGAACTTTCAGGAAGGGGCAATGTCCATTTCATAGGCTCCCCTGGCTGGGTTGAGATTGAGGGTTTAAAGTGCCTGTTTTACCACGGGGCTTCACTGCACGATTTATATTCCTCAGTAAATTTTCTTAGTGCAAGAGAACCGCATAAGGCAATAATTGAAATGCTTAAGAGAAGGGATTTGATGCCAAGCTATGGAATGAGACAGCCATATGTTCCTGAGAAGAAGGACTATATGCTTATACGCGAGGAACCAGATATTTATTTCGGGGGAGACATGCACCATACAGGTTATGCCCAGTACAAGGGCTGCAGCGTAATAAACTGCGGAACCTGGCAGACACAAACCGATTTCCAGCTTGAGCTTGGCCATGTCCCTACCCCGGGAATTGCGACAGAACTCGAACTTAAAACAAGAAACATAAGGGAAAACAAATTCTACGTTGAGGGGAGGAAAAATGTCATTTGATTTGAAAATTGATGCCCCTATACACGTGGTCAATTATTACAAAAAATTAACCAAACAGGTTAATGAGCAATTAGCCATAGCCAAAAAGGCAAGGGCTAAGGGAAAGGATGTAAGCCTTGAAGTTGAAACCACCCCAACAACTGATTTGGCTGACAGGTGCGAGAAAATTACAGGCCCCCCTGGGATTGCTGAAAGATACAGGAAGATTTACAAGGAGATGGACGGGGACAGGACAAAGACCATTTTCAAAATTTTCAAGGAAATAATTGAGAATAATCCTTGGGTAAATATTCCTGATAGGGAGAAAAGGCTGGAACAGGCGGTGAAGACTTCCCTTGTGCTTGTTACTGAAGGGGTAGTTGTTGCCCCATTGGATGGGGTGCCCTCTGTAAAAATCAGCAAAAATTTCGATGGCTCTGAATTTGTGGATATTTACTTTGCAGGGCCTATTAGGGCTGCAGGGGGAACTGCGACAGTATTTCCTCTGATTTTGGGGGACTATGCAAGGAAACTCATGGGTCTGGAAAGATATAAACCAACTGAAGAAGAAATCGAGAGATATGTTGAGGAAACCAATATTTATGACGATATTTTTACAAGGCAGTACAAGCTGCATCCTGAGGAGGTCAGGAAAATCATAAGGGGCTGCCCGGTCTGCATAAATGGCGAACCAACTGAGGAACGGGAAGTCACTGCATTTAAGGATTTGGAAAGGATTCCGTCCAATAGGGTTAGGGGAGGGATGTGCCTTGTTATCTGCGAGGGGGTGGCACTCAAGGCAATGAAAATACTCACCTTTGCAAATATGCTCAAACTGGATTGGAAGTGGCTGGAAGGAATAATCAAAGTTAGTAAGAGCGGGGACAAAGACAAGACCATCAAGGAAAATTTTTCCTACCTTACAAGAATTGCCGCCGGCAGGCCTATTTTTTCATACCCTATGAAACCAGGCGGTTTCAGGCTGAGGTATGGCCGCTCCAGAAATACAGGCATAATGGGAAAGGCAATACATCCTGCAACAATGTATGTTCTTGATGAGTTTATTGCAGTAGGAACGCAAATGAAGGTTGAAAGGCCGGGGAAGTCCGCCGAGATATTCCCCTGCGATTCAATCGAGGGGCCGATAGTGAAACTCCTGAGCGGAGAGGTGAGGAAAATAACCTCAATAAAGGAGGCCCAGGAGATAAAGAACCAACTTAAGGAAATTATCTTTTTGGGGGATTTGCTTATTTCTTACGGGGATTTCAGGAAAAGTGCGCACCCTCTAATGCCTGTCGGCTATTGTGTGGAATGGTGGGTGCTGGAGCTTGAGAAGGCACTGAACAAGGGAAGGCAAATTGAGGGGATAGATACTGATGAAATTTTAAAAAATCCTGAGGCGATTGACGGCTTTACCGCCGCAGAATTATCCCTGCAACTCAAAATACCCTTGCATCCGGAATTCACACACTATTACTCTCTCCTTAAACACAAGGATGTTGTTGAACTGGTTGGGGCGGTTAGAAAGGGGAATAAAATTTTTGATGAAAACAGAATTATTGCCCTGAAAATGGAACATTCGGAAGATCTTAAGGATCTGCTTGAGACTATCGGACTTCCGCACAAAATCATTGAGGGAAAAATTGTTATTGGGAAGAATCTTGCCTATTCTTTTGTCAAGACTTTTGGCGGGCTTTCTCTCGGCAAAGTTCCTGAAGAGGGAAGTGTTCTTGAGATTCTCTCAAAACTTTCAGGGATGGAAATCAGGGACAAGTGCGGAACTTTCATAGGAACAAGAATGGGAAGGCCTGAGGCCGCAAGGCCAAGGAAGATGGTTGGAAACCCGCATGTTCTTTTTCCAATAGGCATTTATGGGGGGTCAACACGCTCAATAAACAAGGCTTCTGAAACATCTGAATTAAGGGGCGGGAGAAGGGGGGAGATTGAGGTTGAGATGGCATTTTACAAGTGCCCTGATTGTGGCAAAACAGTCCCGCTTGCAAACTGCCCTGAGTGCGGGGCAAGGGCAACAAAGGTTTACCTTTGCGGGAGATGTGGCAATCTCTCAGAAACCAAAAAATGCAGCAAATGTTCCGCTGACGCTGATGCCTTCAGCAAAAGAAAGGTAAATATTGATGAATTGCTGTTAAAAGCAATCACTTCATTGAAGGTGAAAATGCCGGAAACGCTGAAGGGGGTAAAAGGCCTGATAAATGAGAGCAAGATTGCCGAACCACTTGAAAAGGGGATTTTAAGGGCAAACCGCAACCTTAACATATTCCGCGATGCAACAATCAGATTTGAGATGCTTAATGCCCCCCTGACACATTTCAAGCCAAGGGAAATTGGGACAAGCCCAGCAAAGATGAAGGAACTGGGATATGAGAAGGATGTTGATGGAAAGCCATTGGAAAATGATGAGCAATTGCTCGAGATATTCCCTCAGGACATTATAATCAATGAGGATTCTGTTGAATTTTTCATCCGCGTAACAAAGTTTGTTGATGATTTATTGGTTAAGTTCTACGGCCTTGAGCCATATTACAAAAAAGGTTCAACTCAGGATATGGTGGGGGAGCTTGTGATGGGTCTGGCCCCGCATACTTCTGCAGCCATCGTCGGGAGGATAATAGGTTTCAGCAAGGCAAGGCTTTGTTTTGCCCATCCCTTCTTCCACCTTACTAAAAGAAGAAATTGCCTTACCGGCAAAACACCGGTATTAATTGAAAACGCGAATCATACGAAGATTGTTCCTATTGATTCATTTGATGATGGGACCGAAAGGGAGGTTATCCCATTGCAAAATATCCTTACATACACGGTTGATGAAAATGGCTTAATTAAAAAGGAGAAGGTTAAGGCACTGTTAAAGCAGATGTCTCCTAAAACAATGTTTGCAATCAGGACAATGTTCGGGAGGGAAATTACGGCAACAGGCAACCATGAGCTATTGGTATTTGATGGAAAGCGAATTGCTAAAAGACCTGTTAGTAAGCTGCAGGAAGGCGATTCATTGTTGTCTCTTTCAAAGTTCAGTTCCGTAAATAAACTAAAACAGATAAATGTTCTTGAATGGTTCATTCAGAATTATAGCCGGAGAAAAAAAGCAAAATTGAGAGTGCATAATGTAAAACCAAATATTAAAAAATTGGTCAAAAAATATGGTGGTTGCTGGAAACTCGCTAAAAAGACGGGATACAGAAAATATTTGAATAACAACTATAAACAAGGAAAATCCATACATACTGCAATAGACTTTGATTCTGTTCCATTGGATCTATTTGAAATAATGATGAAGGAACTGGGTAAGGAAGCCGGCCACTTCAAGGATGCAACAATCGGATACAATAAACAAAAAAGCACTCTGCCGATAACAATCCCGTTAAATAAAGAATTTGCCGAGATTATTGGTTATTTTTTGGCTGACGGGTATGCGAGAACAACTGATAATAAAAAAAGGGAAAAGTATGTTTACCAGATTAATTTTGTATCCGCTGAAAGGGAAATTTCAAAAAAAATTAGCAGGAATATAGCGGAGTTGTTTAATAGAAAGTTATCTTCCAGCAAAAGAAAAAATTTGGACTATATTACCTTGAGCGGAAGAATATACTATGAACTGTTCACAAAAATTCTGAAAACAGGCAGCAACGCAAAGAACAAACATGTTCCTGCTGTTTTCTTTAACACAGATAAAAAATGTCAGGGCGCATTAGTTGGGAGCTATGCTGTCGGGGATGGCTACATAGATTCAAATAGCATAAAGATAGTCTCTGTGAACAAAAACCTGATAAATGAAGTTGGTTTAGTGTGCAGCATGCTTGGTTGTTTCCCGCACCTGTTTCATGAAAAAAGAACAATTAATACCGGCATAGTTAAAGAATTCTATGAAAAGAAGGGCAAAATAAAGACTTTGGAAAGCTGGGGGATTAGGCTTTATTCTGAAGACTTATTAACCATTGGAAAATTTCTTTTTGGCAGGAGGGGGAAAAGGTTTGCCAGGATAAAAAAAAGCAAGGTGTTCAGATCTAAAAGAGTTAAAAAGATCGGCTCATTTGCATTGGACAAGATAAAGGAGATAAAAAAGGCTCATTCGAAGGAAAAATTCGTGTATGATTTGATGGTTGAAGGGAACAAAACATACATAGGTGGGTTTGGAAACCTTGCCATCTATGATTGTGACGGAGACCAAGATTCAGTAATGCTCCTGATGGATGGCCTGCTTAACTTTTCCCAGCATTATCTCCCATCAACGCGTGGGGGGAGGATGGACGCCCCTCTTGTGTTCACCGTTGCCCTGAAACCGACTGAAATTGATGATGAGGCATATGAGATTGAAACCTGTAAGCGTTATCCATTGGAGCTGTATGAAAAATGCTCTGAACTCATCCCTCCTGATTTGGATTCCATTCCAAGGGTGTTCAACAAATTGGGCACAAAGGAGCAATATACCGGGATTAACTTTACCCATCCAACCTCAACATTTGATGGCGGCCCGAAAGTTTCCAGATATGTCCAACTTGATTCAATGGAATCCAAAATAAACGCCCAGGCCAAATTGCAGGGAAAAATTAGGGCTGTTGAGAAAAAAGATGCTCTTGAGAGGGTTATGGTTTCGCACTTTCTCCCAGACATTATAGGAAACGCAAGGGCATTCTCAAGGCAGACTTTCCGCTGCACCAGATGCAACACAAAATACAGGCGCATTCCGTTAAGCGGGAAATGCTGGAAATGCGGTGACAGCGGCAATATAATCCTCACCATTGCGCAGGGCTCTGTAAGGAAATACCTAAAAATTGCAAATGAGATGATTCTTAAATACGGGCTGAGCGACTACATTAAACAGCGCATTAAACTAATTGAACAGGAAGTTGATTCGGTGTTCCAAAACGATAAGATGGAGCAGAAAAACCTGTTTCAGTTTGTGTAAATCACTTCGGGCCAAAGTAAAATAAAATTATTACCACTGCCGCAATAATGCCGAGAATTATTATCTGGGTTCTTGTGTTAGTTGCCAGTTCCTTCAGCAGGGATTTTTTTCCATGGGTTGCTACTTTTGCTTTTTTGGATCTGCCCTGTTCTTCTGTTCCCCCCATCATTGATGCAATGCCGGTTACTGTGGCGGCGGAATATTTCACCCACGCACCCGGGTTTTGAAGTTCGCTTATTGTTTCCTTTGTAATCTCGTTCCAGCCTTTATCCCTAACAGGTATTTTTTCATCCCCCTCCAAGCCACCATTAACCGCGTCAATTGTAAAATCATATGTTTTGGTGTCAACTTCGACAAGGTATTTCCATTCAGGGGCATAAACCATCCTCATTCCGGTTATGAAAACATTGCCCCTTGGAATATCGAATTTGGCTGACAATTTTAAAGGAAGGAGTTCCTTTGCCTCCTCCTCGAAAATCAGGGGGTTCAAGGCCTCGATTTCCTCATCCTTAATCACTTGGTTTTCAATTGGTTTCTCTTCCCCAAGATTGGATGCCATATCGCTGAATTCATCAGTAAGTGCGTCAAGGGCCATTTTCTCCTGAATCTCGTCTTTTACGCCCTCTCCCTTTTCCTCCCCTGATTTCCTGAAGCCATGGAAATTGAACAGGATATAGGGATGATATACAGATTTGACCTGGAGAACTTTGTTGAGATTCCAGCCTTTTGCGCTAACCCTGCTATCTACAAGTTCATCTGCCTGCTCACGCGTAAAAGAAATAGAAAATGAGGGCTTATCAAGCTGCATTCAAGGCCCTCTCTTGATTTCAGCGAGATTCTCTTCTTTTTATTATTTTTACCCTGCTGGGAGTAACCAGCACCCTGTCGGTGGAAATCCTCGCTATGTCACCGTCAATCTTGTCTGCCTCTATCTTTATCCCATTTATAAGGTCCCTGAGCCTTATTGCGTTCCTTTTTGCAAGATCCGCAATATTAACGAGGATTATGTTACCTTTCTTCATTTCCTCGACAATTAGGTCCCTGTCCTCATCTCCCTGAAGGGAAATGGGCTTCACAAATGCGTCGGCATCCTCATACATTGTCTCCTCTTCAACATCAAGGTTGTTGAGGAACTCCTCAATATCTATTTCATCTTTTTTACCAATCAGTTTTTCCATAAAAGCCAATTCTTATCACCCCTGTAGCGAAAAAACGTTATATTAATTGGCATTACGAACATTATTTATATTCTATTGTTGGGAAATTGATTTTTTGCGGGGAATTTTATTTTCCGCAAACAGTAAGAAAAGCAAAGCCCATTACCGGAAGAGGTTCAGTTCCACAACTGAAGCTTCTTTTAACCTAATTGCCCCAAATAAGGTATGCTAATAAATTTAAGGCGGGGGCCTGATTCTTGCAGCAGAACATATTCGAAAAGGAGTTTGCAAAAGAAACCGTTTTTAAGGACAGGAACCTTGTAACACCCCATTACACCCCCCCAATTCTTCCTTTCAGGGAGACACAGATAAATGAAATGGGCGATATTTTGGGTTTTTCCCTCAAGGGGAAGAAAACCGACAATCTTTTCCTTTATGGCAAGACAGGGACAGGCAAAACTTCAGTCGCCAAGCATGTTGTGCAGCAATTGCTGGATTTTTCCGTGAAGCAGAATCTGGATGTTGAGGGCTGCTATGTTAATTGCAGGAACCATAACAGCAAATACAGGGTTTTGATTAAGATTGTTAAGGATTTGTACCCTGAAGAGAATTTTCTGGGGTTCAGCGCGGCATTTGTTTACGAGAAACTGCTGGATTATGTGAGGAAGGGCAGGGAATTTGTTGTTGTCCTTGATGAGGTGGATAAGGTTAAGGATTTGGATGAATTGATTTATTCACTTACACGCGGAAATGATGAACTTGATAAGGGGAGTGTTTCTCTCATTGGAATTTCAAACAATTTGATGTTCAAGGACAGGCTGGACCCGAGAACAAAAAGCAGTTTGTGCGAGCAGGAAATGGTTTTTCCCCCTTACAATGCGGAAGAGCTTAGGGAGATTTTGAAGCAGAGGGCAGAGATGGCATTCAAGCCAAGAACTGTCCAGTCATCGGCAATAAATCTGGCGGCAGCACTTGCCGCACAGGAATCTGGTGATGCAAGGACTGCGGTAATGCTCCTTCT
>JBDRHK010000002.1:0-9215 GCA_043816965.1 Candidatus Iainarchaeum sp. | reverse complement strand
GGGGCGAAATAAATGGAAAAGTACGATGTTGCAATTGTTGGTGCAGGCCCTGGAGGTTTAATGGCGGCACTGAAACTTGCGGAGAAAGGTGTTTCAGTTATCTGCTTTGATAAAAAGCAGGAGATAGGGGTTCCTGTAAGGTGTGCAGAGGGTTTAGGTGGGGCTGCATTTGAAAGGCTTGGCATAGAGCCAGACCCTGCATGGGCATCATGGGGCATTAAGGGTGCTGCACTATACTCCCCAAGCGGAAAGAAGATTGAGGTAACCTCAAAGGAAACTGTTGGATTTGTTTTGGAAAGGAGGATTTTCGAAAAATGGATTGCAAGGAAGGCGGCAAATGCAGGCGCTAAAATTTTCGTGAAAAGCCATGTGAAAGAGATTGAGAGGAAGGATAATGGGGTTGAGCTTATCGTTAACCAGCACGGCGAGGAAAAGAAATTTTTCGCAAACATTGTTATTGCCGCTGACGGTGTTGATTCAATAATCGCGCGAAAGATGGGCATTAACACAACAGGCAAGCTTATTGACGTTGATTCAGGCTTCCAGTATGAGATGGCAGGAATTGATTTTGAGGGCCCTGACAGAATCCATTTGTATTTCGGCAATGACATCGCACCACGTGGATATTGCTGGTTATTCCCCAAGGGGGAGCACGAAGCCAATGTTGGAATAGGAATTGGCGGAACTGTTCAGGAAACCGCAAGGGAATATCTCGATAAGTGGATAGCATCTATGGAAGGGCTGAAAAAGGGTTCAATAATCCATGTCAATGCAGGTGCAATCCCTGTAGGCGGGTTTTTGGAGGACATGACTGGAGATAATTTGGTTGTTGTTGGGGATGCCGCACATCAGGTTAATCCTGTCCATGGGGGGGGAATTGCTTTGGCTATGCAGGCTGCGCAGATTGCGGCAGGGGTTGTTGCAGAGGCAGTTGAAAAGAAAGATTATTCGCATGACTCCTTGAAAGCATACAACAAATTATGGTATGATGCAAAGGGCAATTCATTGAAGAAGATTTTAAAGATCAGGCAAATGCTTGAGGAAATAACCGACAATGAGTTTGAGTCGCTTGTGGACAAAATCTCCTCAGAGGATGTCATGAAGCTTGCAAGAGGAGAGCTTGCAACAGGGGTAAAGATCACCGCAAAACTGATTACCGACCCAGGCCTTGTGAAAAAGATGCTGAAGCACCTTAAATGAAAAAATTTGCCCAAGCGCCCCAAATAAAAGATTTATCCGCCTTAATTAATGAAATGCAAATAACCAATTTAACCCTCGCCTACCAAATTCTGGAAATGCAGGAACTGCTTAATGGCTTCATAAACAAAATCCAGCAGATTGAGAAGGATGTTTTCCGTTTTAGAATCCACACAAAGGAAGGGACAAAAAGCCTGATTATTAATCCCTCCGCATTCTACATCTCCCAATACAAGCTTGCGGCAAGGAAAAACCCCACAGGCTTTGCATCCTTTCTCCACAAAAACCTTTACAACAAACAAATACTCTCACTGAAACAGCACGAGGCAGACAGGATTGCGGTAATGGAATTCAGGGATTATTTTTTGGTCTTCGAGTTATTTGCCGATAGCAACCTCATTCTCACAAACAAGGAAATGGAAATCATTTCAGCATTCAAAAAACAGGAGTGGAAGGACAGGACAATAAAGAAGGGCGAAATCTACAAATTTCCCAGCTCAAAAGGAATTAACCCAAAGGAAATTTCCCTTCAGTAATGAACCTCCCTTTTCGCCGAAAGTTCCAACGATGCCGTAAGGACCCTTGTTTCAGGCGTCAATATTGCCCCTGTTGCTGCCGAGGAATCCCTGTTTCTGGCAGGGATTGAAAAGAACGAAAAGGCAAAAGAAGTGGGTGAAAAACAGCTAAAAAAACTGCAGTCTGCAGTGAAAAAAATGTACTCAGAACCGAAAAAAGCCAATTTAAAGCCTGTTGCTGCCGGCGATTTATTGCTGCCATATGCTTTCAAATCAATTAAAGATGGGCAGCTGAAGCCCGCAAGCAGGGTTGAATCATTAAACCAATACCTCGATGGGCATTTCTCAGAATCACTCTCTGCGCGAAAACAGGCGCCTGTAAAGGCAGAGAAAGAAAAGCAAATCAAAAGGGCCGAATTCAGTTTGAATCAACAACTGGATGCAAGGGAAAAGTTCAACAAACAGGTTGATGAAAGTAAAATAAAGGCAGAGCTGATTTACGGGAATTTTTCTGAAATCCAGGAACTGGTTGATGCAATAAATATTGCACTTGCAAATGGGGCAAGTGAAAAAGAAATTATGTATAAGATGGATTTGGCCGCAAAAAATGGCAATAGGGCGGCAAAACTTTTTAGTTCAGTTGATTTAAAGAAAAAAGAATTAGTGGTTGAATTATAGAAACTATTTTTCGAGACAAAAAAGGCGTTGGAGGAGTTAGGCTGATTTTGGAGAGGCCAGTTCCCTCTCATCCACTATAAACACATCACTTACTGCGGTTACGGCAGAATAGGGAATTTGAATAATCCTGTCCTTTGAGTCAACCCGTTTCAGCAATTTGCTGTCCCTGTCAACTTCAACCAGCAAGGCTTCGATGTCCCCGCTCCTCTCCTCTACGAGGAGGTCGGATAATTTGCCCACCTCATCTCCCCTGTTGGTTATGACCCTCTTTGTTGCTAGTTGCCTTGCAATTGTGTACTTATACATTATACCACTGTAATAGAAAAGTCTAACTTATTTATATATCTTTACTTTTATACCCCTCTACATAACGGTTTTATTGATGATTTAAGGGCAAATATTGTGCTTTAGCATAATTTCCCTCCCACAATCCGCACCGGAAACCCACCCTAGATTGATTTTTAAAACACTCTTTTGCTGTTTCTGATTGGTGAGATAATGAAGAAAAAATTCTACCTTGACACTGCAATCTGGAGGGACTATTTCGAGGACAGGAAAGACGGTATAAGGCCATTGGGGGAATTTGCTTTCCAGTTTTTGAGGGAATGCAAAAGAAGAGGCATTGAGATTCTTGTTTCAGATGTAGTTGTTATTGAATTGGAAACCAGGCTTTCAAAGGAACAGATAAAAGAAATATTTTCCCAGTTTAAGAACATAGTCCAAAAGGTTGATGCTAATGGTGAGCAGGTTTTTGAAGCAAGGAAAGAGTGGCGGAAGAGAAATAGGGCGCTTCCTTTCAAGGATGTTCTCCATGCAATTATCGCAAGAGACAATAATGCCGTTCTGGTTACGAGGGATAACCATTTCTTTGATTTGCTGGCTTCAATTGTTGAGGTAATGAGGCCGGAAGAAATTACGTTAGTTTAATCCCAAACTTTTTTTCGTAGTGTTCCCTGATTTCCTCATCAATCTTTTTCTCAAATTCCAAATCTTCCTCTCTGGTTTGCACCGGCAGCTTGCCCTTCAGTATTCCCCTTGCGGCGAACAATGCATCCCATGCCTTATTTTTAGCCCTTTCTTCATCCAGTTTCCTGAGTTTATCCCTTATCGCATCCCTAATAAACTCTGTTTTTGTGGTATAATTGAATTCTCGCATTACTTTCTCAATTTGTTTTGCAATTATGCTTTCCAGTTTAAAGCTGATATGTTCCATATTACTAAGTAATACTTAGTGCTTCTTTTAAAACCTGCGTTTCAGCCCTAAACCCATCTTTTTATTGCTTTTGAGGGGAAAAGTAACTATGAGTTCAGAACAACTGCTCCCTGAATCAGTCCAGGAAGTTTTCAGGAAAAAAAGTTATGGCCTGTTTAACCACTCAGCAGTGCAGATATGCCTCTGGAACAAAAAGGCACTTAGAAATGAAGGGGTTTGCTACAAGCAGAAATTCTACGGAATTGACTGCCATCGTTGCATGCAATTCACCCCCGTTGTCGCATGGTGCGAAAACAATTGCATTTTCTGTTGGCGCCCTATGGAACATATGAAGAACCAGAAATTAATGCTTGAGAATGCGGATGAACCTGAAAAGATTGTTGAGGAACTGATTGCAGAAAGAAAGAAATTGCTGAGCGGGTTTGGCGGGTTTGAAAATGTCAATAAAGAAAAACTTGTTGAATCAAAAGAGCCAAATCATTATGCAATCTCCCTTTCTGGAGAACCTACCCTTTACCCAAAACTCCCTGAGCTCGTTAAGTTGCTGAAAAATAAAAAAGGCACAAAATCAATTTTCATAGTTTCCAATGGCCAGGAGCCTGAGATGCTGCAGCTTTTGATTGATGAGGATGCCCTCCCCACACAAATGTATCTTTCAGTTGATGCCCCCAATGAAAAATTATTTAAGGAAATTAATATGCCGAATTTTAAGGATGGCTGGGGGCGCTTGAATAAATCCCTTTCCCTCCTCACGAAAATGAACTGCCGCACAGTAATCCGTTATACTTTGATTAAGGGCCTGAATGATATGGATGAATTGTTGGATGAGTATGCGGACCTATTCACCAAAGCCTCCCCGGATTTCATTGAAGTAAAGGCCTACATGTTCCTCGGATACAGCAGAAAGCGCCTGAAAGAGGAAAACATGCCATTCCACGCAGATGTGAAGGAATTCACCGAAAAATTGGTGAAAAAACTCCCCTACAAGATAATTGACGAGGACAAGCAGAGCAGGATTTTCCTTTTAAGCAAGGGCAGCGAAGGGAAGGGAATTGATTTCGGTAAATCTTATATATAAGTTAGAACTAATCTTCCTTTCAGATAGGATGGGTAAAATGTTCAAATTAATATTGCTTTTTTCAATTCTAATGTTATTCTTTGGCTGCCTGGAAGGAACCGAAATTTGCACAGATCCAAGCGGGAATTGCTCCCAGGATAACATTCCTGATAAGCCAATTTCTGAAATGAACTCAGAGGAGATGAAGGCATTTGCCCTCAATGACAGCCAGGTAAACATAGTCCTTGGCCCGGATGCTGAAATTGAAAGATGGCAGGCCTCATATCCATCATTCATTACAGAACAAATGATAAGGGAACTCCCGCCCTCTTGTTCTGAAACGATTGAAATCGGGGACGAAATCAGGGGCGGAGTATTTTATGCCCCTGAGAGAGAAATTTTGGTCATTTATTCAACAGAATCAGATAAACTTGCGTGTGTTTATGAGAAGGCGAGGAGGGACAGAATATCCCCCCCTCCGCTGCCGGATGAATAGGTGAAAAAAATGCAGACAAAAAAGATTTTCATAATTTTTATTTCACTCACACTCCTTTCCACCTGCGTAAATGCCTTGGGCTCAGGAATTAACTGGATAAGTGAAACAGAGCATGGGGAAGGAACAATCACTTTCGATATCCATGAAGGATGGAACTTAGTGCCCCTGAAAATGTTAAATGAACTGGGCGGCATATACTGGAGCAGTTTTGATAAGGGCATTACAACCTGTTCACAAGATACCGCCCAATATATTTGGATGCATTCCCCTGCCGTAAACAGATATGAACTTTTTATTGGGGATGATTGGGGAGCCCCTGATTCAAGAAACCATTCTTTTCTTCAGAATGAATTCCGCAGCAAATATTTCCATGCACATGCCGGTTCTGGCTGGATTTTTTCAGTCAGTGACTGCAAATTATCCATTCCCGCAACAAGCCCATACCCGAACTATAAGCTCGACAGTTCTGGCAATTATTCCTTGGATGGGGACCAGCCATCAAAACCCCACAAATATGGGGATCTGATTATTAAGAAAGGATGGAATTTTATCCCCTATGACACATGGATGGTGGGAAAAAATTTAAGGGAAATTTTCAGCGATTGTGAAATAACCAAAAGGAATTCTTGGGATGCTAAAAACCAAAAATGGGAATTGGGCGGGGAAGAAATGAATGTAACAAAGGAAATATTGGAGGATAAAACCATTACTACATACGCTGTTTATTCCACAGAATTATTAAAATTCGCCGATGATTGCAGAATTTCAAGAAATCCTAGTTAGGATTTTACGTCCGGCTTATATAATATATCCTCGCCCTCTGCGGGATGTTGTGTAAGCTTGATATAGAACCAAGTTTCATTTGCATTCACTTCCTTATAGCCAACCAGATAAAGACGGTGTTATTTAAGCAAATCCCTAACAGGCCGGCTTTTGAGAATAGCATCCCTTAAGCCATTTAAATGCTCTATTGACCCCTTTATTGCAAATTCCCCTTCGTGTGTATAAATATCCTTTCCATTTATCTTAACCCTGTCCCCATTAACCAAAATAATTTCCGGAATAGTTTTTAGCACGACTCTCATAGAAGCATCAATTTTTTCTGTTACATTTTTCAGGGTTTCTTGTGAAATTTTTCGTTCAATTACTTTCTCTACAGGCGCCTTGGTTTTCCGGAATTTTGCAAAAAAATCCCCCGTCTTTGATCCGATTTTTGATCTGATTTTTTTAAACATTGCAGAAAGATAATGCAACTGGTTTAATTTATACTTTGTGGTTAATATTCTTGGGTTACATGGCTGCAAAAACTCCTCCGAAGAAAAGGAAAAAAATAAAAACTCCTGAGTCGTTAAAAACGGAAAATAGAAGGCTTAGGGACATATTAAAGAGAAAGGGATTGCCTGGCCTAAGAAAAGAACTGAAAAAGTGGTATGGGGAGAAAGCTCTCAAAGATTTAACAAATTCAATCAAACATATCTCGATTAATATTATAATCAACGAAATTTCAGATATAATTGTAAAAAGGGAAACAAGTAAAGCAAAAAATCTTCCGGCCGGAAAGAAAATAACATTCACAATCGCAATAAAATCACGGGAAAGCCAGAGGTTAAAAAAATTATATCGAAAAGAAGGGATTTTTGCCCTCCAGTCAGAAATTAAAAAGCTCAGTAATGGGGGATTTCCCAATGCCCTGAGGGAAAAAATTAGGGAAAACACAATTGAAATCATCAAAAATGCAATAATGAGAAAAAAATTCCATAAATTTAGTTAATCTAAAATTTCCATCCCCAACACATTTTGCAAAGATTAAAATATCTGCTAATTCATAATATTAGCATGAAAAACCAGATATTGCTTATTCTGCTGATTGCCTTTCTGCTCCTTTCCATAGGCTGCCCCCAGCCCCCTGATGACGGCCCAAAAGTGCCGGCAATAATCGGGAAGCTGACAACCGGCAAATATGAATTCAAAATCAGCGGGAATGTTTATGATTCAGAAGAGAATGCCCTGCTTGGAGGGGTATTGGTTGCCCTTGCCACAGGTGAAACAACAAAATCTGATTTTTCAGGCAAATATGAAATCAAGACAAACGCAATTGGCAAGGGATTAATCACATTCAGGAAGGAGGGATATGTCCCTTTGCACAAATCATTTGGCTATGGTAGCGCGGATTTTAAAATTAACGCAAAAATGTTCAGGAAGACAGAGGCCGAAACAATTAGCCTTTCAAGTGATGGCGCTGTGGAGATGGACAGTGGAAAGCTTGAATTTGAAAAGGAGAGTTTTGTAGTCAAGGGAACAGGGGAAAGTGCAGGCAATGCAGAAATAAGCCTCACGGCCTTTGACCCGGCTGATGAGGCACAGTTAGATGCTTTCCCAGGGGAATTCCAGGGAATAAGGGGGGGTGGCGAGGAAACTGCGTTCGAAACTTTTGGCTTTATGAAAATAATAGTTGGGGAAGGGGGAAAATCACTTGACCTTGCCCCTGGCAAAACCGCAACAATAGAAATGCCCATCTCCCCAAAACAAAATTCTTCCGCTCCCAGCACAATCCCCTTATGGTATTTTGATGAGGAAAAGGAAACATGGGTTGAGAGGGGAACTGCCACAAAGATTTGTGCAGGGGCAAGTTGCCTTTATAGGGGCAATACTGACACCATAGCGTCCTTCTGGTCCACCAGTCAGTCTTACAAAACAAGCAGGCTGAGAGGAAGGGTGGTGCTTGCAGAAGGACTATCTCCCCAAAAAGTACTGGTGCAGGCAAAGGGGGATGGCTATGCAGCCAGCATATTCCAATGGCTTGACATACAAGGGGATAGTGCCTGGTTTGAGCTCACTGTAAAGTCAGGCTCTAAGATTAAGGTATTTGCCAGTGCAGGAAACTATGTTACAGAAACAATGCTTGTTGATGCCCCTGCCGAGGGCGAAGTAAAGGAGATTGGTGATATTGCATTCAGCCCTGATTCAGGCCTTCTTGCATATTACAAATTCGAGGGAAATGCAAATGATGAAACAGGCACAAACAACGGCGCCCTGAATGGCGGAATTGACTGCACTGCTGAGGGCATCTCCGGAAAGGGGTGCCATTTCGACGGGGTGGATGATTACATCGAGATTCTGGATTCCAATTCATTGCACTCCGACAGGGAGATAACAGTTACTGGTTGGTTCAAGGTCACTTCCCAAAGTGGTATCTACCAATCTATCTACTGGAAGGGAGAGGAGGGCGTAGGTACTCAAGGCAGAGAGTATAGCTTATGGCTGTATTCAAGCGGCATACTCCACTCAGCTTCCACCCCGGTAAGCGAAATTAATTCCGGACAGGTCACCTGCAATACAGCATGGGGAATTGAGATAGGGAAGTGGTATCACTTTGCAACAGTAATAAGTAGCGAAACAGGGAAAATGAAAACATACCTTAACAGCAAGATAGAGGCAGAGTGTGATTACGATTCTTCCGGTATTAGGGATACCGAAGGCCCGTTAAGGTTTGGCAAGGCCCCTGAAGAATATTCGCACTTCAACGGAACCCTGGACGAGATAAAAATCTACAACTATGCCCTGCCTGAGAGCGAGATCCGGCAGCAATATCTTGCAGGAAGCCAGGCTGCATCTGCCCCCTGAAAAAGCGAAACATATTTATATTCCTTACGTAGTTAATATTCCTTTATGGGTTTATTGGATGGTTTTGAGAAAATTGTAAATACCGTAAGCCGCTCTGCAAACGTGGTTAACAAGGGAGTTGGAAGCGCCGAGAGCCTGAAGCGCAATGCAGACAAGGTCGGCAAAGTGATTGCGCCGAAATGCAAATTCTGCAAGGCTGAGCTCAAGAACGATATTGAGAAAAAGAAGGGCATGTGCGCAAACTGCGCCCTCCAGCGCGCTTGAACCGGATTTCACAGGCGCAAATTCCTACGCGCCCAGCCGTGTAGAAATCCCCTGCAGTTTATAAATAGCCATATTTTTATTGTCCTGCCCACCTGCTCGATGTTATAGGCTATCGCCTTGACCGTTACCTGCTTCTGCTGGTTTGCCGCCTTGCGGCTGTTGATATAGCTG
>JBDRHK010000001.1:0-14012 GCA_043816965.1 Candidatus Iainarchaeum sp. | reverse complement strand
TTAAGTAATCTCCAGCATCCTATTAATGGCCTTAATCGCCTTTTCGGAAATATCTTGAGGAATCTTTACCTCAAACTGCTCGTTCTTCAAAGAATTGTACAATTTCTCCAATGTAATGTCCTTCATCTGCAGGCAAATCGCATCATCAAACGCGGGATAGAATTTTTTCCCTGGATTTTCCTTTTCCAGCCTGTGCAGCATCCCGCACTCAGTCCCGATAATAAATTCCTTTGCAGAACTTTCCCTGCAATACTTTAGCATTCCTGATGTTGAGGCAATTGCGTCCGCAATCTCCTGAACCTCCTGGAAGCATTCAGGATGGACAACCAAATCAGCACCAAGGTATTTTTCCATCTTCTCCTTAACCCCCTCTAACCTTATCTGGGTGTGGGTGTAGCAGTGCCCATCTACAGGGATAGGAATTATTTTCTTATCGCTCCTCTTCATCACATATTCCGCCAAATTCCTGTCAGGGCCAAAAATAACAACATCTGATTCCATTGCATTAACAACCTTATCCGCATTTGCAGAGGTGCAGCAGGAAGTCGCAAGTGCCTTGCAGTCAGCGCTGGAATTCACATATAAAACAACATCCGCCTCAGGATGCTGAGCCTTTGCCTCCAGCAATTCCTGCCTTTTCAGCATTGCCGACATAGGGCATTTTGCGTTTAGGGAGGGAATAATAACTTTCTTCTCAGGATTGAGGATTTTGGCGGTTTCGGCCATAAAATCCACCCCGCACATTACAATCATTTCTGCATCTGTCTCTGTGGCTTTCCTTGCCAGCTCCAAAGAATCCCCGGAAAAATCGCCCAAATCCTGGATTTCGCCAATCTGATAGTTATGGGCTAGGATAATGGCGTTCTTTTCCTTGCGCAATTTATTTATTTCAGTAATCCAATCCATAAAAAAAATCCGGAGGGAAATTAATAAATACCAATCCCGTCCTTAATCCGCTTTATTAAGTCAAATGCAGAAATTGCCGCAAGTGAACTTGTTTTCGGGTTTTTTGAGGGAACTCCCCTGACATGAATCTCAAATTCCCCGAAAGAGCCTTTTGCAAAAATTGAGTGGCAGTTTCTCTCCAATAAAGGGTCACTAATTACTTTCACTTTAGTTTTATCCAGGCCAATCCCGTTCAATGAGAGGGTGGCGGAAACATTCACGTTTTTTGGGAATTTCTTGCAGGCCTCACGGGAGGAGCCATCAAACAGCACAGTTTTTTCCTTATCATCTCTCCCAAAACCTTTTGGATTCTTTTTTGTCTCAATCCTTAGCTCATCAAGCTCATCCTTAACAGCACCAATTCCATCCATCCCTATTATGGCCCCTGATGGAATGTAAAGTTTTGTGTTGTTTCTGGCGCACACTTTTTTAATCATATTTTCAGTTTCCCCGAAAGCAAGTGCAGATGATGAAAGAATCAAAAAATCACATTTATGCAAAACCATTTTGGCATACTCTTTAACAGCTTCAAAGCCCGCGGCCTCAACAACCAAATCTGGATTCCTTTCCAAACCCCTTTCAACAGATTCAACAACAAGCGAGGAATTAATTTCTCTCAATATGTCTTTATCAATATCAAAAACAAAACTAATTTCCATTCCCTCATCATTCTGAATCCTCTTAAATAATTCCTGACCAATAGTTCCAAAACCAATAAGGCCGATTTTCATTCGAACCAGCTACTGCTTTTTCTCTTCCTCTATTATGGCTTTCAATCTTTCAACCGCGCCAAGTTTATTTAAATAATCGGCAACTTCCTTCGGCACAAGCTGTTTCCATTCCGTGCCGTTCATCATTGCCTTCCTAATCTTGACAGAATCAATTTCCCTGCGGTTGGAAACCATTTTCCTGACTTCCACACCATCGGCCTCGAACAGTTTTTTCACCAAAGGATTATTTGAATAAACAACATCAAAGTTGGGAGTATAGCTTCTTATCCTCCCTGTCCAGAGCGCATATTCATCTACATTAGGAACCGGAATTATGAAACATTTCTCAAAAATACCTTCAGCCTTCAGAGCGCGGGAAATCATCTCCACCCTTTCCCCTGCGGTGAAAGGGTCCTCCTCGAGATAGGATTCCATTGTGGAACCTACCACAATAACCACTTCATCAACTTCTTTCAAAATATTCTTTATCGCATTGTGGTGCCCCAAATGGTAGGGCTGGAACCTCCCCACAATCAACCCTCTTTTCATCCTCTTCGCCCCGTATAAAGTGAAAAATCAGCCATTTTTGCCTTTTTTGTAAGTTCTCCCATTGAAATCATGTCCGCCCCTGATGATAGATATTGCCTCAAATTCTTTAAATTGATGCCGCCGGAAAGCTCAATTTTTGCCCCTGAAAGGCTCCTAATCACTTTCACCGCCTTTTTCGCACCGGCCGGGGAAAAATTATCAAGCATTATGATATCGGCCTCCAATTCCGCGGCCTCAATCGCCTCACTCAGATTTTCAACCTCGACCTCAATTTTCCCCAGTTTTTTCTTTTTCGCCCTCTTAACCAGTTCCTCAATAGAACTGAATTTCAAATGGTTTTCCTTTATCAGCACCATATCTGCAAGATTTTTCCTGTGCGGAGAAACCCCGCCAAATCTGCAGGCCTTTTTATCAAACTCATTAAAACCAGGCATAACTTTGCGGGTTAGCATTATTTCAGACCGCCCTCCTGCAATAGAGGATGCCTTGCCGCAGATTGTTGCAACCCCGCCCATTCTCCCCATAACATTCAGCGCAGTTCTCTCAATCGCGAGAATTTTCCTGTTCTCGCCCTCAATCCTCATCACACGCTTGCCTTTTTTGACCAAAGCACCATCTTTTTTCAGCTGCCTTACCCTGCACTTATTCTTCCTGAAAATAAATGCTGCCTCCTCCCCGCCGGCAAGGACTGTTTTCTCCCGGGCTTCAATATATGCAACCACTCTCCTCTTCGGAATAAGTGCACTTGTCACATCTCTGGAGGCAGCATCATCCCTGAGAAAAGAAATTAGTTTTTTCTTTGCATTTTTTGTGAGCACGCAACCACCAAATAAATAGTATTGTGAAAACAAAATTTTATAAATGATAAATCCGGGCCCCGCAGAAAAGATATATATACTACTTTTCACTTACAATGCGGGATTAGAATTAAATTAATACAATCCCTTCGCAATCCTGTCCAGCCTGATGCTTTCCACCGCAATCTCCGGGGTGACAACAACCGCTTCCTGCCCCCATGCAATAGTCGCCAGTTTCTCCTTGCTCAGGCCAATAACCCTGTTAAAAATCCTGTCCAAATTATCATTAATCCTGAAAGTGTTGGGAATCAGGCCCTTATCGATTTCCCCGTTCTTAATTATGTAACTATCTCCCCTGATTGTGGAGGTGAAATCACTTGAGGCGCTTCCATTCACAGGATAGCTGTACCAAATCCTCCCAATATAGATTCCGTCATTGACAGCCTTAACCAGTTCCTCATCTGAAAATTCGCCCGGCTCAATAACAATATTTGTCGCATGGATTCCGGCATCTGAACCATAATTCCTTCCCCCTCCGCCGAATCTGAAGCCATTTGCCGCATTAAACCTTTCATCACCCTTATACTTCTTCGCGTAATAATCATTCGAAAGGAGATTCACCAGTTTCCCATCCTTAACCAATTCAGTTTTTGCGGTTGGCAAACCCTCATCAGTTATTGCCTTTGTCCCAATCGCATCCTTTAGCAAAGCATCATCGCTAACAGCCATGCTATTGCTCCAAATTTGAGTATCCAATTTACCGACATAAGGTGTTGATTTCTGGTCATAGGAATTCAGCTCAACAGCAAACCTGCTGTACATGAGGTCGGAGACAACCTGCCTTCCCAAAACAACTTTATAATCCCCGGAATCCAGGCTCTTTGCATCAATTAATTTCAGCGCCTTTTCAACAGAAGTTGCCCCTATCTTCTCGACATCCAGTTTTTTCATAATTGGGGAGGAATCAAACCACATTCCTGCAACATCCTTCTCCAGCTCAAAAATTGTCGTAAGTGTCCCCAAGGAAATTGTGCTTTCATCTGTTGCGTCAATGCCATTTGTGTTCACAATAGCCATCCTTTCCCCGAGATAATTCAATTCCCCAGTTATGTTCAGATTTTTGTGGAACTTTTTCGCCTCCAGCGCATTAAATGCGGCATTTAGCGTGGCCCAGGCAGAATCAATCATCCTCCCGTCATCCAAATCCATGATTTCCTTATCATGGTAATTGCTGATTTTAGGTTTTCCTTTTGGCGAGGGCAATGAATGGAAATCAGTATCCATCACCTTATTTCTCTCCGCTTTCCTAAATGCCTCCTCAATTCCTGCTGAAGATAAATCAGAATCAACACTCCCAAAACCAACCATCCCGTTGCTAAACAAAACCCTAACACTCAGCCCGAAATCCTCAAGGCTTTTCGGTTCCTCCAAACCGTTTGAGGGGACATTTGTCGCATAACAAATCCTCATTGTTGAGAGATGGTTGCTCGAGGCATAAACCTCAGCCTCTTTAACCCCTTTCTTTTTCTCTACCAGTTTAAGGCCTTCCTCGACCGCTGCTTTCAATTCATTAATCTCAATCATCTTACTCACCCATATGGCTCCCTGAAACAGTTGCCTTTGCCCTTAGATGCGGGCCGCCATTTCCAACCTTCATTGTCTGCATAGGTGTTCCCTTTCCGCAATTTGGAATATTGTGGATGGAAAAATCATCTGCAACGGCATCGATGCTTTTCAAAACTGTGTAGGAGTCTCCTGTAACTCCCCCGCTCCTGTACAGCTGCCCCAATTCACCATTTTTAATCTTATAAACTTTCCAGCATGTTATTTTGAAATTCTGCCTTGTCTCACCAATGCTTGGAATTTTTTGCCCAACTATATAATAGCCGTCCTTGGTATCCTCAAAGAGTTCATCTTTCTTCCAGCTACCAGGGGCGAAGCAGGTGTTGTTCATTCTCACCAAAGGCATATTTTCGGCACTTGTTGCGCGCATGCCTCCATTGGGCTCTTTCCCCAAAATCGCGGCAGTCTCCCTGCTGTTCAAAAATTCATTCAAAATTCCCTTGTCAATATTAATTATTCTTTTCGCCTTTACTCCCTCATCATCATATTTGTAATTCCCGTAACCTTCAATAGTTGGGTCTGAAAAAACAGTAAGTTCCTCGCTTGCGACCTGCTCACCGAATTTATTGTCATCAATTCCCTTAAACCACCAGGCCCTTCCTGCCCATGCTGCCTCTTTCTTTAACGCCCTGTCAGCCTCATTTGGGTGGCCTGTAATTTCATGGCTCAAAAGCGCGTTATACCATGGGTCAAGAATTACAGTCGCATTTTCAGTCTTCTTCATTGCAGGGGCATTGCTCAATTCCACAGTCCCTTCCGCAAGATATTTTCCAAATTCCTCGAGTGTTTTATCAAACTCATTCACCCCATCTAAAACCTCAACACCTTTCCATCCTCCGAGTGTATCATAAAAGCTATCAATCGCCTTCCCCTGGGCAACCACATAAATAAATGCCTCGGTAAGCGCTTTCTTCTGGTCAATCAACGCCCCCTCAGTTGACGCGAAAATCTTTCTCCCTAAACCAGTTACCATTGCAACAGTATTGGACGCGATTCCTTCAGTTTCCTGAATTGCTTTAGAATTATCCTCAACCCTCTTAATAATTTCCTCCAATGAAACATCCCCTGGGTTCTTTTTGTAGGGAATTTCCCAATTATCGACAGCTGGCGCAATATCTGCCAGTTTTGTTGAATACAGGCTCTTGCCAAAGAATCCGGCATCATTAATTGCCTTTGCCTTCCATCCGGCATTCCGCCTTGCCCGTTTCAACGCAATTCCCAACATTTCCTCTAATTCCAGCTCAATATTTGCAAGCTCTGCCTCACCCATACTTCTGCCAATAAAGCCCCCTGCAACAACATTGTCCTTTTTCGCAAAGCACCTTACTCCTGTGGCCAAGCCCCAGTCCTCGGTGGCGCCCTTAATATTCCCCTGAATTGCGGCAGCAGATTTCCCCTCAAATACTTCAATTCTGGCATCTGCAAGGTAAATATCCTTATTTTTCGCCGAGAAATCGTTCAAAACTTTAGGGAGCGCATCCTTCGCATTCTCCAATGATTCAATTGTAAGTGCCATAATTCCACCAAATAACCAGCAATTAAACAGCTATAAATAATTGATTAATGAAAGCTTTAAATGACTGTTGCCAGACGAAATCCAGCATCAGTTTCCAATTATTTCTTCTTTAGCAGTGGCAGGCCTGTCTTAGGGTTTTCAGTTACGCCATACCCCTCAGGTAAATCAATGCCCTTCTCACTCTTCTTCGAGAAAAAGAACAAAGTTCTCCCATTCTTTGCCTCAATTGAGTGCAGGTAATACTGCTGGCCTCTTGAATTTTTATGTTCGTATCCCATGGAATACCTCCTCCAAAAAGAAGGGATTTGTTATTATTAAATCTTCCGAAAGGGGGATTCCCCCTATTTTAGGAGTTTACGGCGTAAAACGTGTTTTTCATGGGAAAGGTTATTATTTAACCTTGTGCTAAGGATTAACGTGAAGAAGAGAATTCTAGAGAAATTCAGGCGTTTCTGCGCCGCTATTTCCCGCGAGGACAGGATTGCAGTGGTTTTCCACGGGGATGCGGATGGGTTGGCCTCAGGAGTGATTGCCGCAAAAACTGTTCAATTGCTGCGCGGGAAGAAACCGGAGATGATTTTCTCACAGGGAAATTCCGAGGTTGAGCTGACTGAAGACTCAATAAAAAAAATGAGAAAAGGTAAAATCAACAAAATAATTCTTGTGGATTTGGCAGTTGACCAGAACCCTGCGACAATAAGGAAAGCCGAGAAGTTTGCCGAACTGCTGATTATCGACCATCATAAAATTTACAAAAACCTGAATTCTGAAAGGACAATAATGATAAAGGCACAGCATGTGTCCTCCCGTGAGCCCAGCAAATACCCTGCAGCAAAACTAACATATGACCTGTTTTCCAATTGCGGGAATCTTTCGGATTTGGAATGGGTTACTGCTGTCGGAATTATCGGCGATTTTGGCCTTAAGCACTGGAGAAAGTTCATTGTCTGCGCAGGAAGGCGCAGCAAACTCTCGCTGAAAAAGATGACTGAACTGAAGGAATTAATCAGTGCTGTGGAGGCTGTTGACGGGGCAAAGATGAATTCGCTCGCGCAGGAGTTTTACAAAAATATCGAAACCCCGAAAAGAATTCTCAGTTCTAAGTTCAAAAAATACAAGAAAAATTATGATACTGAACTTAAGCGGCTGATGAAAGGATTTAATGCTGCCGAAAAATATCCTGAAAAACAACTGGTGTACTACCCTTTCAAAAGCAAATATTACATAAAATCAGCTCTCGTGAATAAAATTTCCCAAAAATTCCCAAAAAAAACTATTATTTTGGTTCAGGACCGTGGCAATACTAATTTGCACATTTCCGCGCGGAGGCAGGATTTTAAGGTTAAGGTGAATGAGCTCCTGGAGAATAGTTTAAAGGGATTGAATGGCACTGGAGGGGGCCATATCCCTGCTGCAGGGGGAAGGGTTTCAAGGAGAGACTTGGGAAAATTCAAGGAAAAACTGCTTGAAAACTGCTAATTTTTCCCCTTTTAGAAACACATTTAAGGCTTAACCAAGCAAACTTCCTATATGAGAATACTGCTTTTAAAGCTGAAAAGCAAGGCTGATGAGATAATCCCCCCAATTGGCTTGGGCTATTTAGCCACCGCTGTGAGGAAAAAACACGAAGTGGGAATTTTAGATGCCCTAAAAGAGGATATGGAACTTGAGGAAGTAGTTGAATTCATCGCCAAAAATGAAATTCAATTGATTGGCCTGATGTTTTACACCATGAATTATGCCCAGATTAGGGATGCGGTTAAGGCAATTAAAGAAAAAACGCCTGCCGTGAAAATTGTTGTGGGAGGCCCCCATCCCTCTGCGCGGCCTGAAGAAACCCTTAATGAAATGCCTGAAATTGATTATGCATTTGTCGGGGAAGCGGAACTGGGTTTTCCCCAGATTGTCGATGCTTTGGATAAGGAAAATTTCAAGGAAAATGATTTGAAATCAGTTGCTTCTTTGGTTTGGAGAAAAGGAAAGAAAATTGTCCTGAATGAGAGGAAAATAATTGATAATTTGGATGAATTGGGCTTCCCCTCTTGGGATTTATTGAAGCCAGAGATCTATCCCTATGCCCCCCATGGCAATTTTTTCAAGCAGTCCCCAATGGCACCGATGATTATCACAAGAGGCTGCCCCTATGGCTGCACATTTTGTGCGGGTCATTTGGTTTCCGGAAAAAGAATCCGTTACAGGAGCCTGGAGAATGTTATGGGTGAAATCAGGCTGCTTGTAAAGGAGCACGGCATCCGCGAAATCCATATTGAGGATGACAATTACACCATGAACAGGAAATTTGTCGAGGATTTCTGCAACACTCTGATTAAAGAGAAACTTGGAATTACCTGGGCCTGCCCAAATGGTATGCGATTGGATACTTTGGACAAAAAACTCCTTATTCTGATGAAAAAATCCGGCCTTTACAGTGTTTCTGTTGGAATCGAATCAGGTTCTGACAGAATCCTGAAACTGGTGAAGAAAAGCCTGACAACCGCAAAAACAAAAGAGAAAGTAGAACTCATAAACAGCGTTGGTTTGGATGTAATAGGTTTTGTAATGCTTGGCTTTCCCACAGAAACAAAAGAGGAGATGGAACAGACAATTGATTTTGTTACAACCCTCCCGCTGAAAAGGATTAATTTTTCCTATTTACAACCATTTCCCGGAACCGAAATCTACGATGATTTGATTAAGAGCAAAAAACTCGAGAATGTGAGTTGGGAGAATTGTTTTCTCTTCAAAGCAAGTTACATTCCGGAAGGGTTCACCGAGGAAGAACTGAGAAAAATCCGCCAGAAAGGCCTGAGAAAATTCTACCTTCGCCCGAAAATCCTGCTTTCAATCCTCGCAGAAATGAGAAGCCCAAGGCAGTTCTTTTTCGCGCTGCGGAGGGGAATTAGGTGGCTGGTTATACACTGATTATTTGCCCTGAACAGTAACCTAAATAAATCCCGACGCCATTATTTTATAGGTTAGTATGAAAAAATTTGCCGGCGGGTTCAGGTTTAGGAGAAAAGGGGCCTTTGACTTAGCCGGCCCTGACGAATTGCCGAAATATGAGCCCGCTTATAAAAAAATTGCAAGTGACGCGTCAGGAAAAATCATTGCGGACGGGGTAAAAATAGGGACCCGCAGCTCCCCTGATTGTGCGGTTGTGCGGGGGCACCTCTCAAAAGGCTGGAAAAAGCACCCGGCATTATATGTCACAGTTCATCCAGGAAAACCTCCTGCGGAAAGGACTGTTTTTGTTGCATATGAAAATAACGGCAGAATTCATTACCACCGATTGCCGGACAGGATTACTTAAAATAACCAAACGCATTCCTGAAAATTGCCAACCCTGCTGCCTCGCCTGCCATCTCTTTCCTCGTTGACTGCGGATTGTTCAAATGGGTGAAATTCTTCTCCGGATGGGGCATTAACCCCAGAACCATCCCGCTTTCGTCGCAAATTCCCGCAATATCCTCATAGGAGCCGTTCGGATTTTTCACATACTTAAAAACAACCTGGTCGTTTGCCTTTAGTTTCCCCATAACTTCCTCAGGAGCAACAAACTTCCCCTCCCCATGGTTTATCGGGCAGGGGATGGTGAAATCAATCCCTTTAGTGAAAACACACTTGCCCTTGTTCACATTCTCCATTTCAATCCACTCATCCTGGAAATGCCCGGAATCATTCATTGTGAGAGTGGTTTCCTGCTTTTTGTAATTCCCCCCAAAACCAGGGAGAATCCCTGCCTTCACCAATGCCTGGAAGCCGTTGCAGATTCCCAAAACCAAATTCCCCTTTTCAATAAACTCCGGAATCTCATTCCCCAACTTATACGCCATTTTATTTGCGAGGATTTTCGCACTCCCCAAATAATCCCCGTGGGAAAACCCTCCAGGAATCACAAGCAATTGATAATCAAGCAATTTCCTATCGCCGCGAATCAGTTCATTAATGTGAACATTATCCGCATCAAAACCAACCATTTTCAGCACATGATTAGTTTCATATTCGCAGTTCGTCCCTGCAGTCCTCAAAACAATTGCTTTTGGTTTCATTTTTTCTTCCTCTTTTTCCCCATTAATGCCTTCTTAATCCTTGTTGGAATATTTTTAACTGCAGCCGTAACTCTTGCCAACTTCACCCTTCTTTGGACTCTTTTGTCAAATGCAATTTGTTCGGGTGTTGGGTTTTGCAAGTTCTTACTGATTGCCCTGAGGAATCTGGCATTTTCATCCCCCTGCTTGTTTCGCTCAATTACGGCGTCCCTTCTTCTGCCAAGCAGTTTTCTTCCGTGTTCCCCAGTTCTTCCCCTGCCTTTCATAGAACTCACAATTTCACCATCTCAAAGTTTTTTTCCAACTTTCTTTCAGCTCGTTCAAATTTTCCTTAACAATTTCCTTTCCGTCCAAACCTTTAATCACTAATTCATTTCCACTCTTAACAATTCCAATCTCGGAAATTTCACGCTCTTTCATTAATTCCTCAAATTCTTCTTTCTTTTTTGCATTAACTTCAACAACCAAACGAGAATTGGATTCGGAAAAAAGGAGAACTGCATCAGAATCAATTTCTTCACCTTTCAGAACCTTTCCCAAATCAATTTCCACAGATTTCATTCCTGCGAACGCCATTTCCGAAATCGCTACTCCCAAGCCCCCCTCGCTGCAATCGTGGCAGGCCCTTACAATTCTTTCATCATTCTTCTCTCCAACAGCAATCACTTTCACGAGAGATTCAAAATTCTTCCTCGCTTCCTTAAACCTGACTTTCGGAACCGCCCCTTCCTTAATCCCGTTCAAAAGCGCATAATGGCTAGATCCCATCTCGTTGAAAGTTTTCCCAACAACATAAATCAGATTCCCCTCCTCTTTCAAATCCATTGAAATTCTTTTCCGCGAATCTTTCATCACACCAATCGCAGAAATCAAAAGCGTTCCAGGAATTGCAATTGTTTTCCCTTTCAGAATAAACTCATTGTAAAAGGAATCCTTACCGGAAATAAATGGAAGATCGTAAGCGGTTGCAGCGTCATAACAGCCCTTTACAGTTCTCACCAACTCCCCCAACTTATCCTCCTTCTCAGGATTTCCCCAGCAGAAATTATCCAGCAGGGCAATCCCTTCCAAATTTCCCCCGACAGAAATAATATTCCTCACAGCTTCATCAATTGCAGAGGCAGCCATCCAGTAGGGGTCAATATCCCCGTACATTGGATTAATCCCGTTCGCAATCGCAATCCCCTCATTCTTATCCAGCAATGGCCTCACAATTGCCGCGTCACTGGGGCCGTCATTCTCAGCGCCAACAAGGGGCTTAATTATGCTCCCTCCCTGCACTTCATGGTCGTACTGCCTTATTGTGGTTTCCTTTGAGGCAATGTTCGGGTGGGAAAGCAATTTGTGCAAATCATCCCCCAAATTCCCTGAATTTTTAATTGTAATTTTCTTTTCCCCCTTATTTTCCCACTTTGCCTTCAGTTCCCTCCTTGGGCCGCCATTATGCAGGAATTCCATTTCCAAATCCCCCGCAATCTCGCCATTGTAAAGCAGTTTCAGCATCCCGGTTTTCACAAACTTTCCAATTACAGTTGCCTCGACATCCTCGTTTGCGCATAACTCAATAAATTCCTTCTCATGCTCTGGAGAAACCGCAACAACCATCCTTTCCTGCGCCTCGCTAACCCAAATCTCCCAGGGCTCCAACCCTTCATATTTCAGCGGGGCCTTCTCCAAATGAACTTCGGCACCTAAATCCTCACCCATCTCACCAACTGCAGAGGAAAATCCTCCCGCACCGCAATCAGTAATCGCATTATATAATCCCTTATCCCGCGCCTGCAGAATAACATCCAGAACCTTTTTTTCCTCAATTGCATTCCCTATCTGAACAGCGGCAGAGCTCGTTGACTCATCAAGCTCAATAGATGAAAAGGTCGCTCCGTGGATTCCATCCCTCCCTGTTTTCCCGCCAACAGAAATAATAAAATCCCCGTCCTTCGCCGCCTTTGTTTCCATTCCTTTTGGAATTATTCCGACAGTTCCGCAAAAAACAAGGGGGTTTCCCAAATACCTTTCCTCAAAAAGAATCGCGCCATTAACTGTGGGGATTCCCATCCTGTTTCCATAATCCCTTACCCCTAACCTCACACCTTTTGCAATCCTTTTCGGATGCAGAATTCCGGCAGGAACATCTTTCGCCGGCATGTCAAACTCGCCAAAGCAGAAAATATCTGTATTTGCAATAGGCTTTGCTCCCAGGCCGCAACCCAAAACATCCCTAATCACCCCCCCGATTCCTGTGTTTGCACCGCCATAAGGGTCAAGTGCTGAGGGGTGGTTGTGGGTTTCCACCTTAAACGCAACATTGAACTCATCATTGAACTTAACAATCCCTGCGTTATCTGAAAAAACAGAAACCAAGAAATCCTTTTTCTTCTTCCCTGCCTCATCAGTAGCTTTTACAATATAACTTTTAAACAGGGAATCAATCTTCTCCCCTTTCCCATCTTCTACATAATCTATCAATGCATTAAACACCTTATGCTTGCAATGCTCGCTCCATGTTTGTGCAAGAGTTTCCAATTCAATCTGCGCAGGCTCCCTTCCCTTGGATTTGTAATAATCCTGAATCTCCTTCATCTCTTTCAGGTTCAGGGAGAGCAGCATATCCCTGCTCAGCTTCTCCAGTTCTTTCCCGCCCAAACCCAAAAATTTAATTTCGTTTTTCATTTTATCATTCCAATTCATTTTCCAATACATTAACTGATTAATCCAATTTTTTGTAACTGTAATTTTCAATAATCTCGTTCGCAAGCAAATCTGTGCAGATTCTTTTCACTTCGTCCTCTTTCAAATTGCCTTTCAGCAAATACTTCCTCGCAGTGCGCACACTTCCCTCAAATTTCTTCCCGATTATGTCCTCAATCCCCTCCTCCGCGGTCATCCCGACATTATCAGTGACATTTTTGTGCAGCGAAACCTCAATCGCCCAATCAAATCCCCTGAAAAATTCAGAATTAATCTTAAATTCCTGCGTGATTGGGTCAATCAGCAGCTTTTCGGCGATTTCTTTCACTTTTTTTTCATCTAATTTCGCTTCCAGGAGGTAAACATCAACAAATTTAACCGATTCAACCGATTTTATAAGCAAATCTTCTTTTATGTCACTAAGTGCCCCGTTTCCGGCAGAATCAGTAAATTCAGGAAGAAGTGATACTTCGATTCGCCACATAACTAAATTCAAGGGGAAAAGAATTTAAATTACTTGAGCTTCATATACATTAGGGTCCCCAATAATGAGTGAAGTTAAGCATTCCTGCGGCTTGGCGGCAGTGTCATTGCCTAAAGCAAGGCATAAATACCCACTAGGCGGTGCTGCCTTCTATTTGTATAAAATGCTCCTTCAGCAGCAGAACAGGGGCCAGTTAAGTGCAGGAATCACCACATACAATGAGGATAGGCAGCAGATAATTGACACTTACAAGAAATTGGGAACAGTGAATGAGGCCTTCTGCTCCCACATCCCTGTGAAAAGCAGGGGAATACTGAAGAAATATTCCGGGAGCAAGGGAATAGGCCAGGTTAGGTATGCGACCTCAGGCCCTAGTGATGTTGGAGCCGCCCAGCCCTGGGAAAGGCACCATGGGAGAAAATGGAAGTGGTTCAGCTTTGCATTTAATGGCAATATCGCCAATTTCGCCCAGTTGAGAAACCAGCTCAACAGGGAACATTATCACTTGGTTAGAAAAATCGACACAGAAATTATCCTCCATCATTTCACCAAATCATTTGTCGGCACAAGGAAACCAAAAATGACTGATGTTTTTGGTGCTCTTGCGGAAAAGTTCGACGGCGCCTATAACATAAATTTCATTAATGC